>NZ_JASPJL010000016.1:0-37931 GCF_030232315.1 Corynebacterium sp. MSK039
ACCGGTGACAAATACACCTTGCGGCCTTGGACCCTGAACTCGGTGACGTCGCTGACAAAGACGGTATTCGGCTTATCCGGGGTGAACCTGCGGTCAAGTGTGTTGTCAGCGATGTGGCTGATCGTCCCGGTGTAGGAAACATATGGCCTGCGCTGGCGGATCTTGGCTCGAAGCCCCATCTCGCACATGAGTTTGTACACGAGTTTGTGGTTGACCACCCAGCCTTGGTTGCGCAGGTCAAGTAGGACTCGCCTATAGCCGTAGCGATGCTTGTTCCGTTCGAAGCTTTCCCGGATCGCGGCTTTGAGTGCTGCGTGCTTATCCGGTTTGTTGAGGCGTTTCTGGTGGTAGAAGAACGTCGACCGTGGGATACCAGCTGCCTCTAGGAGGTGCTCCAGGCGGTGGTGTGACTTGAGGATGACGATCGCCTGAACTTTCAGGCGCGTCCCTGATTCCTCAAGTCCCGCAATTTTTTTAAGTAGGCGTTTTCCGCTTCCAACCGTGCGATGTGACGGCGCAGCTTGTCTTCTTCTGTAAGCCGCTTCGGTGCAGCCGAGCCTTTGGGTCTGCCCTTCGGCTTCGGCTTCAACGCCTCATCGCCGCCTTTGCGCCATTTCCAAGACCAATCTTTGACGAGTTGGTCTGACGATAGGCCAAACTCACGGGCAAGATCCATCTTTGTCTCACCGGCAAGGTGGCGCTGGACAACTTCCTTCTTGATGTCGAACGAATACTGCTGCTTTGTCGGTTTCTCCACAAGACATAGCCTGCCATGCAGCTGAAACCGACGATAGAGGTCGCGTGTTGCGCTTGTCGAGACCCCGACCATGTTCGCAGCTGCTCGGTACCCCATGCCCCGCTCGAAACACTCCACCAACTGCTCGCGCTGATATTCGCTCAGCGAACTTCGTGCTCTCAATGAAAACTGCTCCCCACTAGTCGATAACTGATTTCTCAGTCCAACTAATGGGGAGCAGTTCAACCGAACACGGGGGTGTTTGAGGGTTCTGCCCTAGCCCCGGGGTGGCGGGGCTAGGACTGACCCTTACCCAAGGATATTACTTAGCCTTCTCCACGATCTCGTGAAGACGGAAGTGCTTGTCCTTGGACAGCGGGCGGCACTCGATGATGCGGACGCGGTCGCCCACGCCTGCGGTCTCGTTCTCGTCGTGTGCCTTCACGCGCGAGTTGGTGCGCATGATCTTGCCGTACAGGGCGTGCTGCTTGCGGTCCTCCAGCTCGACGACGATGGTCTTAGCCATCTTGTCGGAGACCACGTAGCCGGTGCGGACCTTCTTCTGGCCCTTTTCCTTCTTGTTCACGTTAGCCTCACTCATGCTGCGTCACCACCAGGGTTGGTCGACAGCCCGAGCTCGCGCTCGCGCAGGACCGTGTAGATGCGAGCGATGTCCTTCTTGACAACGCTCAGACGACGGTTGTTGGTCAGCTGGCCGGTCGCCATCTGGAAGCGAAGGTTGAACAGCTCTTCCTTGCTCTCCTTCAGGCGGGTGGTCAGCTCCTCGTTGCTGAGCTCGCGGAGCTCAGAGGCTGGGATACCAGTAGCCATTAGAACTGATCCTCCTTCTTCACGATGCGCACCTTGCATGGCAGCTTCGCGCCGGCGCGGCGCAGAGCCTCCAACGCGGTCTGCTCATCTGGGTACGACATCTCGAACAGGATTCGGCCAGGCTTGACGTTGGCGACCCACTTCTCGACCGGGCCCTTACCGGAACCCATACGCACGCCAAGCGGCTTCTGGGTCAGCGGACGGTCCGGGAAGATGTTGATCCACACCTTGCCACCACGCTTGATGTGGCGGTTGATGGCAATACGTGCAGCCTCGATCTGACGGTTCGTGATGTAGGTCGGCTCCAGGGCCTGCAGGCCGTAGTCGCCGAAGGTCACACGGTTGCCGCCCTTGGACATACCGCTACGGTTCGGGCGGTGCTGGCGGCGGAACTTAACGCGCTTGGGGATAAGCATTTGTTCTTAGCCCTCCTGCTTCTTCTCGGCGCGCTGGCGGCGTGCACCACCGCGGCGCGGGCGCTCACGGCGACCACCGCGGGACGGGCGCTCGTCGCGAGCGTTCATCAGGGACTCGCGGCGACCGCCGACGACGTCACCCTTGTAGATCCACACCTTGACGCCGATGCGGCCGAAGGTGGTGTGAGCCTCGTGGGTGCCGTAGTCGATCTCGGCACGGAGGGTGTGCAGCGGAACGCGACCCTCGTGGTAGCGCTCGGTGCGACCCATCTCCGCGCCGCCCAGGCGACCGGAGCAGACAACCTTGATGCCCTTGACCTGTGGCTGACGCATTGCACCCTGGATTGCCTTGCGCATAGCGCGGCGGAATGCAACACGGTTGACCAGCTGCTCGGCGATGGACTGAGCCACCAGCTGAGCGTTGGCATCAACGTTCTTGACTTCGAGGATGTTGAGCTGGACCTGCTTGCCGGTGAGCTTCTCGAGCTTGCCGCGGATGCGGTCAGCCTCGGAGCCACGACGGCCGATCACGATGCCCGGGCGTGCGGTGTGGATGTCGACGCGCACACGGTCGTGCGTGCGCTCGATGACCACGTTCGCGATGCCGGCGCGCTCGAGGCCCTCGGAGAGGAACTCGCGGATCTTGATGTCTTCGGCAAGGTAGTCAGCGTACTGCTTGTCGGCGTACCAGCGGGACCGCCAATCGGAGGTGATACCCAGCCGGAGGCCGTGGGGTTGAATCTTCTGGCCCACTACTGAGCACTTCCCTTCTGGCTCTCGACTACCACGGTGATGTGGCTGCTGCGCTTACGGATGTGGAAAGCACGACCCTGAGCGCGCGGACGGAAACGACGCATGGTCGGGCCCTCGTCGGCGTATGCCTCGGAGATGACCAGGGTGCGCGGATCCAGACCAAAGTTGTTCTCTGCGTTAGCCGCTGCGGAGGCAACAACCTTGGCGACGTCCTCGGAAGCAGCCTGCGGGGCGTACTTCAGGATCGCCAGGGCGTCCTCGACGGACTTACCGCGGACCAGGTCGATCACGCGGCGTGCCTTCATCGGGCTGACGCGCACGAAACGCGCGGTGGCGCGTGCGGAATTCACAGTTTCAGTCATGATTATCGACGACCCTTCATGTCGTCCTTGACGTGACCCTTAAAGGTCTTCGTCGGTGCGAACTCGCCCAGCTTGTGACCAACCATCGAGTCATCGATGAACACCGGCACGTGCTTGCGACCGTCGTGGACGGCGAAGGTGTGACCGATGAAGTCGGGCAAGATAGTCGAGCGGCGGGACCAGGTCTTGATGACCTGCTTGGTGCCCTTCTCGTTCTGAGCATCCACCTTGTTGAGGAGGTGCTCGTCAACGAATGGGCCCTTCTTAAGGCTGCGTGGCATTCTCTGCTACCTCCTCTTAGCGCTTCTTGTTGGGACGGCGACGGCGGACAATCATCTTGTCGCTCGGACGGTTCGGGCGGCGGGTGCGGCCCTCCAGCTGACCCCATGGGGACACTGGGTGGCGGCCACCGGACGTGCGGCCCTCACCACCACCGTGCGGGTGGTCGACCGGGTTCATAGCAGCACCGCGGACGGTCGGGCGCCAGCCCTTCCAGCGCATACGGCCGGCCTTGCCCCAGCGGATGTTGATCTGCTCCTGGTTACCGACCTCGCCGACGGTTGCACGGCAACGGATGTCGACGCGGCGGATCTCGGAGGACGGCATACGCAGGACTGCGTACTTGCCTTCCTTACCCAGCAGCTGGATCGAGGCACCAGCGGAGCGGGCCATCTTGGCGCCGCCGCCTGGCTTCAGCTCGACGCAGTGGATGGTGGTACCGGCCGGGATGTTACGCAGCGGCAGGTTGTTACCAACCTTGATGTCTGCGTTCGGGCCGGACTCGACCAGTGCGCCCTGCTTCAGGCCGCGCGGGGCGATGATGTAGCGCTTCTCGCCGTCGCGGTAGTGCAGCAGTGCGATGTTTGCGGTGCGGTTCGGGTCGTACTCGATGTGAGCGACCTTTGCGACCACGCCGTCCTTGTCGTTACGACGGAAGTCGATCACGCGGTAGCGACGCTTGTGGCCGCCACCCTTGTGACGGGTGGTGATGTGGCCGTGAACGTTGCGGCCACCGGTCTTCGACAGCGGGCGCAGCAGAGACTTCTCTGGAGTGGAGCGAGTGATCTCGCTGAACTCGGAGACGGAGCTCGCGCGGCGACCCGGCGTAGTCGGCTTGTACTTACGAATAGCCATACTTTTGCTTCCTCTTTACCTGTCGGTTTGCCGCCGCTTACGCGACGGTGCCACCGAAGATGTCGATCGGATCGCTGCCGGCGACCAGGGTCACCATGGCGCGCTTGGTGGCCTTGCGACGACCGTAGCCGTAGCGGGTGCGCTTGAGCTTGCCCTCACGGTTTGCGGTGTTGACGCTGGCGACCTTCACGCCGAAGATCTGCTCGACGGCAATCTTGATCTGGGTCTTGTTGGACGTTGGTGCGACGAGGAACGTGTAAACGTTCTGCTCCATCAGGGCGTAAGACTTTTCAGACACGACCGGAGCGATGATGACGTCGCGAGGATCTACAACCTTGTTGCTCACTTAGCCTCCTCCTTCGTGTTCTGGTCCTCGGCCTTGTTGGCGCCGCTTGCGGCCTTGATGAAGGCGTCCAGTGCCTCGACAGAGAACACGACGTCGTCTGCGTACAGAACGTCGTAGGTGTTCAGCTGGTCTGCCGGCAGTGCGTGCACGTTCGGCAGGTTAGCGACGGACTTGCGAGCGGTCAGGTCCTCACGGGTGAGGACGACCAGGATCTGCTTGCGCTCGGTCAGACGCTCCAGGAAGGAACGTGCAGACTTGGTGGATGGGATCTGGCCCGGCACGAGCTCCTCGATCACGTGGATGCGGGAGTGGCGTGCGCGGTCAGACAGGGCGCCGCGCAGTGCGGCGGCCTTCATCTTCTTCGGGGTGCGCTGGGAGTAGTCGCGCGGCTGCGGGCCGTGGACCGTGCCACCACCGGTGAAGTGTGGTGCGCGGATGGAGCCCTGGCGTGCGCGGCCGGTGCCCTTCTGGCGGAATGGCTTGCGGCCACCGCCACGGACCTCGCCGCGACCCTTGGTTGCGTGCGTGCCCTGGCGCTTCGCTGCGAGCTGAGCGGTAACGACCTGGTGCATCAGCGCGACGGACGCCTCAACATCGAAGATGGATGCTGGGAGCTCTACGCTGCCGTTGGTCTTACCATCAGCGGTATGTACATCAAGCTTCAGATTGCTCATGCTTTAGCACCGCCCTTCACTGCGGTCTTGACAACGACGATGCCGCCGTTGATACCCGGAACTGCGCCCTTGATGAGCAGCAGGTTGGAATCGGTATCGACCTTGGCAACCTTCAGGTTCTGCATGGTCACGCGGTTGTTGCCCATGCGACCTGCCATGCGCTTGCCCTTGAAGACGCGACCCGGGGTAGCGGCTCCGCCGATACCACCGACGCGACGGTGCGCTGCCTGGTTACCGTGTGCTGCACCCTGGCCGGCAAAGCCGTGGCGCTTCATGCCGCCGGCGAAGCCGTGACCCTTGGAGGTGCCGGTGACGTCCACGAAGTCGACCTCGTTGAAGATCTCGACGGTTACGTCCTGCCCGACCTCGTAGCCGGAAGCATCCGCGACGCGGATCTCGGCGACGTGGCGACGAGGGGTAACGCCGGCCTTCTTGAAGTGGCCAGACTCAGGCTTGTTGACCTTACGTGGGTCGATCTCACCGAATGCGATCTGGACGGCCTCGTAGCCGTCGATGTCCTTGGTGCGCACCTGGGTTACGACACAAGGCCCAGCCTCGACGACGGTGACCGGTACGACGCGGTTCTCGTCATCGAAGATCTGGGTCATGCCGAGCTTCTTGCCCAGGATGCCCTTGATCTCAATATCACTCATAGTTTTGTTCTCCGCTGCCTTTAAGCTGCTGTATTCAGACTCGACTCAGGCTTACTGAATGTTGACGTCGACGCTTGCCGGAAGGTCGATGCGCATGAGGGCATCAACGGTCTTCGGGGTTGGGTCGAGAATGTCGATCAGGCGCTTGTGAGTACGCATCTCGAAGTGCTCGCGCGAGTCCTTGTACTTGTGCGGCGAACGGATGACGCAGTAAACGTTCTTTTCAGTTGGCAACGGCACCGGGCCGACTACACGGGCGCCGGTACGAGTGACCGTCTCAACAATCTTCTTGGCAGAAGCGTCGATTGCCTCGTGATCGTAGGCCTTGAGCCTGATGCGGATCTTCTGTCCCGCCACGCTTGTCCTCTTCCTCAGCGTGCCCACGTTCTCGACCTGCTGTCGAGCTTGTGAGCGAACACGCTTCTTTTCTTGTCTTAACGCTGTCCGGCCGTGGGGCCTGGTCCAGACGCCAGTTTGCTCAGTGTCTTCTCTGTTCACTTCGTTGCACCGGTCGGGGTGGTAAACGATCGCGTTTGCGTTGTTAACAAAGCACACACTGTGTGTTGGAAGAGACCCTCCCCGCGTGGGGACTAGTGCTCATGCGCCTAAATACTGCTGGTTATCTGCAGTTGTGGACGCAGAGGAGGCAAAAGGTTCTTTCCTTATGCTTACTGCCGCTGTTCATTTACCATGTCCCACTCCGGCACCCGCGGTCGGGCGTGTCGCCGTTCCCGCGCGAAGTACCGCACAGCAGAGCTATCCCCCACTGTGTTGGTTCATGCTCGCTTCACCATCAGCACCTTCTTGGCTGGGCGTTTTATCCTGATCAGTTCCGGTTAGGCTTAATCAAGCACGCATGGCCTCATGTGCCGTGTTAAAGCAACGTCAAGTATTCAACCACATCGAACGCGTGAGGCCAAATTTATTTTTCTGAGTCCACGTTGGCTCGTTCACGGTGGGCCGCGCACGACGGTAGCTTTAACACAGCATGTGCAACACGCATTAGAATCGCCACATAGTTTTCTCGTAGAGGTTTCAGGCGTGATCGTTGCTGACACCTTATATATAAGGAGGGCAAAACAGTGAGCGATTCTATGGATCCCCGTCGGCGCCCCTCGGATCCTAGGAGATCCCCGCTGCCTGCCCCACGTTCCCCGCAGTCCGATGAGAGCGGCCCGCAGCCGCCGTCTTACCGGCGCGCGAACACACCGGCGCCGGAGCGGGAGGCAGGGCAGCGATCAACCCGCGGCCCTCGCTACGCAGACCATGGCGCCGCTCAAGGCTCTCACCCGCGCCCGCGCGCTCGTGCGCAGCAGCCACGCGGCAGTCGGCCGATGCCGGAAGGTGAACAACGCCCCGGCTCGCAGGGTGGGCCCCAGCGCCGCCGCCCGCTTTCCCAGGAAGAGGCCGGCACTCCCCGTTCACGCCAGGGCCAACCGCAGCGCCGTCCCCGCCCCCAGGCATCAGAAGGGGGCCGCCCCACTCCGCCGGGCCAGCGCCGTCCACGTCCGCAGGGCGAACCCCAGCGGCGCCGGCCGCTAGCCCCCGTTCACGGGCAACCGGGCGCTCGGCGCCAGCGCCGCCCACGCCCTGAAGGGGAGCAACCTCGTTACCGCAGGGATGGCCAGCCAGGAGGCTCGACTCCTCGTCGGCGCACCGCGACGTCCAGTAGCCGTGACCATGGGCACCGCGGCCCGAGGCAGGGTCGCACACTTGGCCCGGAGATGGCCGCTGTTCAGCAGCGCCGCGCCCGCCGGGATGAAGAGAGGGCTCAGCACCGGCGGCCAGAACCGCAGCTTAGCTCTGCCTGGCGGGAGACCTCTTCGCGCGATGGCAAGAAGAAGCCGATGTGGCTCAAGCTCGGTGCCGCCGCACTAGCCCTGGTGCTCGTGTTTGCACTCTGGCCCTCGGGCGGGTTCTCCCCTCCGGAGGACTTGGAGAATAACGAAGTAGTCGCAGAGCAGTCGCCCCCCATCGATCCCTCCCCTGTGATCGAGATGTACGTACCCGCATTGAAGATGCACGCCACCTTCGAGGAGGGTCCGTGCCGAGTGAAGGACGGCGCGATCAATCCAGACACGATGGATAAGGCCTGCACCTATACCTCGGAGGACAAGCCGTACTCCCTGCCCGGCACGAATGCCAAGGATATCGTGGTCATCACGGGTCACACGGGCGCGGGCGTCCCAGCCGTGTTTAACGACCTCTACGACGGCGCGAAGGATAAGCACAAGGTCAGCATCGGTGACAAGCTCTATCTGCGCACCCAGGCCTCCGGCGACACCTGGCTCGTATACTCCGCCACCGACCTCCACGACCCGGAGAAGGAGGGGCTCTCACAAAGCCCGGAGATTTGGGGCGAGGGCCCCATGCCGGGCCGACTGCTGACGATCAGCTGCATTCAGCCGGCGAACCTGCTCGCCCCGGCCGTTCGCAATGCGGTGGTGGGCTGGCAGTTCCAGGGGACCTCCACGACGGTGGACAAGGGCGCGGAGGAGCAAGCACCCCAAGAAGCGGAGTAATGACAAGCTGAGAATTCCACCCCTTTTTGAGGGTTTTTCTCATTGCGTGTGCACAATTTGTTGCGAGAGTTAAGGAAGCGCTTATAGTTGACACTGTTGATGCCGCCTCCGATGTTTGGCATTACGCAACACCAATTTCTTTCAAGGAGAGATCATGAAGCGTTTTCCACGCACTCTGACCGCCGCCGTCATGGCAGGCGCCCTGGCCGTCGGTGGCGCAACCGTCGCACAGGCTCAGATTCCTGCACCTGCCGAGCTCACCGTTGAAGGTGTCAAGTACCAGAAGCAGGCTAACGGCGAGTACAAGCCTGTCGAGGGCTTCGTTGGCGAGCCCGGCCCGAACCTGACCGAGAAGCAGGCTCAGGAGATCTGGGAGCAGCAGCAGGCTGAGAACGAGGACCCGGAGGCCCCAGCTCCGGGCGAGGACACCCCTGGCGAGGACACCCCTGGCGAGGACACCCCTGGCGAGAACGGGGAGGCCCCAGAGGCTCAGAAGATCCCGCTCGACGTCACGAAGGACGGCAACCGTTACGAGTACAACGGTGACGGCCTGTACGTCAACGAGAACGACCCTTCCGACACCCTGACTGTCGAGGAAGCCCTCGAGATCTGGAAGAAGCAGCAGGAAGGCGACAAGGACGGTGACAAGAAGAAGCTGGCTTGGCTGGCTCTGCCGGCAGCCCTGATCATCGGTGGCATCGTTTACCACCTGATGAAGGACGGCCAGACCTACACCCCGGACGAGGGTCGCAAGAACGAGGACCCGACCGCTGAGGAGAAGGCTGCTTCCGACAAGCTGCTCGGCGAGAACAAGGACGAGGTCATCGCACAGGGCGGTCAGCTGGCTGAGGGCGCAGACGCCGCAGCTACCGACCGTGGTATCGCAGCCGAGACCGGCTCCAACGCTGCCGCACGCGGCCTGGCTGCACTCGCAGTCGTCGCAATGGTTGCAGCTGGCGCATTCGCAGCTTCCCGCAAGCTGTTCGCCTAAAACGGCATCAACGCTTAACAGCCCCTCACCCGCCGAGCGCAACGCTCTAGGCACAACGGGCAGTTAACACCCCGGCCCACCCCCTCCCCCGGACCATCCGGCGGAGGGGGTGGGCTTTTCTATACCCACACGAGCCCCCAACTGCGATAACCTGAAAGGCATTGCACACACAGACCGACAAGGAACGGCAGCGTCAGAGCCAGCCCGGTAGCGCCAGCACGCTACCAGGGCTCCAAAGCACCCAACAAGGGCACACAACCACCGAGAAGAGGCTTCCATGGCCAACCAGGCCCGCAACACCGGCGGCAACCAGAGCTTCCGCAAGAACCCGGAGTACGTCAAGGCGCGCCGCGCCATCGTCCGCGAACACCACCCGGACCACGGCGGGTCCAACGAGGCCCTCATCGCGGAACTCAAGAAGCTCGACGAGCGCTGGGAGCGCAAAACCGCGTTCAGCGCAGCCCTGCGGGAACAGCTCCAGGAGCACCGCCCCTCCTTCATCGACCCGAAGGCCGCAGAACAGGCCATCCAGTTCGCAGAGCGCTACGCGGACCCCGTCGTCTCAACCGCGGACTACCTCGTCGAGCGAGGCGAGAAGGGCGGCAAGTGGCTCAGGGAGAAGGGCCAGGGCCTCTACGAGTCCAAGGTCCCACCCAAGGTGAAGCAGAGGGTCGAGAAGACCGCTCAGGACGTCCTCAACCGCGCCACAAAGCGCTTCAAGACCGGCAAGTAGCCCCGCCCCCTTAGACGCAAGGAACCCCCGGTAGCTCGCTGAGAAGCGAAGCTCCGGGGGTTCAAGCTTCCCGCCGGCCCCTAGGGGCTAGCGGCAAGTCAACCGCTTAAAGAAGCAGTATTACTTGTTGATCTTGGTCACACGACCAGCACCAACGGTGCGGCCACCCTCACGGATAGCGAAGCGCAGGCCCTCGTCCATTGCGACCGGCTGGATCAGCTTGACGCTCATCTCAACGTTGTCGCCCGGCATGACCATGTCGGTGCCCTCTGGCAGGGAAACGACACCGGTGACGTCGGTGGTACGGAAGTAGAACTGCGGACGGTAGTTGTCGAAGAACGGGGTGTGACGGCCGCCCTCGTCCTTGGACAGGACGTAGACGGAGCCCTCGAACTCGCTGTGCGGGGTGTAAGCGCCCGGCTTAGCGACGACCTGGCCACGCTCGACGTCCTCACGCTTCAGACCACGCAGCAGCAGTGCAGCGTTGTCGCCAGCCTCTGCGGTGTCCAGCAGCTTGTTGAACATCTCGATGGAGGTGACGGTGGTCTTGGTGGACTTCTCGCGGATGCCCAGGATCTCGACCTCGTCGTTCAGGTTCAGGACGCCACGCTCAACACGGCCGGTAACGACGGTGCCGCGACCGGTAATGGTGAAGATGTCCTCAACCGGCATCAGGAACGGCTTGTCGGTCTCGCGCTCCGGGTCCGGGATGGACTCGTCGCAAGCCTTCATCAGCTCGAGGATGGAGTCGACCCACTTCTGCTCGCCCTCCAGGGCGCCCAGTGCGGAGATCGGGACGACCGGAGCCTCCTCGTCGAAGCCCTGCTCGCCCAGCAGCTCGCGGACCTCCATCTCGACGAGCTCGAGGAGCTCCTCATCGTCAACCATGTCGCACTTGTTCAGTGCAACGAGGATGTACGGAACGCCGACCTGGCGAGCCAGCAGAACGTGCTCACGGGTCTGCGGCATCGGGCCATCGGTTGCAGCAACAACCAGGATGGCGCCGTCCATCTGAGCAGCACCGGTGATCATGTTCTTGACGTAGTCAGCGTGGCCCGGGGCATCGACGTGTGCGTAGTGACGCTTCTCAGTCTCGTACTCGACGTGAGAAATGTTAATCGTGATGCCGCGCTCCTTCTCCTCCGGCGCCTTATCGATGGCGTCGTAGGCGAAGGCCTTGTTCTGCTCTGGGTAGGTCTCGTGCAGAACCTTGGTGATCGCAGCAGTCGTGGTGGTCTTACCGTGGTCAACGTGACCGATGGTACCGATGTTTACGTGCGGCTTTGTGCGCTCGAACTTTGCCTTCGCCACTTAGTGTCCTCCTGGACTTCTCGGTGGCTACGACTCTCGCAGCCACATTGATTTACTTCTCCGGTTCACCATTTTACCTCTTAAAGGCAGGTAGCTGACAAACCGAAATTTATTATGCCGATTACATACTGTCCTGAAATCAGCAACCAGACGCGCTGGCGCTTGATCTCAGCCACCCTGAAGAACTCTTAAGGCTCTCCAAGTGGGTAACGGCCAGCACACCGCATCATACTCAAATGTGAAGTACTTTAAAAACTTCGATGGTGCGACGTGCAAGCCCCTACCCCACCCCGCAGGTGCGGGGTTGGTGTTTGCCCAGGTTTCGCGCGGTTCCACTCGCGTGGACCACACCCGGGCGGGCTTAAAGGTGCAGAACCTCGACGTCGGGAGGCTAGCTAGCACTAGCAGCTAGCCCACCCCGCATCGGGAACTACTTGCCGGTGCGCTCGGCGATGATCTCCTCGGCCACGTTCTGAGGAACCTCAGCGTAGGAGTCGAAGATCATGGAGTAGTTGGCGCGGCCCTGGGTCTTGGAACGCAGGTCGCCAACGTAGCCGAACATCTGGGACAGCGGGACGCGGGCCTTAACGACCTTCGCGCCGGAACGGTCCTCCATGGAGGACACGGAGCCACGGCGGGAGTTGACGTCACCGATGACCTCACCCATGTACTCCTCAGGGGTGATGATCTCCACGGCCATCATCGGCTCCAGCAGAACCGGCTTAGCCTTCGCCACGGCCTCCTTGAGAGCCATGGAACCAGCCAGCTTGAAGGCCATCTCGGAGGAGTCAACCTCGTGGTAAGCACCGTCCAGCAGGGTGGCCTTGATGTTCACCAGCGGGAAGCCAGCGAGGTAGCCGTACTGCATGGCGTCCTGGATACCCTGGTCGACCGACGGGATGTACTCCTTCGGAATACGGCCACCGGTGACCTCGTCGATGAACTCGTAGGTCTCCTCGGAGCCCTCCTCCGGCTCCAGCGGCTCCAGAGCGATGATGACGCGAGCGAACTGACCGGAACCACCGGTCTGCTTCTTGTGCGTGTACTCGAGCTTCTCGACCGGCTTCTTGATGGTCTCGCGGTAAGCAACCTGCGGAGCACCAACGTTTGCCTCGACCTTGAACTCGCGCTTCATGCGGTCCACCAGGACGTCGAGGTGCAGCTCGCCCATACCGCCGATGACGGTCTGGCCGGTCTCCTCGTCCAGCTTCACGGTGAAGGTCGGGTCCTCCTCCGCGAGCTTCTGGATGGCGGTACCCAGCTTCTCCTGGTCGGACTTGGTCTTCGGCTCGATAGCCACCTCGATGACCGGGTCCGGGAAGTCCATGTCCTCGAGAACGACCGGGTTAGCGGCGTCGGACAGGGTGTCACCGGTGGAGGTGTCCTTCAGGCCGATGAAGGCGTAGATGTGACCAGCGGATGCGCGGTCAACCGGCTGCTCCTTGTTGGAGTGCATCTGGAACAGCTTGCCGACGCGCTCCGGCTTTTCCTTGGTGGAGTTGACGATCTTGTCGCCGGTCTCCACGGAGCCGGAGTAGACGCGGACGTAGGTCAGTTTGCCGAAGAACGGGTGAACAGCGACCTTGAACGCCAGCGCGGAGAACGGCTCGTCGCGGGACGGCTTGCGGTTGCGCTCAACCTCGCGGTCCTTCGGGTCGAAGCCCTTGATCGAGCCGACGTCCATCGGGTTCGGCAGGTAGTCGATGATGGCGTCCAGGATCGGCTGGATGCCCTTGTTCTTGTAGGCGGTACCACAGAAGACCGGGTATGCCTCGCCGTTGATGGTGAGCTGACGGATCTGCTTCTTGATCTCGTCGACGGTGATCTCCTCGCCGGCGAAGTAGCGCTCCATGAGCTCTTCGTCGGACTCCGCGACAGCCTCGATCAGCTTCTCGCGGTACTCCTCAGCCTTCTCCTGCAGGTCAGCCGGGATCTCCTCGATGGTCGGCTCGGTGCCTGCGGCAACGACGCCTGGCCACATCAGGGCCTTCATCTGCAGCAGGTCGACAACACCCTCGAAGTTGTCCTCAGCGCCGATCGGCAGCTCCATGACCAGCGGCTTCGCGCCGAGGCGGTCGATGATGGTCTGCACGGTGTGGTAGAAGTCCGCACCCAGCTTGTCCATCTTGTTGACGAAGCAGATGCGCGGGACGTCGTACTTATCAGCCTGGCGCCAGACCTGCTCAGACTGCGGCTCAACGCCTTCCTTCGCGTCGAAGACAGCAACAGCGCCGTCCAGGACACGCAGGGAACGCTCGACCTCAACGGTGAAGTCGACGTGACCCGGGGTATCGATCAGGTTGATCTGGTTGTCGTTCCAGAAGCAGGTCGTCGCGGCGGACGTAATCGTGATGCCGCGCTCCTTCTCCTGGTCCATCCAGTCCATCGTGGATGCACCGTCGTGGGTCTCGCCCACCTTACGGTTGATACCGGTGTAGAAGAGGATGCGTTCGGTGGTGGTGGTCTTACCGGCATCGATGTGGGCCATGATGCCGATGTTGCGGACCTTCTTCAGGTCGGTCAGTGCTTCGAGTGCCACTGGTTAAAAACTCCGCTCAATCGTTGTCGAGCGGCCCGGACCTTAAGGTTGTTGGTCGCATAAGGCCTAGCGAGCCGCATTGGTCTGTTCAGGTTCTATTTTGCCATTTTTATGGCCGTCTGGAGTAGGGGGAGTTTTCCCTCCCCCACTACTCCCGCCTGGGCTAGCCGCAGCGACCGCGGCCAGCCGGTCAAGCGACTACCAGCGGTAGTGAGCGAAGGCGCGGTTAGCCTCAGCCATCTTGTGGATGTCCTCGCGACGCTTCACGGAAGCGCCCAGGCCGTTGGAGGCATCGAGGATCTCGTTGGCGAGACGCTCAACCATGGAGTTCTCGCGACGCTGGCGGCTGAAGGTGACGAGCCAACGCAGCGCCAGGGTGGTGGAACGGCCCGGACGGACGTCGACCGGGACCTGGTAGGTTGCGCCACCGACGCGGCGGGAACGAACCTCGAGGGCCGGCTTAACGTTGTCGAGTGCCTTCTTCAGGGTCAGGACCGGGTCGGTGCCGGTCTTCTCGCGGCACTGCTCGAGGGCACCGTAGACGATGCGCTCAGCGGTGGACTTCTTGCCGTCGATCAGGATCTTGTTGACCAGCTGGGAGACGAGGACGTCGCCGTACACCGGGTCCTTGACGAGTGGGCGCTGTGCTACTGGACCTTTACGTGGCATGGCTTACTTCTCCTTCTTGACGCCGTAGCGGGAACGTGCCTGCTTACGGTCCTTGACACCCTGGGTATCCAGAGCGCCACGGACGATCTTGTAGCGAACACCCGGGAGGTCCTTCACACGACCACCGCGGACGAGCACCATGGAGTGCTCCTGGAGGTTGTGGCCCTCACCTGGGATGTAAGCGGAGACCTCGATGCCGGAGGTCAGGCGGACACGGGCGACCTTACGCAGAGCCGAGTTCGGCTTCTTCGGGGTGGTGGTGTACACGCGGGTGCACACGCCACGACGCTGCGGGGAGCCCTTCAGGCCGGCGGTCGCAACCTTGCCCGGCTTATCGTGGCGACCCTTGCGGATCAGCTGCTGAATAGTTGGCATAGATAGACTTTCTTCTTTGGGTTTTAAACTTGCAGAAGCCTCGGTATGTCGTGAACCCCCTGGCGGGGCACCCACTTGCCGAACTGAGCGAAAACACCCTTGAACAGCAAAAAATGGGGGCTCTTTTCCGGGGCCACTACCGTTTTGTATCACTCCGCGCACTCGGCACGAAGATCCCTGTATTAAGCACCCTCTGCCGTTTACCATTCGGTACGCGCCATCGGAGCAATACAATCTACGCCGGTCAGAATACCGCAGTGAACGCTGGAAACCAAATGCGCTCGGAAGTGATTCCGGGCGCAACTCCAGGCGCATGTGCCGGTAGGCGGCTGCGGGGGACCCTGGCTGGCGCTAACTGCCCCAGCCCAGCCTCACATCCCCCCCCGGCCGCGCTGTCGCCTTATCCCTCACCGCGAGCTACATGCTGCAGCTCTGTGGAATATCCTTCTTGCCGCTCTTCCACTGCTTGAGCGCATCCTTCACCGCGCCGGCGTAGACCTTCGCGCCCTTTTCGCCTGGGTGGATGCCGTCGACGAAGTCGTCGTTCTCCTTCGCTGCCTCGCACCAGTTCGCGAGGTAAACGTTCGGGGTCTTCTTCGCCTCCGCGATGAGCTCCTCGTTGGCGTGCGCCATCCAGTCACGGTCACCGTAGGGCATCACGTAGATAATGACGCGATCCTTGCCCACGGCCTCCCTGATCTTCTTCAACATCTCCGGGTCCCCCGCGCCGTCGGAGGGGCCATTGGTGCCCAGGCCGAGCACCACGAACTCGCGCAGCGTTCCGGCGTCCGACATCTGCTGCAGGATCGGCAGTGCCGCGATGTAGTGCCTGCTCTGTGCTGCGTCCACGGTCGCACCCGGGAACTTGTCCTGCAGCGCGTCCACGGAGGCCAGCATCACGGAGTCACCGACCATGCTGATCTTGTTGCCGGAAGGCATCTTGCGATCCTCAACCGGGATCTTGCTGCCATCCTTCGGGACCGGCGGGGTGGTCTTCGCTGCTTCCTCGTTGGCCTTCTGCGGGCGCTCGGACTTTTCCTTCAGGTCCTTTTCCAGGCTCGACTCCGAAGGAGCGGTAGCCAGCCCGCAGGCGGTCAGCGCCCCCACGAGGACGACGGCGAATCCGACACTCAGTTTGCGCATCACTCCACCACTAAACCAGCCCTTGATCGTCTTGCGGTAACCGTGGCGCCGGAACGGCGTTTCGATGTGATTAAAGCTCCACTCGGAGATCAGGGCGGTAAGAATCACAGCCACGAGGCCGATGAGCCAGTCGGGCGCCTTGGGGGCCAGCACCGGCAGAACCATCACGATCGGCCAGTGCCACAGGTAGATGGAGAAGGAGCGGTGGCCCAGCCAGCGGAGCACGCGGATATTCATCCACTCGTCGATCGCGTTATCGCCGCGTGCCAGCCCCATCACGACCACAGAGGTCAACAGGCTGGCGATGACCAGCCCGCCACGGTAGGTGAACGCACTTTCCGCGTGCACGGTCATCATCATCGCCACGAGTCCCACGAAGGCCAGCGCGGGGATCCAGTCCGCGAGCAGCTGATGCTTAAACCAGTTGAGGCGGCGCGGATGCGAATCCGCGACCCGGGAACGCACCGGAGAGGTCAGGAGCAGTGCGACCAGCGAACCGAGCAGCAGACCAAAAGCGTGGGTATCCGTGCCGTAGTAGACCCGCGACGGGTCCTGCTGCGGATCGAAGATCACCGCCATCGCGACCATGGAGGCGACGGCCAACACCGCCGTCAGCACCGCCATGCGCGGGCGGAAGCGCGCTGCGTTGCGCCGCACGGCGAGCAGCACCAACCAGACCAGAATCGGCCAGATCAGGTAGTACTGCTCCTCAATCGCCAGCGACCAATAGTGTGCAGTGACCTGGATATCCGACTTCGCGAAATAGGACTCAGAGTTCGCGATCTGCACCCAGTTATTGACGAAGAACGCGGTACCCAAAAACTGGGCGCGCAGCTTCACCGCAAGATCGCCGCCGATCGTCCCCACCACGGCCGTCGTCATGATGAGAACGAACAGAGCCAGCGGGGCGATGCGCCGCAGACGTCGCCTCCAGAAGACCCGGAAGCTCACGCCCTGGGTGAGGGCGACCTCGCGCAGCAGAATCGACGTGATCAGGAAGCCGGAGAGCACGAAGAAGACGTCCACGCCCATGAACCCGCCGGGCAGAAGGTCGCCGAAGAAGTGGTACAGCACCACGGCTGCCACCGCGACCCCTCGCAGCCCGTCGAGACCCGCGATCTGACGAATTCGGACGTGCACTTCTACTCCCTCCGGCTCACATTGCCATCAAGTGAGATTAGCACCACAGGCGGGCAACATTGCAGCCGAAGAGGGGGCTTTAGGGCCATGCTCAGTTAACGCCCAGCTCACCTTCCCGTCGCAGGCAGGCGAGAGGGGTGGCGAGCCATGACGGGAGCACTGCGGAACCACTTCGACACCCCAATGAGGCCAAGATCACGCTCTCACTACACGTGCGCATCAAACACACCACACGCACAAGTAGGCACTACAT
The DNA here is from genome assembly GCF_030232315.1 of Corynebacterium sp. MSK039. Taxonomy (NCBI): domain Bacteria; kingdom Bacillati; phylum Actinomycetota; class Actinomycetes; order Mycobacteriales; family Corynebacteriaceae; genus Corynebacterium; species Corynebacterium sp. MSK039. The sequence goes on from NZ_JASPJL010000016.1 coordinate 17,582, forward strand.
ATGGGCATTATAGACACGTCACCATCTATATATTGCGCTTCCATTGCTTGCGGGGCCCGGAATTCCACGTATGTTATTTGGCACCAGCCGGGGTGGAACCCCACCCGCCACGGCTCATCCCCACCCCGACGAGAGGAGCCTCCATGTCCGCACCCAGCATTCGATCCTCAGCCCACCGCACAGACCACACCCGCAACGCGCAGCGGCGAGTCGCCGTCGACCCCACCGAAACAGTCGAGGAGTACCTGCACCGCCAAGACTGGCGCATCAACGCCAACGCAAACCAGGACTACTCAATCGGCGGACTCATCCTCAACGCCTCCGGCAAGGTCGCCGCAAACTACTGGCTGGACGAGATCTTCGCCCCCGAGGCTGGCGCCGCCCACCGCTCCGGCGATATCCACATCCACGACCTCGACAGCCTCACCGGCTACTGCGCCGGCTGGTCCCTGCGCCAACTCCTCGAAGAAGGCTTCGGCGGCGTCCCGGGCGCGATCTCTTCCCATCCGCCCCGCCACCTCTCCAGCGCCTGCGGCCAGGCCGTCAACTTCCTCGGCACCCTACAAAACGAGTGGGCCGGCGCCCAGGCGTTCTCCAGCTTCGACACCTACATGGCCCCCTTCGTCCGCCTGGATAGCCTCAGCTTCGAGGAAGTCAAGCAGTGCCTGCAGGAATTCATCTATAACCTCAACGTGCCCTCCCGCTGGGGCACCCAAACCCCCTTCACCAACCTCACCTTCGACTGGACCTGCCCCGCCGACCTCGCAGAACAGAACCCACTCATCGGGGGCGAGCCCGTGGACTTCACCTACGGCGAACTCCAAGCAGAGATGGACATAATTAACCGGGCCTTCCTGGAGGTCATGAGCGCCGGGGATGCCGATGGCCGCCCGTTCACCTTTCCCATCCCCACCTACAACATCACCCCGGACTTCGACTGGTACAGCACCAACGCCGCGTTGCTTTTCGACATGACCGCCAAGTACGGACTGCCGTACTTCCAGAACTTCCTCAACTCGGACCTCGACCCGGGCATGGTTCGCTCCATGTGCTGCCGCCTGCAGCTGGATCTCCGCGAGCTTATGAAGCGTGGCAATGGCCTTTTCGGCTCTTCCGAGCTGACCGGCTCGATTGGCGTCGTCACGATCAACTGCGCGCGGCTCGGCTACCTGCACCGCGGCGACGAAGCAGCACTCTTCGCGGCAGTCGACGAACTCGTGGACCTCGCGGTCGACACGCTGGAGCGGCGACGGCAGTTCGTCGCCGAGAACATGGAACGAGGCTTGTATCCCTACACCAGCCGCTGGCTGCCCAGCCTGAACAACCACTTCTCGACCATCGGCGTGAACGGCTGCAACGAGATGGTTCGCAACTTCACCGGCGGGGCCCGCGACATCACCGACCACGAGGGCCACGGGCTCGTCACCCGGCTACTCGACCACCTCAACGAGCGGCTCCTCGAAGCACAGGAAGCTACCGGCAACCTCTACAACCTGGAAGCCACCCCGGCTGAAGGTGCGACCTACCGCTTCGCCCGCGAGGACCGCGCACGCTACCCGGAAATCCTGCAGGCAGGCACCGCAGAGCAGCCGTACTACACCAATTCCTCGCAGCTGCCCGTGGCGCACACCCCGGACCCCTTCGAGGCACTGGTCGAGCAGGAGGAACTGCAGAAGAAGTACACCGGCGGCACCGTGCTGCACCTCTACATGGGAGCCGCGATGAGCTCCGGGGAGGCCTGCGCGACCTTGGTACGCCGGGCGTTGGAGAGCTTCGAGCTGCCGTACCTGACGGTCACCCCGACGTTCTCGGTATGCCCACAGCATGGCTACCTTTCCGGCGAACACCCGCAGTGCCCCAGCTGTGGCGCCGATACCGAGGTGTGGACGCGCGTGATGGGCTACTTCCGGCCGACGAGCAGTTTCAACACCGGCAAGCGCGGCGAGTTCAGCGAGCGGGAGTACTTCCGCGAGGCTGTGGCGATGCAGGTTGGCGAGTTCTCGCCGTCCGCGGTTGGAGCCCGACCGCATGCGTAGTTCCGCCGCTTTTCAGGACGCCAACCGCTTGGCCTTGGCAGGGCTGATTCCCTTTTCCGCTACTGACTGGCCAGGAAAACTGACGGCGACCGTGTTCACCCAGGGTTGCCCGCTGCGCTGCGTGTACTGCCACAATGCGCAGCTGCAAGAATTCCCGGTGGTGGGCGGAGGCGAGCCTGCTGCAGATTTGGGCGGGGCTGGCGAAGGCTCGGGTGGGACTCGCGGAGCCGAGGGGCGACCGCTCTTCTCGGATGCCCTGGAGCTCATGGAGCGGCGCCGAGGGATGCTGGATGGTTTGGTGATCTCTGGTGGTGAGCCACTGGCGGCGGCCGGGCTGGCCGCAGCGCTTGCGGCCACGAAGGTTGCCGGCTTCCCGGTGGGCTTGCACACGAGCGGGTACGCGCCCGCGCGGCTACGCGCCTTGCTGGCCACGGAGGAAACACGACCGGATTGGATCGGGCTGGACGTTAAAGCGCTCCCCCGTCATGCCGCTGCGGTCACGGGGCTGGCGCCGCGGGCCGCGGAGCGAATGTGGGATTCGCTACGGGTAGCCGCCGCCGCGGCGGAGCAGTACGGCGTGGAACTGCAGATGCGCACCACACTGTGGCCGGGCTCGGTGATCGAGCAGCACCTTGAGGAGCTACAGGGCGAGGTCGCAAGGCTCGGGCACGAGCTACACCTGCAGTGGGCCCGGAACGTCGATGACGCCGGGCGCTACGTGGCCTAACGGCGCTTCTTGCCGAAGGTCTTGGTGAAATTCAGGCCCGGGATGCCGGTCTGGATGCGGATCATCTGCTGCCCATTGGCCTTCTGGGTGATGCGGGCCGGCCCCAGCTTGTAGGAGCCGCCCACCCCGCCACTGGAGACGTTGACGCGGCCGTTGCGGCCGACCTTCTTGGACTCACGAAAAAAGATTCCCATGGGGCAAGAGTCTAGCGGCTACATCTTCGTCCGACTCAACGGTGAATAATCTACGGCCCCCTCACCTTCCTGTGAGGGAAAACCGGCACCCGTGTCCGCACTGCGCGCTACAGTCTCCCCCATGATGACCACAACCCGTATTGGAAACGCCCAGCCAGCCTCAGGACGCACAACTTTGCACCGTTCGCCGCGTGCCGTCGCGATCGTCGCACCGTTGCTCGCAGCCGGCCTACTCTCCGGCTGCAATTCCGAGGACACCCCCAACGCCTCACAGCCCTCGACTCCGACCAGCACCACTGCATCCGAATCCTCGACCACGGCAAACACCGCTCCCGAAACCTCGAGTAGCTCGAGGAAGCCACAACCGTCCGACGCCGAAAAACCTCCCGTTCAGGACAGAAGCACTGCTTCGGCACGACCTCAGAGCGCGGGAGAATCGGAGGGTGAGGCGTCCCCGGTAGCAGGAAAGCCGACCCCGAACGCCGCACCCGCGGATACGCAGCCTGGGGATTATTGCGGGCAGGTAAAAACTCGTGATTTCTCGCAGCCCAGCGAGCCGGTGGTGAACCAGAAGGTATACGCAGTCACCGCCGGCACGGATTGCGCTGCGGGGTTGGAAGCAATGCAGGGGTACGCGAACGGCATGCCTTATGATGCTTATAACCACGGCAACGCCCAGATCGTGAAGATTCCCGGTGGCAATTGCTCAGCTCCGACGGCTGCGAGAGCTCAAGAAACTAATACGTCGATGAGCTGCGCGGGCGACTTCGGTGAGGTGAAGGTGCCACAGCACGGTTAGGGATCGGACAAGGCTTGCAGCCACGCCCAGTACCCCACAGAGGGCACTTTTCTGCAGCTAAAGCCGAATATTGCAGACGGAGTCCACAGCTCGCTGCGCAAGATCCATGGGTATCCGCGAAGCGCGCGACTCAACTATCCTCTTAGCCATGAACGACGACGCCCTCCGTTGCGATGACAATGACCGCAACCGCGCCCAGGCTCTCCTCCACGATGCTCTTGGCCGCGGCCAGATCAGCATCGCGGAGTTCGACGAGCGGGTGCAGCAGTGCATCGTCGCCCAGACCCGTGGCGAGCTGCTCGTGCCGCTGACGGACCTCTTCCTCGACCCGCGCGCGGCACTCTACGGCCACCCGACAACCCCCGCTGCCCCGCCGAGCCCGAGCACGCCCACGCAGCGGCCCGCACCCACGAACAATGGGCAAAGCTTCTGGGAGAAGCTCACCAACTTCAACCGCCCGGCGGTACCCACGCGATCCCCGGAAGAGGTCGCCTACTTCGCCAACCAGATGGTCACCGGCGAGAACCTGCCCAACAACAGGGTGCAGGCTCTATTCTCTGATCGCCGGCTCCACCACTGGACCGTGCCCGCCTACCAGGAGATCCGAGCGCACGCCGGAACAGTGACTGTCGACCTTCTCGCCGCGCGCCTGGCCTCGCACCACACCACCATCGACGTGGGGGCCGCATTCGGGGAGGTCAAGATCCTCGTTCCGGAGGGCATCCGCGTGCACATCGACACCGACGGCTCCTTCGGGGAGACAACCTTCAAGGTCGCCCGTGGGGCTGTTCCTCCGGAGCAGCTCCCCGCGAACGCCCCGACGCTGCGTATCACGGGCTCGCACAACCTCGGTTCTGTCACCGTGCGGGTCCTGCGCCTGGATTAGCCGCGGGACAGCTTCCTCCACACCCTTCCATCGCTAGCCCATGCTCCATCGCTAGCGGGTCTTCCATCGCGTGCACCCCTTCCCCGTGCGCGCAGCCACCGCTCACCGTGCCATCCCATCCCAAAACTCGCCCTCCCCCCCGCGCATAGCAAAAGGCCTCAGGGTTCTAAAAACCCTGAGGCCTTAAACCTCTAGGCCCAAGCCTAGAAACCCTAAGCCTTAGTGCAGGCCGAGGTCATCGAGCGGGACGGACGCGCCGGTGAACTCACCGTAGCCCTCGTCACCGTAGAAACCGTCACCGAAGGTGGACGGCAGCGTGAACGCCGCAGCACGAGCCTCCTCAGTCGGCTGGACCTGGATGTTGCGGTAGCGGGCGATACCCGTACCAGCCGGGATCAGCTTACCGATGATCACGTTCTCCTTGAGACCGATGAGCTTATCGGAACGCTTGTTGATCGCAGCGTCCGTCAGCACGCGAGTGGTCTCCTGGAAGGAGGCGGCGGACAGCCAGGACTCGGTTGCCAGGGAAGCCTTGGTGATACCCATGATCTCGGCGCGAACCTCGACCGGGCGGCCACCCGTCTTCACGGCCTCCTTCGACGCGGCCACCGCGTCGGAGTGATCCACCAGGGAGCCCGGCAGGTACTCCGTGGAGCCGGAGTCGATGACCGTCACGCGGCGCAGCATCTGGCGCACGATGATCTCGATGTGCTTGTCGTGGATGGCCACACCCTGATCGCGGTACACCTTCTGCACCTCGTTGATCAGGTGCTGCTGCACGCCACGGCGACCCATCACGCGGAGAACCTCGTGCGGATCCGCAGCGCCCTTCAGCAGCTGCTGGCCCATCTTCACGTGGTCGCCGTCGCGGAGCGGACGCTCCACGCCACCGGTGCCCAGCGTTGCCAGGCCCTGACGCTTCGACAGCTTCTCGTACACAACCTCCTCGGAACCATCGTCCGGGATGATCGTGAGGGTGAAGAACGCGTCGTCGTCCTCGATCTTGATCTTGCCGTCCACGGAAGCGATCGGGGACTTCGCCTTCGGAACACGAGCCTCGAACAGCTCCTGAACACGCGGCAGACCACCCGTAATATCGCCACCAACACCACCGAGGTGGAAGGTACGCATCGTCAGCTGGGTACCCGGCTCACCAATGGACTGGGCAGCCACGATACCGACAGCCTCGCCGATCTCGACCTTCTTACCCGTCGCCATGGACTTGCCGTAGCAGGTGGAGCACACGCCGGTAGCGGTGCCACAGGTCATGACGGAGCGGGCCTTGACGGTCTCCACACCAGCCTTGACCAGCTCGGCCAGCTCCAGCTCGCCGATGATCGCACCGGCCTCGCACACAACCTCGCCGTTCGCGCCGATGGCGTCGGCGGCCAGGAAGCGGCCCAGCACGGAGGTCTCGACGAAGTCCGCGCGAGCGAACTCGCCGGTCTTCTCGCCGTTGGCGTCCAGCACCGGGGTGCAGACGTCCAGAACAACGCCCTGCTTGGTGCCACAGTCGTCCTCGCGGACGATGACGTCCTGCGCGACGTCCACCAGACGACGGGTGAGGTAACCGGAGTCAGCGGTACGCAGTGCCGTATCCGCCAGGCCCTTACGGGAACCGTGGGAGTTGTTGAAGTACTCGAGCACGGACAGGCCCTCACGGAAGGAGGTCTTCACCGGGCGGGTGATGTAGTCACCGCGAGAGTTCGTGACCATGCCCTTCATGCCCGCCAGGGTCCAGATCTGGCGCATGTTACCGGCAGCACCGGACTTCACGATCATCGGGATCGGGTTGTCATCCGGGTAGAGCTTCTCCACCGACTCACCGACGAAGTCCGTTGCTTCCTTCCACAGGTCAACCAGGGACTGGTAGCGCTCGGACTCGTTAATCTTGCCTCGGGCCAGCTTCTTCTCGATGCGCTGTGCCTTGGCCTCGTACTCGTCGAGGATCTCCTGCTTATTCGGCAGGACCAGCACGTCGTGCATGGTGATGGTCACACCGGAGCGGGTTGCCCAGTAGAAGCCAGCGTCCTTCAGCTTGTCCACCGTCTGCGCGACGGTGATCATCGGGTACTTCGCTGCCAGGTCGTTAATGACGACGGCCTGGTTCTTCTTGTCCATCACGCCTTCGACGTACGGGTAGTTCCACGGCAGCAGCTCGTTGAACTGCACGCGCCCCAGGGTGGTCTCGGCGGTCCAGGTCTGGCCCTTCTGCCAACCATCCGGGAACTGCTCCGCCTCAACCTCAGCCGGCGGGCGGAGGTGGTCGATGCGGACGTGGATCGGGGCCTGCAGGCCAAGCACACCACGGTCGTAGGCCATGATGGCCTCCGCCAGGGAGGTGTACACGCCGGTTGCCGGGCCCTGGTCGGTGGCCTCGGTGAAGGCACCCTGGCCGCCGAACTCCTCCTTGCCCTTGGTCAGGGTCAGGTAATACAGGCCGGTGACCATGTCCAGACGCGGCATAGCCAGTGGCTTACCGGACGCCGGGGACAGGATGTTATTGGAAGCCAGCATCAGGATGCGGGCCTCAGCCTGGGCCTCGTCGGACAGCGGCAGGTGGACTGCCATCTGGTCACCATCGAAGTCCGCGTTGAAGGCCTCACAGGCCAGCGGGTGCAGCTGAATAGCCTTACCCTCAATCAGCACGGGCTCGAAGGCCTGGATACCCAGGCGGTGCAGCGTTGGTGCACGGTTCAGCATCACCGGGTGCTCGGCGATGGCCTCTTCCAAAACGTCCCAGACCTCTGGGCGCTGGCGCTCAACCATGCGCTTCGCGGACTTGATGTTCTGCGCGTAGGACTTCTCCACCAGGCGCTTCATCACGAAAGGCTTGAACAGCTCCAGGGCCATCAGCTTCGGCAGACCACACTGGTGCAGCTTCAGCTGCGGACCAACGATAATCACCGAACGGCCGGAGTAGTCCACACGCTTACCCAGCAGGTTCTGGCGGAAGCGGCCCTGCTTACCCTTCAGCAGGTCGGAGAGGGACTTCAGCGGACGGTTGCCCGGGCCGGTGACCGGACGGCCGCGGCGGCCGTTGTCGAACAGCGCGTCCACAGACTCCTGCAGCATGCGCTTCTCGTTGTTCACGATGATCTCAGGGGCGCCGAGATCCAGCATGCGCTTCAGGCGGTTGTTGCGGTTGATGACGCGGCGGTACAGGTCATTCAGGTCGGAGGTCGCGAAGCGGCCACCGTCCAGCTGAACCATCGGGCGCAGCTCCGGCGGGATGACCGGGATGCAGTCCAGGACCATGCCGGCCGGGTCGTTGCCGGAGCGCAGGAACGCAGCGACAACCTTCAGGCGCTTCAGGGCGCGCAGCTTGCGCTGGCCCTTGCCGTCGCGGATGACCTCACGCAGGGACTCGGCCTCGGCCTCGAGGTCGAAGTTGCGGATCAGGGTCTGGATAGCCTCCGCGCCCATGCCGCCGGTGAAGTAATCCTCGTAGCGGTCGAGCAGCTCCTCGTAGAGGGTCTCGTCCGCGATCATCTGCTTCGGGGCGAGCTTGACGAAGGTGTTCCAGATCTCGTCGAGGCGCTCCACCTCGCGCTCAGCGCGCTCACGGATGTGGCGCATCTCGCGGTCAGCGGCGTTCTGCACCTTCTTCTTGGCGTCGGCCTTCGCGCCGGCAGCCTCGAGCTCCGCGAGGTCCTCCTCGAGAGTCTTGGCACGGTCGGCCAGCTCTGCGTCGCGGTCCTGCTCGACCTCCTTCTTCTCGAGCAGCATCTCTGCCTCGAGGGCCGTCTGGTCGTTGTGACGAGCCTCCTCATCGACAGAGGTGATGATGTTGGCCGCGAAGTAGATGATCTTCTCGAGATCCTTCGGGGCCAGATCCAGCAGGTAGCCGAGGCGGGACGGAACGCCCTTGAAGTACCAAATGTGGGTCACCGGAGCGGCCAGCTCGATGTGGCCCATGCGCTCACGGCGAACCTTGGACTTGGTCACCTCGACGCCACAGCGCTCACAGATGATGCCCTTGTAGCGGACACGCTTGTACTTACCGCAGGAGCACTCCCAGTCGCGGGTCGGCCCGAAAATGCGCTCGCAGAACAGACCGTCCTTCTCTGGCTTGAGGGTGCGGTAGTTGATCGTCTCGGGCTTCTTTACCTCGCCGCGCGACCAGCGACGGATGTCATCGGCCGTGGCCAGGCCAATGCGTAGTTCGTCGAAGAAGTTGACGTCCAGCACGTGGACTTCCTTTCCCCTCCAAGAATGTGGAGGGCCATTGTGGGTGAACCTAGGTCAGAATCTGAAAGTGTGCGAAGCCTTGAGCGTTAGCCAACGTCGATGTCGGCGTCTGGACGCTCATCGCGCTGCAGGTTAATACCCAGCGCTGCGTTTGCGGACTCAAGCTCGTCGTCATCATCGGAGGACAGCTCCATCGGGGTGCCGTCCGCAGCCAGAACCTCAACGTTCAGGCACAGGGACTGCAGCTCCTTGAGGAGGACCTTGAAGGACTCTGGGATACCCGGATCCGGGATGTTCTCGCCCTTCACGATCGCCTCGTAGACCTTCACACGGCCCACCACGTCATCGGACTTGATGGTCAGAAGCTCCTGCAGGGTGTAGGCGGCACCGTATGCCTGCATTGCCCACACCTCCATCTCGCCGAAGCGCTGGCCACCGAACTGGGCCTTACCACCCAGCGGCTGCTGGGTAATCATGGAGTAAGGACCGGTGGAACGGGCGTGAATCTTCTCGTCGACCAGGTGGTGCAGCTTCAGCATGTACATGTAGCCCACGGAGATCGGGTGCTCGTATGGCTCACCAGTACGGCCATCGATCAGCTGCGCCTTACCGAAGTCATCCACCAGGCGGACACCGTCGCGGTTCGGGCGCGAGGAGCGCAGCAGACCGGACAGCTCGGCGTTGGACGCACCGTCGAACACCGGGGTGGAGGTCAGGGAATCGGCCGGAACGTCGTAAAGCTCCTCCGGTAGCGTCTCCAGCATCGCCTTGATCTTCGGGTCCTCGGAGTTGGTGTCGACCTGCCAACCGGCCTTCGCCAGCCAGCCCAGGTGCACCTCCAGGACCTGACCAATGTTCATACGACGCGGCACACCGTGGGTGTTCAGGATGATGTCCACCGGGGTACCGTCCGGCAGGAACGGCATGTCCTCCTGCGGCAGGATCTTGCCGACGACACCCTTGTTGCCGTGGCGGCCGGCGAGCTTATCGCCGTCCTGGATCTTGCGCTTCTGGGCAACGTAAACGCGGACCATCTCGTTGACACCAGCGGCGAGGTCGTCGTCGTCCTCACGGGAGAAGACGCGCACGCCGATGACCTTGCCGGTCTCACCGTGCGGAACCTTCATGGAGGTATCGCGAACCTCGCGGGCCTTCTCACCGAAGATGGCGCGCAGCAGGCGCTCCTCCGGGGTCAGCTCCGTCTCACCCTTCGGGGTGACCTTACCGACGAGGATGTCACCGTCGCGGACGTCCGCACCGATGCGGACGATACCGCGCTCGTCGAGGTCAGCAAGGACGTCCTCGCCGACGTTCGGGATGTCGCGGGTGATCTCCTCCGGGCCCAGCTTGGTGTCGCGGGCGTCGATCTCGTACTCCTCGATGTGGATCGAGGTCAGCACGTCCTCCTCAACCATGCGCTGGGAGAGGATGATCGCATCCTCGTAGTTGTGGCCCTCCCACGGCATGAAGGCGACGAGCAGGTTCTTACCCAGCGCCATCTCACCGTTATCGGTGCCCGGGCCGTCGGCGATGACCTGGCCAGCCTCGACGCGGTCGCCCTGGTTGACCAGCGGCTTCTGGTTGTAGCTGGTGCCCTGGTTGGTGCGCTCGAACTTGCGCAGCATGAAGGTATCGCGGATGCCCTCATCGTCCATGATGGTGATGTAGTCAGCGGAGACGTACTCCACTACACCAGCCTTCGGGGCGATGATCAGGTCACCGGCGTCGTACGCAGCGCGCTGCTCGATACCGGTACCGACGTACGGGGCCTCGGCGCGCAGCAGCGGCACAGCCTGACGCTGCATGTTCGCACCCATGAGGGCACGGTTGGCGTCGTCGTGCTCCAGGAACGGAATCATCGCGGTTGCGACGGAGACCATCTGGCGCGGGGAGACGTCCATGTAATCCACCTGGCTTGCCGGGACGACCTCCACGTCGCCGCCGCGCAGACGGACCTCAATCTGGTCCTCGGTGAACTTCATGTCCGCATCGAACGGCGTATTCGCCTGAGCGATGACGTGACGGTCCTCTTCGTCAGCGGTGAAGTACTCGACCTCGTCGGTGATCTTGCCATCGACGACGCGACGGTACGGCGTCTCGATGAAACCGAACGGGTTCACGCGGGCGTAGGAGGACAGGGAACCGATCAGACCAATGTTCGGGCCCTCCGGGGTCTCAATCGGGCACATGCGGCCGTAGTGAGACGGGTGAACGTCGCGAACCTCGAGGCCAGCGCGCTCACGGGACAGACCACCCGGACCCAGCGCGGACAGACGGCGCTTGTGGGTCAGGCCGGACAGGGAGTTGTTCTGGTCCATGAACTGGGACAGCTGCGAGGTACCGAAGAACTCGCGGATCGCTGCCGAGACCGGACGCACGTTGATCAGGGAGGTCGGGGTGATGGACTCGGCGTCCTGCGTGGTCATGCGCTCGCGGACGACGCGCTCCATGCGGGACAGGCCAACCCGGACCTGGTTCTGGATCAGCTCGCCGACCGTACGCAGGCGGCGGTTGCCGAAGTGGTCGATGTCGTCGACCTCGATCGGGATCTCCACGCCCTCCGGGGAGGTCATGGTGCGCTCGCCCGCGTGCAGGCGGACGAGGTACTCGATCGTGGTGAGGATGTCTTCCTCGGTCAGAGTCATGGTGCCGTCGGTGTCGCCACCGAGGCCCAGCTTGCGGTTGACCTTATAGCGGCCGACCTTCGCCAGGTCGTAGCGCTTCGGGCGGAAGAAGGAGTTCTCCAGCAGAGCCTGCGCGGAGTCGCGGGTCGGGGACTCGCCCGGACGCTGCTTGCGGTAGATCTCCAGCAGTGCCTCGTCCGTGTTCTCAACGCCATCCTTCTCGAGGGTGGACATCATGATCTCGGAGAAGCCGAAGCGGTCGGTGATCTCCTGGGTGGTCAGGCCGAGGGCCTTCAGCAGGACGGTCACCGGCTGGCGGCGCTTACGGTCGATGCGGACACCGACGGTGTCGCGCTTATCGACGTCAAACTCCAGCCATGCACCGCGGGAAGGAATGACCTTCACGCCGTGCAGCGGGCGCTCGGTGGAGGTGTCGATCGACTCGTCGAAGTAGACACCCGGGGAGCGGACCAGCTGGGAGACGACGACACGCTCGGTGCCGTTGATGATGAAGGTGCCCTTATCGGTCATCATCGGGAAGTCGCCGATGAAGACGGTCTGGGACTTAATTTCGCCGGACTGGGCGTTGGTGAACTCCGCGGTCACGTACAGCGGTGCCGCGTAGTTGATGTCCTTTTCCTTGGCCTCGTCGATGGAGGTCTTCACGTCGTCGAAGCGTGGCTCCGAGAGCGTGAGGGACATGTTTTCCGAATAGTCCTCAATGGGGGACAGCTCTTCGAGGATGTCCTCCAGTCCGCTCGTGACGCGGACTCCCTCCCCAGCCTCGGCCTGCATGCGGGCGCGCCACTCCGGGGCGCCGACGAGCCAGGCGAAGGACTCTCGTTGGAGGTCAAGAAGGCCTGGAACCTCGATCGGCGCGTCGATCTTCGCGAAAGAATAGCGAGTCGAAGCTCCGGGGATTCCGGCCACTGAACTTGTCTGGCGGGAGACTGCCAAGATGGGTCCTTCCAGCACTAAGCGTTTCTCCTCGCCTGGGTGGAGCCAGGCTGGGAAACGGTTGCGTGAGCGTACGATTTTTCGTGGTGGTCTATATCGGTGGTGTTACTCTGAACGCCGGATAAGCAGGAATGCCTAAAGGACCTTGTCAAATCCACTTTTCCGCAGCCTGCGACTGCTGGAGGGAAGCTCATTGCCAAGGCCGATTGTTGGTGAGATCATCATCTCTCAACTCGCCTGCCCACAAGGGTTCAGAATTTAACCAGCGCAACGAACTACCATATAGTAGTAGCCCCCAAATGTCCACCCCCGTGGATACTGATCAGGCTGATAGTATCTGTCCGCTTCGGCGGGCGCAAAATTACACGCTTGTAGCCCGGCGCTTGCGCTCACGGCGCAGCGCCACCACCAGTGCGGCGAGCAGCAGGATCACGCCGGCCCAGAACACCCCACGACCCCACTTCTCCGTGGAACGCTTGCCACCGAGCTCGTCTGCCTGGTCCAGCATCTGGCGCTCATTGGCCTCGGTCGTGCGCCCCTCAAACTTCAGCAGCGGCTCCACCACCTCGCCTCCAGCGTTGCGGTACTCGTCCCGAATGTGCTCCTCGATGCCGACGATCATGCCGGACTCCGGCTCCACCGCCAGCTCGCGCCAGCCGCCGTGGTACAGCTCCGCACGGTCGCCGTCCTTGACGATGGCATTGCGGATGCCGCTGTAGCGGGAGCTGACCTTTTCCGACGGAATCTCCTGGCGGAAGAGGTAGATCTCCTTCTCGGCACCGCTAGAGGTTTCCCGGCGCTCCGTGCCCCGGAACTCCGCCGGGTAGGCGTGGCGGGCGGTCCAGTCGAAGTATTCGTAGCTCTGCTGCTGGGTGTCCACCGGGAACTTCGCCCAGGAGCCCTCCATCTCCACGGCCTTCGGCGGGGTCGCCGGGGAATCCGCGACCTTGGCCTCCCCCACGGCTTCACCGTTCATCCGGTTCACCCGGTAGCTATACACCTGCGCGTCCAGCAGGGACTCCAGATCGTCCTTCACATTGGTGCGGGCGTTGGAGACGCCGACGCGCACCGTCGCCTCCTCCTCCGTGGCCGGCTGGCCCAGTTGCATGTTGAACTGGCGAGCCACCGGCGCCTGGATGGGCTCATCCTCCCCCACGCCCAAGTACCCCGGACCCACGGTTGCGTCCTCGTCCTCCAAGGTGAAGGTGGTGTGCTGCAGGCTCAGTGGCACCGGCCGCTCCTCGGGGAAGAGCCGTGGCAGGAGCACGCCCGCCACGATCATGGCGCTGGCCAGGCCGAGCACAAACACAGCAACGATACGGGACTTCGAGTTCATGCTGAACATGCTACAACAGCCCGCAGACACGCAGTTTCCCTTTAAAAAGTAGCGCTGGGCAGCAATAGAAAAACCGCCCCGGCAAGGCGAACCTTGCGGGGCGGTGAATCACGCGGCCACTGTGCGCGGCAACTGGATTACTTGAGGGAGACCTTTGCGCCGGCCTCTTCCAGCTTAGCCTTAGCTGCCTCAGCGTCCTCCTTGGAAGCGCCCTCGAGCAGAGCCTTCGGAGCAGCCTCAACGAGCTCCTTAGCCTCCTTCAGACCCAGGCCGGAGACGACCTCGCGGACGACCTTAATGACGCCGATCTTCTTAGCGCCTGCGTCCTCCAGGACGACGTCGAACTCGTCCTTCTCCTCAGCAGCAGCGCCGCCCTCAGCGCCACCAGCAGCTGCAACAGCAGCAACCGGAGCAGCAGCGGTGACGTCGAAGGTCTCCTCGAACAGCTTGACGAACTCAGAGAGCTCGATCAGGGTCATCTCCTTGAAGGCATCCAGCAGCTCTTCGTTGGTGAACTTAGCCATAATAGGCATCCTTTCGTGTTGTGCCGCCTGGGCAATCGACCCTGCGGCGAAGTGTTTTTAAAAGTTTTTACTGTGGTGGACCGGCTTGTGGTCCAGCGCGGTGACACACCGTGCCCTCGCGCCCAGCGTGGCGGAACTAGTCCTTCTTCTCCTGCAGGGCAGCCGCGAGGCGTGCAACCTGGGACGCAGGAGCGTTGAACAGTCCAGCAGCCTTTGCCAAGGAACCCTGGAGAGCACCGGCCAGCTTGGCCAGGGTGGTCTCGCGGTTGTCCAGGTCGGCGATAGCCATGACCTGCTCAGCGGACAGCGCAGAGCCGTCCATGTTCCCGCCCTTGACGACGAAAGCCTCGTGATCCTTGCCGAAATCCTTCATGGCCTTAGCTGCGTCAACAGCCTCGCCCTTGATGAAAGCAACAGCGGTAGGACCAGTCAGCAGGGATTCGTCAATCTCAACGCCGGCTTCCTTAGCAGCCAGCTTGAGCAGGGTGTTCTTGGCGACGGAGTAGGTGACATCCTGACCCAGCGCGCGACGCAGCTCGGTGGTCTCAACCACGGACAGACCGCGGTATTCGGTCAGCACGGTGGCGTCTGCTTCCTCGAAGCGTGCCTTGAGCTCCTGCAGCGCTGCAGTGTTCTTTGGATTAGCCATACTCTCGCCTCCTTCCTGATGTTCTGGTGTACGTGTGTACGTGCACCGGCGATCGAAACGAAGGAAACACTTTCACAACGACAAAGCGCCCCGTACCCGCAGGGGGCAACGGGGCGCTTCTGGAACCGCAGCTCGCTGGCGTAAACCTAGCGGCGCGATACAAAACGTCTCGTGTTACCTGCGTGGGCCGTCATCATGACGATGATCCTTCAACCCGGGAGCGCTCGCACGAGCTTGCTGATGAGATCAGCATGACCGGAAAGCGTTTTCCCAAGTGACCGACGGTCTTCGGTGAAACTTTGAAACATATCAAAACTTCGCCTGACAGCTTAACGTCCAACAGCCGAAAGACCAAATCGGCCTAGGCGGCATCCCGAGGCGCGCCGCGCTTGTGCAGTTAATCGGTTTCAGCCTCGTCCTCAACGCTGCCGTTAGCTGCCATGGCTGCATTACTGCGCATGAGGCGCCATGCGATGAACGCGAAGAATGCCCCGCCGAGCAGCGCCATGCCGCCCATGCCGAACATCAGTCCGCCAATCCAGCCGCCCTGGCCCAGCGCATTGGCTAGCTGGATGGCCTTGCTCTCTGGTTCAGCATTCTGGTCCTTGTCAGCACCGCGGTCAGCAGAACCTTCGCGGGCATTGACCGCGTACTCGCTGTCCTCTGTGGCACCCTCCGACTCTGCTCCGTCGAGCTCTTCCTCGGCGCCCTCGTCAACGGAATCCCCGCCATCAGAGTCAATCGCGTCCAGCGCGAGCGGGGCTGCACCAGAAGAGGACAGCCCGCTGCCTCCGCTAGTTCCGGCGCTGGCACCGGAGCTGTGTGAACCTGCACTGGGTGACGAACCCCCAGTCACGGCGCCACCAGCAGTGCGGGCCGGACCGCCGCCAGTAGCGCCAGCAGCCCCGGCGCTCGTGGCACCCGTGACAGCCCCAGCTCCGCTCTCGTCTCCGGCATGCGCATCGCCAGGCGTGATTTCGGGCTGAGCTTCGGGCTGGCTGGACTCCGCCGAGGAGAGCCCGAGGATGCCCCGAACCGACTCGAAGATCTCGCCCAGGTAGCCCACGCCGGTGTCGATGGAGTCGACGATGCCGGTGGTCTCGTTAAGAATGCCGACGAGCTTGTTATTGCTCTCGCCCGTGGTCCCACCGGAATCTCCGCCGTCGCCGATGCTGTCACCGTCGCCGCCGATATCGCCCGCATCGGTGCCATCGTTTTCACCGATACCAGGAGTCCCGCCACCGTCGCCGGAACCTGCGTCAGGCCCGTCGCCAGTGCTCCCCTCGCCGTCGCCGGAGGAGATTTCCTTCGGCGCGACCAGGAAGTAGGCCTCCAGTTCCTTGGACACCTTCTCCCCCGAGGCCGTCGTCGCCTGGAACTCGAAGACCGCACGGTACCGGCCCGGCGCGGAGAACATGAATGCCTGGTGATCGTGAGTTGGGTTGCGGAAGGTGATCTTCTTATCGAGCTTCGCGGAATCCAGCAGCACATCGAACTGGCCAATCCCGCCGCGGGCGGTGACCATGCGGCCGGGGCCGTCGAATTCCTTCAGGCCGATCTTCACGCCGTCCTTGGAGAGCTTTCCGTAATTCGCCCCCTCCGTATTGAATCCGAGCCACGGCACATCCGGCGCTTCCTGCTGGGTCTGCGGAATCTGCCACAGCTTCTCGCCGTATTCCTTGCCGCCATTCCCCAGCGCTGAACGCAGCACCTCCGGGGTGCTGACCTTTGCTCGGTCCGAATCGATGACAAATTCAAAGGTCCCCGATGGGCGGTTGACCAACTTGGACGGATTCTGCCCGTCGATCAGCAGTGCATCCCAGCTTTTGTGGACGTCCCCCTCCCCCGGTTTATGGCTGAACGCCAGGTCCATGTGGCCGTGACCGATGCTCACGCGGTCGGAGGACCCTGGGATCGGCTTGTGATCCGGGTCGACGGTTCCGCCGTTGCCCGGGGCGGATTCGCCAGGGTTCTGCTCCCCGTTGTCGCCGCCGTTTTCACCAGGGGCATCGGAGCCCGGGTTGGCGCCGCCGGGGTTCTCGGAATCACCAGGCTTGCCCTCCTCCTCATCGCTGCCCACGCCATCCGGGAAGAGCTCCGCCCGCTGGTCCTCCGCGGACTTCTTGATGAGGTTCAGGTTCTTGGTGGTGCCTTCCGGCAGGCCGACTTCCTCATCGGAGCCCACGAGCCAGGTGATCGGGGTTGGCTCCGAGACCAGCTTCTTTCCGTCCGTCGTCTTGGTGCTGACCTGCCAGGTGAAGGTGTACTGGCCGGCCTTGCTGAAGGTCCAGCCGAAGTGGCCGTGCGCTCCGACCTCGTAGGTGAAGTGCGTGGGCCCGTTCTTGGTGGAGATGTAGTTCTCGGCTTCCTTGAGCGCGTGACTATAGAAGAACATCTCCACGTTGCCCGGCTTATCAGCACCGACCAGGGAGAACTTGACCTCGTCATTCACGAAATTCTGCGGAACTTCGTACTCATGGTGGGGGTCGAAGGCCCCAGCGCCCGCCCAGACCGGGCGCCAGCCGTTCCAGGTATCAACCTGCTGCGGCGCGTGCCACAGAATGTCCCCCGGCTTGCCCAAGAAGGAGTACGTATCACCTTCCGGAACCACCAGTCGGGAGACCTCCTTGCCCTCATTGTCAGCGTCTGGCGCCAGCCGGATGCACACGTCCTCTGGATTAGTGACGGCCATGCCGTCCACCACCATCACCGCCAGCTTGCCATCGCGGTAGGTTCCATAGAGCGCGTCAACATGAGCCTGGTAGAGCAGCTTCTTTCCCGCGCACACGTGGGTTTTCCCCGTGCGGGGGTCGATCGTGTCCTTGGGGACGGTCGGGTTATCGCTCGGATCACCGGGCTTGTGCTGGGGCTTATCCTGTGGCTTTTCGGCCGCCGGGGTGACGTCGGTTTCCTGTGCCGCCGCTACAGGCAAAAACCCCGAGGACGCCGGAATCGCCACAAGCGCCCCGAGCAGCGCGACTACGGACGCCACCGCCCCGACGACGCGACGTCCCGCCGTGCGAGACGGTGACGTCGTACGAGACTGCGCCAACGGACGAGACGGCGCCGACGGACCGCGGCGACCGCGCCCGAACACACCGTGACGAGGCGACACGAGGTAGGAAAAAATAAACATTGCGGTGAGGACGAGTACGATCGTCGCCCCCGTGGGCACATCCGCGGCCCAGGAAATATACACGCCGAGCACCGCTCCCACGGCCCCGATCAACGCGGAGACCCACATCATGGTCACCACCCTTTCCGTCAACAAGCGCGCGGTCGCCGCAGGGGTGATCAGCAGCGCGAGGACGAGGATGTTGCCCACCGTCCGAACGCTCATCACCACCGCCATCGTCACGCACACGTACAACAACATGTCCAAAGCCAAAACGTTCAGGCCCATCGCGCGGGCCGTCTCCCGGTCCAAGGACACCGCCACCAGGCGGGAATGGAATAGCCACAGCGCCGCCATGATGACCGCACCGCCCAGCGCAACGATGTAAATATCGGAGCGCGCAACGCCGGTGATGGAGCCGAACAAGAAACTCGTCAGCGAGGCCGTATAGCCCTCAATCTGAGCGATAATCACCAGCCCCAATGCGAAGGAAGCGGCGAAGAAAATACCGATCACCGTGTCCTCCTTCACGCGCCTGCGCTGGGAAAACACCGCGATGAGCAGCGCAATCACCACTCCCGCCACAGCGCCACCGAGCAGGACAGAGACCTGCAGTGCGAACGCGATCGCCAGGCCGGGGAACACGGCATGGGCCACCGCGTCGCCGAGGAAGGCCATCCCCCGCAGCGTCACGTGAGTGCCGACCACCCCGCAGATCACCGCGCCCAGCACGGCAATCATCAGGGCATTGGGCAGGAAGCTCAGGGCGGGGTTGGCGAGGTCCGCGATGAACTCCGCCGGAGAAAGGAAGCTGTGTCCCATCAGTTCGGAACCTCAATTCCAATGGCTCGAAGGTGCGTTGAATCCCGCGCGATGTCGAAGGTCTCCATCCACGGTTCCGGTCGGTTGAGTTCCTCCGGAGTCCCCATTGCCCGGATGCCGGCCCGCAAGAGCACCAATCGATCGGCGAACTGCCGGGCTTCCGCCAGGTTGTGGGAGACCATCAGCACCGCCATGCCGGAATCCGTGAGCCGGCGAATGACCTCCATCAGTTCCTCGGAGCGTGGCAAATCCATGCCGGTGAATGGCTCGTCGAGGAAGAGGACGTCCGGCTGTGTGGACAGGGCGCGGGCGACGAGCACGCGCTGTTTTTGCCCGCCGGAGAGCTCTCCGATGGGGCGGAGGGCGAGATCGGTCAGGTTGACGGTATCGATGGCCTGGCTGGCGGCCTGATAGTCCGCCGCCGACCAGCGTTGCCAGAGTTTCCGCTGGCCCAAGCGACCAGAGAGCACGCATTCGCGCACGCTGATGGGATAGCTCCAGGCGAAATCGTGGTTCTGCGGGACGTATCCGAAACGTCCGGCGGTGACCGTGCCGCGGGACGGGATCAGTCCCATCAGAGCGCGCATCAACGTGGTCTTGCCGGCGCCGTTGGGGCCGAGCAGGCCCACCAGCTCGCCGGGGTAGAGGTCGAGGTCCACTCCTGCGAAGATCTCGCGGCCGCCGAGCGCGACCGTGAGGTTCCGCGCGGTCAGCGCGGGGGTGCGGCCATCAGCGTCCGGGCTAGTTGCTCGATCATCGGCGGAGGATCGACCGCCGGGGCTCTGGTCAGCCGCGTAGCTCCGAATGTTCGTGGCGGTCACCAGCCGGCCTCCTTCTTCGACTTACGGCTACGGAAAATCCCGAAGGCACCCGCGACGACGACGAGACCACCTATAACAACCGCGATGACCAGCGGTGCCGTCGAAGAGTCCCCGGCCTCATCCGAGGCGTCGCCTCCCATATTCTCCGCGGACGGCAGTTCCCCTTCCCAGCTCGCAGCGTGGGCTTCTTCCGGGTTGGTGCCCACTGCGAACTTCAGCACGTGAACGGTTGAGTGCTCCTGGCCGTCCACGTCGATGCCCGTGGCGGCCACCGCGACCTTGTGCACGCCCGGTTCGGTGAAGACCCAGTTCGCGTGGACGTGCGTGTTCATGTCGACGTAGATCTCGTTGTGCCCGTCCTCTTTGTCCGCCTTTTCGTCGGCGGTGGACCACAGCACCTGCGGTTCCTCGAAGGTGCCGTTCTGGAGGAAGAGCGAGAGGTCGCCCGGACCCTGGTGGCCCACAAGCCGCAGCTTCATGCCGTCCTTGAACTGCTCGTTGAGCTGCGGCGATTGGGTGTTCCACCCCAGCCAGGGGGCCTCCGGGCGCTCGGTCTGCGGGAGGACCCACACCTTGTCCCCGGCCACAGCCCCGGGTTAAGGGTCAAAAAGTGTGTCTGGCCCGGCGTGTCGTGGGGGTTAGATTTGGCCTTTTTGGATGCCGATTGAG
>NZ_JASPJL010000017.1:0-26043 GCF_030232315.1 Corynebacterium sp. MSK039
GTTTTGGACTGGCAATCCAAATCACGAGAAAATAGAAATCAAGGCAAATGCCTAGGAACAAAACCCGGAGCACTTCACATCGCACGCTCTACCGACGGTGTCAATGACATAACAGGCCCAAAGACTCAGCCGCACCGAAGGTTCTCACCGAGGAAGACAAGCTGCGCCGTCAGGTAGCGCGACTGGAAGCGGACAGCGCTTATCTAAAAAAATTGCGGGACTTGAGGAGCCAGGGACGCGCCTGAAGGTCCAGGCGATTGTCATCCTCACGTCGCAACACCGCTGGTAGTACCTCCTCGAAGCAGCAGGTATGCGCCATACGACATTCTTCTACCGCCAAAACGACTCAGCAAGCCGGACACGCACGCGGCACTCAAGCAGGCGATCCAGGACGGGTTCAAGCGAAACAAACATCGCTACGACCACACGAGGGTCCTGCCTGACCTACGTAGCCAGGCTGGGTGGTCAACCACAAACTGATTGACAAACTCATGCACCAGATGGATCTACGGGCCAAGCTCCACCAGCGCAGGCCCTATGTTTCCTACACCGGCACTGTAAGTCACCTGGACCTGACCCCGATGCAATATCGGAAGCAGGCCCTTAAACCCCTCACCGCCTAGAATTAAACCAGTCCAACTGTCGGGACCAGTTCACAATCGGCTGGGGCTTTCTCATACTGTCGGCACACGAAGTGCGGTCGCCGCAGCCGCTTCCTGCTCCCCGGTAGGCTACCCATACCCGTTGAGCAGACCGGCGAGGCGGTAGGCGGCCAGCGGGTCACCAACACCCCGCGGTAGGTTGCTCTGCGCGGGCAATGACGCTCCCCAATGGGCGGACGCAATCTGTTAATTGGCGGTCTCAGGCTATCAGTAGTGTTGCAATGAGAGCGCCTAGCGAGATCGTGAGCATACCTAAGCAATTCACCCAAAACTCGCTACCTAGAAAATGGGTTCGGATATGTGCGATTGCGGCAGCGCAGAAGTAGGCGATGACTCCAACCATCGTCCCTATTCCAATGCCTGGTATCCAGAGCCCAATAATGAGCCCGCTTGCGGCTAGGAGCTTGATAACGATAAGCGTCCACCACCACTCTGCAGGGAGTCGTACTCCTCTGAGGCAGACCTCGATGAATGCTGGGGGTTTGAGTGAGAGTGCCGCGTCTCCGAACAAAATGGCTGCAAGAATGATGGAGGGCCAAGCAGGTGAAGATTCGAGAATCATTAGTTTACTTCGTACGCGATTTTAAGACGGGAGATGGAACTGTTGGCGTGAGTGGATAGTTCGGCGGTGTCGTATGCACCGGCAGCCCAGCCAAGAAGTAAGCCAAGATAGATGTTGTAAAGGATTGTCGCGAACTCTTGAGCATCATCTTTAGGGAGCATGTTGCCCAGGCGCAAAACGATTTCATCTACCAAGAGAGTTCGAAGCTCGTTGAGTGTCTCCCCGTTGTTTCCTTGGGTAATTAGGGCGGCGCCATACGCTTTTGATAGTTCTTCCTGACCAGTAAACATTTTCAGGAACGGAGCGAGAACGTCGATAAGGTTGTCTGATTGTCCGCGGAGCTCATCGTGCATCATGGTGATTCGATGTCCGATGGTTTGAATTAATAACGACTGCTTGCTCCCGACATTCATAACGGTTCCAACGCTGACGTTGGCCTTCTGTGCGATGGCGCGCACATTTGTATCTGCGTACCCAGCTGACGCAAAAAGGGCATAGGCGGCATCTAAAACCTTATTGCGTGTCGTCTGCTTCTGAGTGGCGCGATCTGATTGAACCTGTTCACTGAACACGTTCAAAGCGTATCGCTGCATCAATCTATGGTCAAGTAGTGACGTGGGTATCCGAAAACATGACTGTTACGGGGGCGGATATCCTGCTTGCAACGAGGGGAGTTATGGTTACATGCTTCTGCTAGATGGGCCTCCCTAGTCAATGGATTCAGGAATTGACGAGGCTTGGCCGATAGTCCTGCGAGCTCATCCTGCGAGCTCATTCGCGGCAGGAACGCCGATCACGTGGGTACTGCCTATGTGTGATGACCCAACCCGGCACATGATCCGTTCCGGCAAAACGGTCACCGCGACCCTGCCGTGGGTGCACCTACAATACAGCCCCGGCGATGGCGTGGCACATGCGGGCAGAGAATCTCTCCCGCCGGCTATCTCGTACCATGACCTTCGCCATACTGCCGCGTCACTGCTTGTCGCCTTGGTGGCCAATGTCATGCGGGTGCGGCGGCAGCGGGGGTACGCGGACCAGTCCATCATTCTCTACAACGAGTCGCATCTTTTCGACACGGGGTTAGGTGAAACTGGGCGGAAAATGGGCGAAATTTTGACCACGTGGCGTAACGAGTGCGGAAAGCAAAACACCCCGTGACCTGCATAGTCACGAGGTATTGACGAGTGCGCCTGGGGAGACTTGAACTCCCACGTCCTAGGACACTGGAACCTAAATCCAGCGCGTCTGCCAATTCCGCCACAGGCGCAGGTGGCGGTGTCCCGCCACGGCTAGGAACACTATAGCAACGCCGCCGGGGCGAAAACCTAACCGTGCTGGAAACTCATCATGGCATCACGATCGGACGAGCGCTGTGGGAACAGCCTTGCCAGGAGAGGGGCCGCAACCGAACCAGCAACGGCCACCGGGGCGACGTCCTAGGCCTCGAGCTCCTTCATAATGCGGACGACGTGCCCGGTGGCCTTGACGTTGTAGCGGGCTAGGGCGATCTTGCCTTCCTCGTCGACGAGGAAGGTCGAGCGGATCACGCCCTGGACGAGCTTGCCGTAATTCTTCTTCTCGCCGAAGGCGCCGTAGGCGGTCATCACGGCCTTGTCCGGGTCGGAGAGCAGCGGGAAGGTCAGCTCGTACTTGTCGCGGAACTTCGCCAGGGATTCCGGCTTATCCGGGGAAATCCCCACCACGTCGATGTTCTGGTCATTCAGCTGGGCCAGGTTATCGCGGAAGTCGCAGGCTTCCTTGGTGCAGCCTGGGGTGTTGGCGCGTGGGTAGAAGTACACCAGCACCTTCTTGCCGCGGTAGTCCTCCAGATCGATGGTCTCGCCCTTGTCAGAGGTGAGCGCGAAGCCCGGTGCCTCGTCGCCCTCGGCGAGGCGGATGTTTGCTGTGTCGTTGTTCTTCGTCATGCCGCCCAGCCTACGCGGATGCCTAGCCGTGGGCTTTCGCACACGATGGCTGCGTATCCTCTACAATTGTTCAGAAGAAACGACTGATTTTTACCGTCTTTTAGGGAGTATGTCCGTGGCACGGAGTATCGACGCTATCGAGCGTGACATTGAGCGCACCCGCAACCAGCTGGCCAAGACGCTGGACGAACTCGCGTTTCGCGCCGATCCGAAGAACCTCGCAGATGACGCTCGTGGGCAGGTCTCCGATTTCCTGCGCGAGCCGAAGGTTCAGATGGTGCTGGGAGGGGTGGCCGCTGGTGTCGTCCTGCTGGTCGCCGCAACCGTTTCCTCCAAGCGTAAGGAGAAGAAGCAGGTCCGCGAGATCCAGCGCCTGCTCGCTTCCACCCGCTAACTGAAGATTCGGCTTGTTAGGTCGAATTTCCACGCTGAGCGCGATCTCGCTGGCGTTGGCACTTCTGTGCACCGCCATCGGGGTTCCCGCAGCGTGGATTTTTGCTTTTCTCGTTGTTTTCGGTGCCGACGCCGTGTTCAGCGGTCGGGCGACGATTCCCCCTGCCTTTTTGATGACGCCCGCCCAGGTGCTCATCGCGATGTTGTGCGCCGGTCCGTTGGCCACCGTCAGTGGCGGCCAGGTGGTCAGTTACCTCGCGCCGGCTGCGCTGTCCCTGGTGGTCACCCTTGTGGTGTGTGCCTTCGGGGCGTGGCTGCTGCACCGCGTCAACGGGGTGGACGGCGCGACGGGGCTGCTGGCCACCCTCGCGGGCGGGGCCTCCGGGATGGTGCTGATCGCCCGGGATGTGCGCGCGGACGTGCAGTTCGTCACGCTGACCCAGTACCTGCGGCTCACCGTGATCGTGTTTACCCTGCCAGGGCTGGTTGCGTGGTTGTCCACCTATTCGGACGCTCCGGGCCCCGACAGCGTTGGCCCGGGCAGTGCGGGGGAGGCTGCCGGTGCCGTGGACCCAAGCCTGTGGGACGGGGTCGCGGCTGCCGCGGGGAGTTTCTGGCGCACCCCCTGGCAGGGCGTGCTGGGAGCCCTGGCGGTCGGCCTGCTCGTGTGGCTGATCGTGAAGGCCACCGCCCCGCTGTTCAAGATTCCCAGCCCCTACCTGATTGTCTCCATGGCCGTGGTCGTGGCCGCGATCGCCGCGGGTGTGCCCCAGGAGTTTGTGCTCCCCGAGGGCCTGGCCGTGAACGTGGCTTATGCGATCATCGGCATCCAGGCCGGCGGTACCCTCACCAAGGGCGCGTTGCGGCAGTTCAGCGCGGCACTACCGATGTTGCTGGGCGTGCTGCTGCTCATGGTGGCAAGCTCGTTGGCCACCGGCTGGTTCATCGCATGGACCAGCGATTTCGATATTTTGGACGCCTACCTGGCCACCGTCCCGGGCGGAGTGTACGCCGTCCTGGCCTTCGCCCATGACTCGGGCTCCGATCCGCTGGTGACGGTGGTGCAGGTTCTGCGCGTCTTGGTGATGCTCATCGCAGGGGCGTTGGCCCCCACGGTGATCGACTGGCTTAGGAGGACAGGCCCCACGCGTCAGCCAGGATCTCCATCCCGCGACGCTGCTGATCACCCGACGGGGCGTTGAGGGAAATCATCAGCTCGTCCGCCTGGGCGTGCTGGGTGAACCACTCGAGGTACTCCCGCACCTGCTCGCCCGTACCCACCGCCGTGTAGCGCAGCATGTCGAGGATCTGCTGACCGCCGGGGGACTGGATCACCAGATCCAGCTCCTCGTCGGTAAAAGTTCGCCCGCCGCGGGAAGCCATCTCCCGGACGCGCTTGCGGCCGACCTGCCTGTGCTGCTCGCGCGCCTCCTCCTCGGTATCGGCGGCGGTGACGTTCACCGCGGCGATCACATAGGGCTCCGGGTGCTCCGGGGAGGGCTGGTAATTCTCCCGGTACACGCTGACCGCCTGCTCGAGTGCGGCCGGCGCGAAGTGGGAGGCGAAGGAGTAGGGCAGGCCCAGCTTCGCGGCGAGCTGCGCGCCGAAGAGGGAGGAGCCGAGGATGTAGAGCGGCACGTTCGTCCCCGCGCCGGGGACTGCCCGCACCCCAGGGACGACGGAGCGATCCGTGAGGTAGCCGTTGAGTTCGGCGACGTCGCTGGGGAAGTTCTCCGCATTGCGCGGGTCGCGACGCAGGGCGCGGAGCGTGTTCTGGTCCGTGCCGGGTGCCCGGCCAAGTCCCAGGTCGATGCGACCCGGGTGCAGTTCCGCGAGGGTGCCGAACTGCTCGGCGACCACGAGAGGGGAGTGGTTCGGCAGCATGACGCCGCCCGCGCCCAGGTTGATGGAGTTGGTGTTCGCCGCGACGTGGGCGATGAGCACCGCCGGCGAGGAGCTGGCGATGGAGCGCATGTTGTGGTGCTCGGCGTACCAGATGCGCTTGAAGCCGAGCTGCTCGGCGCGCTGCGCGAAGCTCACCGAGCGCTCGAAGGAGGCGCCGGGCCGTTCGCCGTCGAAGATCAGCGCGAAGTCGATCAGGGACAGTGGGGTGTGAATCGAGTTAGTCATCACCACCGTCTTACCACCGCGCAGCAAGTGACGGGGTGGCCGCCGAGGTTGAGCCCGTCAGCTGGGCTGGGCGTGCGAGTATTTATCGCTCGAGCTTAGGGCTCGGGGTCGGTTCGTGCGCCCGGGCAAGCATAGGAAAAGGGGCCTGCCGGGAATGTCCCGACAGACCCCTTTAAGAAGCCCCAGCGCAGGTTTAGCCGAAGCGGCCCGAGATGTAGTTCTGGGTCTCTTCCTTATCCGGCTTGCTGAACAGCTGCTTGGTGTCGTTGAACTCGATGAGCTTGCCCGGCTTGCCGGCACCCGCGATGTTGAAGAACGCGGTCTTGTCGGACACACGCGCGGCCTGCTGCATGTTGTGGGTCACGATGACGACGGTGAAGCGGTCCTTCAGCGTGTTGATCAGGTCCTCGATAGCCAAGGTGGAGATCGGGTCGAGCGCGGAGCACGGCTCGTCCATGAGCAGGACCTCTGGCTCCACGGCGATGGCACGCGCGATGCACAGGCGCTGCTGCTGACCGCCGGAGAGGCCAGAGCCCGGCTTGTCCAGGCGGTCCTTGACCTCCTCCCACAGGTTCGCGCCACGCAGTGCCTTCTCGGTCAGCTCGTCGGCCGCGGACTTGGAGAGCTTCTTGTTGTTCAGACGAACACCGGCCAGCACGTTGTCCTGGATGGACATGGTGGGGAAGGGGTTGGCCTTCTGGAAGACCATGCCCACCTCGCGGCGGACGTTGACCGGGTCGACGCCGGGGCCGTAGATGTCCTTGCCGTCCATCTTCACGCTGCCCTCGACACGGGCACCCGGGATGACCTCGTGCATGCGGTTCAGGGTGCGCAGTACGGTGGACTTACCACAGCCGGACGGGCCGATGAACGCGGTGACGGACTTCGGCTCGATGGTCATGGACACCCCTTCGACCGCGCGGAAATCGCCGTAGAAGATGTTCAGATCCTCGATGTCGATTTGCTTAGACATTTTTCCTCCAGTGTTTTGTGTGCGCACCGTTTCGGGTGGGCGGGGAGCCGGTTTCTTTGGGACGTCGCCGGCTCGGCGTGGGTGATTAAGTTCTTCTTTTCGGGGGGTGCTGCTCCCGGGGTCGGATCCGGGAGCAACGGCTCTCGGTGGCCTTAGCGGCCCGACTTCGGGGCGAGCAGCTTGGACAGGATGCGGGCGCCGAGGTTGAGGAGCATCACGATGACGATCAGCACGAGGGCTGCGGCCCAGGCGCGGTCGGTGGACGCGATTGCTGCGGTACCAGGTGCGGTCGGGCGGGTGACGGAGTCGTAGATGAAGGTCGGCAGCGTGGACATCCAGCCGGAGAAGACGTTCCAGTTCACGCTCGCGGCGAACCCGGCGGTGACCATGATCGGGGCGGTTTCGCCAATGACGCGGGCGATGGCGATGGTGATGCCGGACAGGATGCCGGAGATCGCGGTCGGCAGGACGATCTTCATGATGGTCTTCCACTTCGGCACGCCCAGGGCGTAGGAAGCCTCGCGCAGGTCGTGCGGCACCAGGCGCAGGATCTCCTCCGTGTTACGAACCACAACCGGGATCATGAGCACGGAGAGCGCCACGGCGGCGGAGATGCCGGACTTGGCGGCCGTCAGGTTCTCAGGGGCGACCAGCTCGATCACCGTGGAGAACAGGGAGAACGCGAACAGACCAGCGACGATGGACGGGATGCCCGTCATGACGTCCACGAAGAAGGTGATGGCACGGCCGAGCGCGCCGGACTTCTTATCGTTGGCGTACTCCACCAGGTAGATCGCGCAGAGCACACCGATTGGGATGGAGATGATCGCCGCAGCGAGGGTGATCAGCAGGGTACCGACGATCGCGTGGTGGAAGCCACCCATGAGCTCGGACTCGCCGGCCGCGAACTCCTTATCGTAGATGCCCTTCATGCCCTCCATGGAGCGGTTCAGCAGAGAGCTGTTTTCGATCAGCACCGGGCCACCCTTTTCGATGGCCATCCACAGCAGGGAGACCAGCGGCACCAGTGCGAGGGCGAAGGCGGAAGAGACGAGCACGGTGGCCACGCGGTCCACGGCCTTGCGCTTGCCCTCGACGGCGGCGGACCAGGCGAAGGTCACCACCAGGTTGAACAGTCCGGCCAGGAAGGCGGCCAGGGCGATGGAGAAACCATCCGAGACGAGGGCCGTCACGACGATCGCGGCAACAACGGACCCAGCGACGATGGCGTAGGGAGCCCACTTCGGCAGGTGGTTGACGACCAGGTGTGAGGCGCTGCTGTTGCCCTTCGCGGGGGCCGGTGCGCCCTCACGTGGGGTGTCAGCGGTTGCGGTGTTCTTCTTGTCAGCCATGAGATCAGTGCCCCTTGACGGTCGTGCGTGCGACGATCCAGCGTGCAGTCATGTTCACGACCAGGGTGATGGTGAACAGGACCAGGCCGATCGAGATGAGTTCGGACATGCGCAGGCCCGCTGCCTCTGGGAAGTTCTGCGCGATCTCTGCTGCGATGGTTTGGTTACCGGACAGCAGCAGGGAGACGATGAGGCCACCGGAGGAGAGCACCATGGCCACCGCCATGGTCTCACCGAGCGCGCGGCCGAGACCCAGCATCACGGCGGAGACGATGCCGGAGATACCGAAAGGCAGCACGGCCATGCGGATCATTTCCCAGCGGGTCGCGCCGAGAGCCAGGGCCGCTTCCTCCTGCAGGCGTGGGGTCTGCAGGAAGACCTCGCGGACCAGAGAGGTGATGATCGGCAGAATCATGATGGACAGCACCAGGCTGGCAGTGAGCAGGGTGCGGCCGGTCTGGGAGACAGCGCCGTCGTCGTCCGCGGAGAAAATCGGGATCCACCCGAGGTACTTCGCGAACCACTCGTAGAGCGGGACGAAGCTACTGGACAGTGCCAGACCCCAGAGGCCATAGACGACGGACGGGATGGCAGCCAGCAGGTCGATCGTGTATCCCAGCACCGGGGCCAGCTTGCGGGGTGCCATGTGCGTCGTGAACAGGGCGATGCCGATGGCAAACGGGGTGGCCACGATCAGGGAGATGATCGCGGAGATCAACGTGCCGATGATCAGCGGGAATACGTAGGGGAGGAAGCCACGGCCACCGGTGATGGTCGACGGGTCGTCGAAGGACGCCTTGATGGTGTCCGTGGACTGCAGGAAGAGGAAGAACGCGACACCGGCGAGGATGGCGAGGATCAGGACGCCGGCGGCGAGGGCGAGGAAAGAAAAGATTCTGTCCCCGGGCCTCACGACGGTTCCCTTCTTTGCCTGCTTCGTGGGCGCAGCGGTGGCTGTGTCAGCTGACAAGAGAGCTCCTGTGCGGGGTGGGTGAGGGGTGGTATGGGGTGCAAATCAAAATGGTTAATTCGCACGTGAAGCTGGGTTGGTCATTCGAGAGGTTTTTCGAAAGACCAACCCAGCCTCGTGTTTAGGATGCGAGCGTCAGGGACGCAGCGCTGTTACTTCTTGACCTCGATCTGGTCGAGGACCTTGGTGATCTTGCCGCGCAGCTCGTCGGAGATCGGGGCGGAGCCGGCGTTGTCCGCTGCGGACTGCTGGCCCTCCTCGCTGATAACGAAGTTCTCCCAGGCCTTGACCAGGTCGACCTTCTCCTGGCTGTCGTAGCTGGAGCAGACGATGTGGTAGGAGACCAGGACGATCGGGTAAGCGCCCTCGGCGTCGATGTCGCGCTTCAGCTCGACGGCGATGTCGCCCTCGTGGCGGTTCTCGGCAACCGGGGACTCGTCGACGACCTTGGCTGCAGCCTCTGGGGTGTACTCGACGAAGTCCTCGCCGACCTTGATGGCGGCCTTGCCCATGTCGTCGGAGATGGCGGAGGCGTCGGCGTAACCGATCGCGCCCTCGGTGTCTGCGACGAGGGAGACCACACCGTCGGTGCCCTGTGCGGCCTCGCCGCCGTACTCAGCCGGGAACTCCTCGGCGGCCTCGTGCGGCCACTCGGCCTCAGCGGCCTTGTTGAGGTAGTCGGTGAAGTTCTTGGTGGTGCCGGACTCGTCAGAGCGGTGAACGGCGGTGATCTTGGTGTCCGGGAGGTCTGCCTCCGGGTTCAGCTTGGCGATCGCCGGGTCGTCCCACTTGGTGATCTTGCCAGCGAAGATCTTCGCCGCGGTGGCAGCGTCGAGGTTCAGCTTGTCCACGCCCTTGAGGTTGAAGGCGATGGCGATGGGGGAGACGTAGACCGGGAACTCGAATGCGCCGTTTTCGCCACAGACCTTCTTGGACTGCGAGATCTCGTCTTCATCCATGAAGGCATCGGAGCCAGCGAAGTCGGCCTTACCTGCCAGGAACTGCTTGCGGCCGGCACCAGAGCCATCCGGGGAGTAGTTGATGTTCGCACCGGAGTTCTGAGCAGAGAAGTCGGTGGTCCACGCCTGGATGGCGGCCTTCTGGGAGGATGCGCCGATGCCAACGAGGCTGCCGGAGACCTGCTGGCCGTCGTTGCCGGAGCCAGCCTCCTGGTCGCCGGTGGCGGAGTTACCGCCGCAGGCGGTCAGGGTGAGAGCGGCTGCAGTCAGGACTGCAGCTGGAGCGAGGCGGTTGAGCTTCACTTAAGGGGCCTTTCTTCTTTCAACTACGTGCGGGGTTTCCCCGATACGAATGAAAAGATAAAAGGCGTGGGTGACGACTGCTTCCCTTTCAGGTGAACCTTAGGTGAAGTTTTGGTTCTTCCAGCTCAGGGGCCATTTTTGAAGTCCTTTTTTTGTTGTGAAGACGCCTCTGGCCCGGGTTTGTTAACAAACCCGGGCCAGAAAATACTCGCGGTGTCGCGTGCTGCCGCGCCAGGGGAGCGGCTTAGCTCTGCTCGCCCTCCGCCGGGGTGTCGGTCAGTGGCTTGCGACCACTCTGGGTGTCGTACATGCTCGCGAGCGTCGGCTCGAAGCTGCCGGTCAGCAGGTACTCCACGCGGTGGGAGACGTTGACCGCCTGGTCGCCGAAGCGCTCGAAGTAGCGGGAGATCAGGGTGACATCCGCGATCTGGCTCGGGGAGATCTCGCTGCGCGCCAGCTCGCCGATGATGGTGAACACCCGCAGGTGCAGCGTGTCCATTTCCTCGTCGATAGCGGCGATCATCGGGACGGCGGAGGTTCCCGGCTCGGTGAGCAGCTGGACGAGGGCACGCCCGATGCGCACGGCAGTGGTGCCCATGTGCGTGAACACGTCGCGGAACTGGTCCGGGAGGGCGTTCTCCGGGTAACGGATGCGCACCAGGGAGCCGATGTGGCGGGCGAGGTCGCCCATACGCTCGATGGCCACGGACATCTTGAGCGCGGAAATAACCACGCGCAGGTCGGCGGCGACTGGGGCCTGCAGGGCGAGGACTTCTGCGGAGCGCTGGTCCAGGTCGGCCTGCATGCCGTCGATGGAATCATCATCGCTGATGACCTGCTGTGCCAGCTCCAGGTCATTATTCAGCAGCGCCTCCACGGACTTTTCCATGGCGGAGGTGGCCTTCTCGGCCATTTCGACGAGGCTGTCTGCGA
Organism: Corynebacterium sp. MSK039; assembly: GCF_030232315.1. Taxonomy (NCBI): domain Bacteria; kingdom Bacillati; phylum Actinomycetota; class Actinomycetes; order Mycobacteriales; family Corynebacteriaceae; genus Corynebacterium; species Corynebacterium sp. MSK039. Next base: position 11,166 of record NZ_JASPJL010000017.1, read on the forward strand.
TAGATTCGAGTTCGTTGCGGAAGACTTCGCGCACTCGAGGTCCTTTCTGTACAAATCCAGTGTGGGCGAGACCCACGGCAATCAAAGACGAGGCTTGCAGCCGGAGGTGAACTCGGAGTTTCAGTGGTGTGAATTCCACACGAAACCTTGCGCTCAGCCCCACCCGCGCCGTGGTCAGCCGCCTGCTTGCAGTTTAGAGTGGGGGCGTGGATGTGTTGCTCATTTCGCTTATCGCTGGTGCGGTCGGCGTTGTTTTAGGTGTTGTGCTCAGTCTCGTTATTCGGGCAGTGGGGCGTCGCCGCCAGGTCGTCGAAGAGGACCCGGACGACGGGCTGCCAGCGGGGATGGACGAGGTCCTAGCTGCACTTCCCAGCGCCGCCGTCGTCATTGACTCGGACGGGGAGGTGATCAAGGCCTCCACCGCGGCCTACGCCCTGGGGTTGGTCGACGGTCCAGCTTTTGGTTCACCGCAGTTGCAGGAGACGGTGGCCCGGGTGGCGGATCGTCGAATTTACGAGGACGTCAACTTCGTCATTAAACACGACGCGAACGAATACTCCCGCCGCTTCCTGCACGCGGGCGTCGCCCCACTGGGTAAGGGCTATGTGCTGGTGTTGTGCGATGACGAGACGGAGTTCCACCGCGTTGAGGCTGTGCGCCGCGACTTTGTGGCCAATGTATCCCACGAGCTGAAGACCCCCATCGGCGCGATCTCCCTGCTGGCCGAGGCGGTGACGGACTATTCCGATGACCCGGAGGCGGTGCACCGCTTCGGGGGAAAGATCCAGAAGGAATCCACCCGGCTGGTCCACCTGGTTCAGGAGATCATCGACCTCTCCCAGGTTCAGGACAACGAGGGGCTCGAGTCCTCTGCTGTCATTGAGGTGGCCGAGGTGGTGGAGGAGGCGATCGACCGGGCACGGACGAACGCGGAATCCAAGAACATCACGATCAACGTCGCGCTAAGCCCCGACCTGCGGGTAGAGGGCTCCTTCGATCTGCTGGCTAAGGCAGTGCGCAACCTGGTGGATAACGCAGTCAATTACTCCAGTGCCGACACCGAGGTCGGCATCAGTACTGAGCGACGAGGCAATTCCGTGGCGGTGATTGTCACGGACCACGGCATCGGGATGAGCTCGAAGGAGACGGACCGCATCTTTGAGCGTTTTTACCGGGTGGATAAGGCGCGGTCCCGCAACACTGGTGGCACCGGCCTGGGGCTGTCGATCGTGAAGCACATCATCGCCACGCATGGCGGCAAGATCAAGGTCTGGAGCCGGCAGGGTGAGGGTTCGACGTTCACGGTTCTCCTGCCGCTCGCACATGAGGACCGGCGGTACGACAACGAAGCATCCAGCGAAGTAGTTGCTGGCGGCTAGGCCGTCGGTACGTGAGAGAGGAATAAGGAAAATGACGAAGATTCTGTTGGTTGAGGACGAGGAGTCCCTGTCCGATCCGCTGTCCTACCTGCTGGAGCGGGAGGGGTATGACGTCTCGATCGCGGAGGACGGCCTGAAGGCTGTCGAGATGTTTGAGCTGCACGGCGCGGACATCATTCTGCTGGACCTCATGCTGCCAGGCTTGCCGGGTACCGAAGTATGTCGGGCGATCCGTGCGAAGTCGATGGTGCCGATCATCATGCTCACCGCGAAAGATACGGAGATCGATAAGGTCGTCGGCCTGGAGCTGGGGGCGGACGATTACGTGACGAAGCCGTATTCCTCCCGTGAGCTGCTGGCCCGTATCCGGGCGGTACTGCGCCGTGGTCAGGCCCAGGGATCGGAGGGCGGCAGCACTGTGCTGGAGGCCGGGGGAGTGCGTGTGGACGTGGACCGTTACGTGGTCACGGTACGCGGGGAGGATATGCAGCTGCCGCTGAAGGAGTTTGAGCTGCTGGAGATGCTGGTGCGCAACGCCGGGCGCGTGATGACCCGTGACCAGCTGATCGACCGGGTGTGGGGCTCGGACTACGTCGGCGATACAAAGACGCTGGATGTGCACGTCAAGCGGCTGCGCACGAAGATTGAGGAGAATCCTTCGAAGCCGGAGCTGCTGGTGACCCTGCGCGGGCTGGGTTATAAGTTCAACGCCTAGACATAAAGAAATCCCCCGGCAGGGGAACTGAACTGCTCCTCACTAGTTGGTAACTGATTTTTCAGTCCAACTAATGGGGAGCAGTTCAATCATTGCCGTTATACTCCAGACAATCCAGGTCTGGCAGGGATGGAAGAAATAACCCCTGGGAGGGGCTACCTCCAACACTACCGAACATAAGATAGGAGCAGATCATGAATCTGCGCACCATCAGCGCACTCGCGGGATTTGTCACTGCCATCATCTACGCGAGGAGTGGAAAACCCTCCAAGGTCCTTATTGCCGCCATTTGCGGGGCATCTGCATGGAATCTCATCGACTCGCTTAACTCTGGTGACGAAAAGTGAGGCCACTAATCACGAACCCAGAAACAGGGGCGGTGCTCTGGACGATCAGGGAGTGTGCAGCTCACTGTGGGATTACTGAATCCTCGTGGCGCTCGTACGTGCGCCGGGGCATGCCCCCTGAGAAAGTCGGTGAAGTTAACAGGATGACGCCGCTATGGGATGCGGAGGAGGTGAAGGCCTGGCAAGCTGGTCGGCCAGGCTCTCCAGTGCCAAACGCACCGACCGCAACGAAGAAGTCCTAGCGAATCTTCTTCCAGTACGCATGCGCCGTCACAGGCGTCCACCCCGCGGCTGCATGGTGATCCCCAGTGCACTCGTAAACTCCACCGTCATAAACAACCACGTCGCCAGCAGCGTAATCCCTACCGTCCGAATATGCAGACGGAACCAACACATCAGGTGATACCGCATCTGCAGGATCGTCTGTGTGCTCGGTCCCCTTCTCCTGGGGGCGTACCGACTCAGTCACATCCCTCCACGCCGGCGAGTAAACACCTGGAGCGCCCGGAGTCCAATGATTCATATCTACTCCGAATTCCCAGGCCCGGCCCTGGTGCTGCACGACTGCCCCGCGTGGATACATCAGGGATTGGGATGTGCCCGGGGCAGCCCACGCGGCGATGGCTTTGTCAACGGCACGGGCACTTTCGATGCAGCTGTAATTGGGGTCTGGGATTACCCCGTCGTGCTGTAACTCCTGGATGATCTCCTGCTGCCCGGCGCGTCCGGGGTTTTGTTTGCGGTGAACTTTGCTACGTCTGCTGGGGTGGGGGTTGGCTTATCCATGGTGCTCCTCCTGGGAGTGCGACAGTCATGTTTTGGGCATAGCAAAACCCCCACCCCCTCTTTCGACGCGAGCGCCGGGCTCGTTGTGTGTCTTCTAAGGGAATGGGGTTTTGCAGAGGCCATGCGGGGATTCGAGCCTCAGCTTTACGCGTCCAGGTGGCCGATATGAAGTTGTGCAGCGGGGGTTAAAGGGCCCCTACTTTCTCCGCGAGCCACTCGTCGGGGTCGTAGCCCCACAAGAGGTCGAAGTTATCGCAGATGATGTTTCTGATTTCCTCGTCGTAGTAGTCACGGAATCTGCCGATCAGGATATCCATTGCATCGACGTAGAGGCCGCCTTCGCCTGATTCATTAGCCCAGCGAACGGCTCTTTCGTCGAATTCATCATGAACTTGTGTTTCGACGGGGTACTGTGCCCGAAAATATTCATAAAGCTCAGCAGCGGTTTGAAACTTCTTGGAAGACAAGACAATCACCTACTTGGGTAACCGGTGGCTTTTAGTGGCACACCGTCAACAACGCGGAATACCGCAATAATGGCAACACCATCAATGTTACCTTTTGTGCGGACCTCGTAGTCATACGATGGCTTCCATTCGTTTCCGTCACGGTCCTTCACCAGTCTGCGGGGCGCTGGTTCGATTGCAGGCTCACCATTTTCCAGCACATCTCGGACGGCATCGACGATCTTCTGATCCGACCAGTGCGCGGGGAATGTGGTTTTCCCTTTAGCCTGTGATCCGTGGCGATGCCCAAAGGCATTGTCCATCGGGTAGTCGCCGGGCTCGCTGGGTGTCTTCTAAGGGAATGGGGTTTTGCAGAGGCCATGCGGGGATTCGAACCCCGGCTTTACCCGTCCAGGTGGCCGATATGAAGTTATGCAGCAGGGGTTAGAGGGCCCCTACTTTGTCCGCGAGCCACTCGTCGGGGTCGTAGCCCCACAAGAGATCGAAGTTATCGCGGATGATGTCTCTGATTTCCTGGTCGTAGAAATCGGGGAAGCCGCCGATCAGGATATCCATTGCATCGACATAGAGCCCGGCTTCTCCCGATTCGTTGGCCCAGCGCACGTCTCTTTGGTCGAAGTCGTCATGAACTTGTGTTTCGACAGGATATTTTTCCCGGAAGTATGCGTAGAGCTCGGCAGCGCTTTGAAACTTCTTGTTGATTTTCCTCACCCTCTCGCGGGAAGGCCTCGCGGTGATGCGCCAGGCGTGTCAAGCTCGGCAGGTCACGATGGCCTCTTCGCTTCCAAGGATACCCAGTCGCCGGGTGTGATTTTTGAAGGATGCTTGGATGAGCGATGCGCGCAACCTGGAGGTAGAATGGAAAAATCTCCCGGCAGGGAAACCTGCCGGGAGATTATCAGTGGTGGGCCATCAGGGATTCGAACCCCGGACCCACTGATTAAGAGTCAGTTGCTCTAACCAACTGAGCTAATGGCCCATCTTGCTGCGAGGTGAACACTGCTTTGCATGTGCTCTCCGTGGCAACGAGATGAAACTATATTAGGATTTTTAAAACTTGGCAAATCGCCTGGTCATGGTGCAGAAACAGCGGTCTTATAACAGTGTTCTAAAACTTCCCACGTTGTACCTCCGGTTTGTCTGCCTGACCGGCTAAGCTAACCGGGTATTAGAAATTGCCAGCGGACCCGCCACCCACCGCGGTGGCAAAACCCGCGTGAACTGCTGCCGATCGTTTCCAATGCCGCCCACCGTGTGAGCGGACACCACTGGGGAAGGCTGGAAACTGGCAGCGCCCTACCAGGGAGCCCATGATGTTCTTTCTTTCACGAATCGGTCAGCGCCAGGCCGGACGTGTATTGAACCCCCGTCGCGCCATCGTCGCCACCGTCGCAGCAGCCAGCCTTGTCACGCTCGGTGCGTGCACGATCGACACCGACCGTACGAAGGATGACACCCCGGCTACGGAAGAAGCGCAGGAGAAGAAGGTCGGAATCACCGCATCCGTGAAGGACGGCGCCGAGGGCGTGAATCCCACCGAGACCGTGACGTTGACCTCCGACAAGGCAATGTCCGACATCAGCCTGACCGATGGTGCGGGCAATGCCATCGAGGGCAAGCTCAACAAGGACAAGACCGAGTGGCGCAGCACGGGCGGGATGGAATACGGCTCGGCCTACACTCTCACGGCGACCAACGGCGAGACGGACCTGAATCAGACCTTCACCACGATCCAGCCCAACGTCCTGACCAACGCTTATCTCGCGCCGCTCGATGGGGCCACGGTGGGTGTGGGGCAGTCCATCGCGCTGAAGCTCGACTCCGTCCCCACAGATCGCAAGGCCGTCCAGGACGCGATCAGCATCAAGACCGAGCCGAAGGTGGAAGGAGCGTTCTACTGGATCAGCAACACTGAGGTCCGCTGGCGCCCGGAGAACTACTGGAAGCCCGGAACCACCGTCACCGTGGATGCGAAGCTGCGCGGCGTGGACCTCGGCGACGGCCTGTACTCCGCAGACAACCGGAAGGCGAAGTTCACCGTCGGGGACGACATCCGCGCCGTCGTTGACGACGCCGCGAAGACGATGACCGTGACGAAGAACGGTCAGACGCTGAAGACGATGCCGACGTCCAACGGCCGTGATAACACGCAGTGGGCGACCCCGAACGGCGTCTACCAGATCGGCGACCAGTACGAGGCGCTGACGATGGACTCCAATACCTTCGGCTACTCCGAGGCTGAGGGCGGGTACGTCACGGACGTGTCCTATGCGACCCAGATGAGCTACTCCGGGATCTACATCCACGCAGCCCCATGGTCGGTGTGGGCACAGGGCAGCCAGAACACCTCGCACGGCTGCATCAACCTGTCGATGGAGAACGCGAACTGGGTGTACCAGAACTTCAAGCGCGGGGACATCGTGACGGTGAAGAACTCCACCGGCCCGACGCTGCCGGGCTACGACGGCCTAGGGGACTGGAACATCGATTGGAAGACCTGGAAGGCCGGTAACGCCGGCGACGGCCCGCAGTACTAGTTACGGGGGTTTAGGCACGCCACACCCGGGCCGCGGCCCGGGCGGTGACAGCGGCCTTGCGGGGCGCGGAGACCCGGATCCGGCCCGCCATGATTTCTGCGACGCTGGCCTGCTCCAGCAGCTCGGTGAGCTCGGCGAACAGCGCGTGGGCGGCCGCAACCCCTGCCCGCGCGGTGGCGGGCAGCAGGCCGATGGCGCTCTCCGCCAGGGCGAGGTCGGCGCGGATGTCCGCGATATAGGCAGCCTTCTGCTGCTCGGTGAGGGGAGCGGCTGCGGGGGCGGGGGTCTCGCGTGGGGTGGCACTGGTGGCGTTGTTCGTGTGAGACGGATCACCCGGGCTTGCAGGCTGGTCGGTCACTGCCTCGCCCGAGACGTAGTTCCGGCCCAGCTTCTGGGTGTCCTCGGCTATGTCGCGGAGGAAATTCACTTTCTGAAAAGCCCGCCCCAAGGCCAGCGCTCCCTCGTTGGCCTGGCTGCGGCGCTGCGCGGACCACGGGCGCCCGCGACTGGCGGAGTCCGCGGCGAAGATGGCGTTGCACATCAGCCCAATGACCTCGGCGGAACCGTGGACATAAGAGTCGACGCTCGCGGCGTCGTGAACCGCGACGAGGGTGTCCTGCCGCATCGAGGTGAAGAAGTCGCGCAGGTCGGCGTCCTCGATCCCGCACTCGTTGGCGGTGCGGGCGAAGGCGTGCAGCACCAGGTCCGTGCTGAAGCCGCGGTCGCAGGCCTGGTACACCGCCTGCTCGTAGGCATCGAGGCAGGCGCGGGTGGCCTCGGCGTTCAGTCCGGCACCGGCGGCGACCCCGTCGACGACCTCGTCTGCCACCCGCACCATGGCGTAGAGGTTGCGCACGTGGGTGCGCACCGGTTCGCGCAGCAGGGAGGAGGCCATCGAAAAGCTGGTGGAATATCCCCTAATGACCTCAGCAGCCGCGCGCTGAGCCACGGTGGCGTACTTCTCCGCGGGGCTGGGGTGCGGACGGTGGGGGAGCTTCATGATGGATCTGACTCTAGCCCACCGGGTGCAGCCGACCATCGCCCGCATCTTCTGGGCAGCCCCGCGTAGGCTGGTGGTGCTCCAGCGGGGGCGCTCCCTGCGCTCACGCTAAGGAAAGCGAAGCAAGAAAAAGAGAAAGGGATGAGCAGTCATGGCTGCACAGGTTTACAAGGTTGAAGGCATGAGCTGCGGGCACTGCGAGGCCGCGGTGACCGAGGAGCTCTCCGCGCTGGGTGGGCTCAGCGACATCGCTGTGTCCGCTGAGAAGGGCACCGCCACCTTCGATAACGACGGCACCGTCAGTGAGGAGCAGATCATCGCCGCCATCGACGAGGCTGGCTACGACGCGGCGCGCGCCTAGGCGGTCTAGCGCTGTTGCCGGTTCCTCCGGCTCCGCGTGACCAGGTAGGCCACCGAGCCGAGAAACGGAAACACCAGGATCGCGAGGAACCACAGCAGGGCGGCTCGGGGCGTGTTCTGATCCTTAAACAACAGGATCAGCGCAGTTGCTAGCAGGGCGACCCAAGCGACCGCCAGCCCTGCCCACAAGAGGTCATATGCCGGCGGAATCGTGTTATCGCCCTCCATGGGGAGGGAATCCCCAGCGGCGAGAATAAGCTTCATGACCTCTAACTATAATGCCGCGGGGCCCACATGCAGGGGTTGAATGCTCAGGGGGCAGGGGGAGGGTTCGCGCTCGTTTGCGGAAGGTCTCGCAGCAACGCAAAGTCCCCGGCAGGTGAATCCTGCCGGGGACTTTCTCTGGGGTGACTGACGGGACTCGAACCCGCGACACCCAGGATCACAACCTGGTGCTCTACCAGCTGAACTACAGTCACCATCACTGCTCTAAGACAGCGAGAACTATATTAGGCCAGAACCAGAAAAGCGCCAAAACGCCAGCGTGGAAGCCTCAGAACCTGCCGACATCCCGCCGCGCAACCGCGCAACAGTGACCCCGTGGAACGCGGCGTCGTCGTCCCCTGGACGAGGAGCGCAGTGACGGCGAGGAATCGACGAGGGCGAGCACCGAACGATTTCCCTGGCCTAGGCCCAGGGCTCAACCGCAGCCTCCGCCGCCGCGAGGATCTGCCCCTTATCCGGGCCGGGTGTGTCGACCATGATCGCGTGCCGGTAGAACGCGAGCTCCTGGATCGACTCCTGGATATCAGCCAGAGCGCGGTGGGAAAGCCCCTTCTGCGGCTGGCCCGCGTACACCTTGGGGTACCAGCGGCGCGCGAGCTCCTTGATGCTGGAGACGTCGATCATGCGGTAGTGCAGGAACTCGTCCAGCTTCGGCATGTACTTCGCGATGAAGCGGCGATCCGTGCCGATGGAGTTGCCCGCCAGCGGCGCGGCCCGCTCGACCTCCACGTAACGCTGCACGTACTCCAGCACCTGCTGCTCCGCCTCCGCGAGGGAGAGCGTGGACTCGCGGATCTGCTCCGTCAGCCCCGAGCGGGCGTGCATGTTCTGCACGAAGTCATCCATCTCGGCGAGCTCGTCCTCGGTTGCGTGGATGACCAGGTCGATACCCTCGTCGAGGGGTCGCAGTTCGGCGTCGGTGACGATCACCGCAATCTCCACCAGGACGTGGCGGTCGGGATCCAGGCCGGTCATCTCGCAGTCTGCCCAGACGATGCGGTCGTTCTTCGCTACCTGATTGGGGGTGGACACTGTGCTCCTTGGGCTCCTTCGTGCTTGCTTTCTTTTAGTTCTGCTTCTTCTTCGCCGCTTCCTCCGCCGCGACCTCGGCCGCCATCTTGCGGTAGAGCTTCGCCATGATCGGCGCGCTCACGCGGCGGGGGACGTAGGTGGACAGGAAGTTCATCGCCTTCGACAGCGGACCAGGGACGACGCGCAGCTTGTTCGCGGCCAGCGCCTCCAGTGTTTCGATGGCGCAGTCCTCGTAGGTGGTCCAGACGAAGTCCGGCACAGCCCGATCCACGCCGGTCTTCTTCTCTTCCTCCTTGACCTCCTCGCGCACGGGGCCTGGCGCCAGCAGCGTGCACTTGATGCCCTTGGGCTTCAGCTCGTAGTGCAGGGCCTCGGTGTAGGTGTTGACCATGGCCTTGGTGCCCACGTAGGTCGCGTTGCCAGGGATCGCCATATTTCCGGCCGCGGAGCCGACGTTGACGATGCCACCCTCACCGCGGGCCAACATCCGAGGAAGGACGGCGGCGGTGAGCTCGAATAGGGCGGTGGCGTTCAGCTCGAACTGAGCGCGTTCCCCGCCGTAGTCAAGGTCGGTGAAGTCACCGAAGGTAGCGATGCCGGCGGAGTTGATGAGGACGTTGACGTCCAGGTCCTCGACCTCGGCGATGAGCTCCGCGCGGGCGGCGGCGTCGGAAAGATCGACGGAGCGGATGCGGACGTCCCGGCCGGGCAGCTGCTCGGCGATGGCCTCCATGGGGCCGGTGGATCGGGCAACGAGGATGAGGTCGTGTCCGCGGCGCCCCAGCTCGAGGGCCAGGGCTTCGCCGATGCCGGAGGATGCGCCGGTGACGAGGGCGAAAGTGCCAGCCCGGGGGTGGGGGATGCTGTGCTCGGTGGTCAAGAAGGCTCCTCACGTTGGCGGATGGGTGCGCAGACCTATCGCCTGCGCGGGGTTCTCGCTCACCGCAGCAAGCCACGCGAGTGTGTGCGGGCGGCGAGTGTTAAGAACCGTGCTGCGTCAATCCTAGGCGACCGCTGCCAGCGAGGTAGCCGACCCTTCAAAGCACAAAGCGCCCCCGGCAGTGTCTGAAGTCACGACATAGTTGACACGGTGTGCCTGGCAGAACATTCCTGATGGTTGTCACATCAGTCGCGACATCGTTGACACCCACCGATAGCACCGTTGCGGGATGATGGTTGTCACATCAGTCGCGACATCGTTGACACTGACTATGCAAGCGTGGCGCGAAACCACACCGTCTGGTTGGGGCATCGTTGACCAATGAACAGCCCCAACCGCAACCTCGCGATTGTTAAAGCCGTCCGCGATCAAGGCGAACCAGTGACCAAAGTTGCCAAAAGATTCGGCATCTCCCGGCAACGCGTCTACACAATCCTCGCAAATTTCGATGCCGGCGGGCCTGACGCCATCGCGCCGAAATCCCGTGCACCGCACACCCACCCACAAGCAATTCCAGACCCCTTGCGCAAGCACATCATTGCCATGCGCAAAGAACTCACCAAAGCCGGCCTCGATGCAGGACCTGACACCATCGCATTCCACCTTCAACGCCAAGGCCTACGCGTGCCGTCAACATCAACGATCCGCCGGAGCATCACCAATGCTGGCCTGGTCACCCCGCAACCGAATAAAAAGCCCCGCAGCGCCTACATTCGCTTTGAAGCTGCAATGCCCAACGAATGTTGGCAAGCTGACATCACCCACCTGTTCCTCAGTGAAGGTACCCGTGTGGAAGTCCTTGACTTCCTCGACGACCACTCCCGGTATCTGCTGTCAATCACCGTCCGACCAGCATTTTCAGGTCTTCACGTCGCAGCGGAACTCGAACGACTCATCAGCATCTTCGGCCCACCGGCATCCACCCTCACCGACAACGGACTGGTGTTCACCGCACGGCTAGCCGGGCGTAAAGGGGGACGCAACGCCTTCGAAAAAGTCCTGACCCACCACCACATCCAGCAGAAAAACGGCAGACCCGGGCACCCACAAACGCAAGGTAAAATCGAGCGCTTCCACCAAACCCTGAAACGCTGGATCAGCGCGAGACCACCAGCAGACACGATCCACGAACTACAGGACCAACTCAACGAATTCGCCGAGTACTACAACACTCAACGCCCCCACCGATCACTCGGACGCCGCACCCCACACCAGGCATACACCACCGGGACCAAAGCTGAACCGGCTGATAACCCTGCCGGTGAATGGCGAGTACGCAACGACATCGTGGGCACCAACGGGAAGGTCACCATCCGGTATGCCGGCAGGCTTTACCACCTTGGCGTCGGGCGTGCGTACAGCGGACAACAGGTTCTGATGATTGTCACCGACAACCACGTGACTACCTCATTGAAAGAGACCGCAGAAATCATCACGGAGCACTACATCGACACGTCCCGTGATTACCAAAAACCATACTGGCGAAAAGGGGACCCGCCCCTGGTGTAAAAACACAAAACCGGCGCCGTTGGAAAATAAAAACCAAGGCGCCGGTTTGTCCATCATGTCGCGACTGAGCTGTCAACTATGTCGCGACTGATGACACAAAGCGCCCCCGGCAGGATTCGAACCCGCGACACATGGGGTAGAAACCCACTGCTCTAATCCACTGAGCTACGGAGGCATGCAGCAAGCGTTGTCCCGGCCTCCGGGCGCTGCCACGCACCATAGGTTAGTTGATGCCTGGGGAAATGGTAATCACCAGGTCGGGGGGTATTGTGTGAGACATGTCTGCGCCTGTGAAGAACGCGGCCGCCCCCGCCCACTCGGGGAGCGGTGCACAGAAACTAGGCCCGCCGATCCTCGTCTACATTGCCGCCGCGCTCGTGGCTGGCATCGTTGGTGCGGTCATCAGCGTCGAGTTCTTGGGCGAGTCCCTCGCCGCCCTCGGCGTGCCGGATCCGGGCACCGCGACGACCTTCGGCCTACCCTTCCTGCGTTCCGCCGCCACCCTGATCGGTTGCATGGGCGTGGGCGGGTTCTTGATGAGCGCCTTCGGCGCCCCGCCGCGGGGGGACGGCTACCTGGATTACGACGGCTACGCCGCCGCCCGTACCGGTCAGTGGGGAATGTTCCTGTGGGCCGTGTGCGCTCTGTTCCTGATTCCGTTGTACATGTCCGATGTGTCGGGCTCGCCGCTGAAGGAAACCCTGAAGCCAGATCTGTGGGGTGTGGCGATTCAGCAGGTCTCCACGGCAAAGGCCTTCCTTGCAGTGGCGATCATCGCTGGCCTGACCTGGTTCTTCTCCCTGCTGACCCGCAAGTGGATCTGGCAGCCGGTCTTCCTCGCCTTGGCGCTGTGCTCGATGATCCCCCTTGCCCTGGATGGGCACTCCGCCTCGGGCGGTAACCACGACTTTGGCGTGAATTCCCTGCTGTGGCACGTGATGGCCACCGCCGTGTGGGTTGGTGGTCTGATGGCCCTAGTCGCGCACGCGAAGCGGCGCGGCCCGCACCTGGCGCTGATCACGAAACGCTATAGCTTCGTGGCCTTCTGGGCTTTCGTCGCGGTGGTTCTCTCCGGCCTGGTGAACGCTGCGATCCGCGTGCGCTTCTCCGAGTGGCTGACCACCGACTACGGCCTGGTGATCACCGCCAAGGCGGTGCTCGGTATCGTCCTGCTGGTGTGTGGCTACTTGCACCGCAAGTCGGTCATCCCGAAGCTGGAGGCCGCCGAAGGGGAGGGCGGAAGCTCCACTGCCGAGGCGCGGAAGGCGTTTAGCCGCCTGGCGATCGGCGAAATCCTCGTCATGGCCGGTGCTATCGGCGTGGCCATCTCTCTGTCCCGCATCCCGCCCCCGCTGCCGCAGCAGATCGAGATCACCACGATGGACATTCTGCTGGGCTTCCGCATCACTGAGCCCCCGAACTACCTGCACATGTTCGGCATGTTCCGCCTGGACTTGGTCTACGGCGTGGGCGCGATCATCCTGCAAGTCCTGTACATGTGGGCCTGGTTTACGCTGCGCAAGAAGGGCCAGGAATGGCCGCTCAACCGCCTGCTGTGGTGGACCGCGGGTAACCTCTTCCTCCTTTACGCCACCAGCTCCGGGCTGGGCATGTACGCGATGGCGATGTTCTCCCCGCACATGCTGCAGCACATGGTTCTGGCCATGCTGGTCCCGATCTGCTGGGCGCTCGGTGGCCCGATGACCCTCTTCCTGCGAGCACTTCCTGCCGCCGGCCGCGACGGGGTACCGGGGCCGCGCGAGTGGCTGGTTGTGTTCATCAACAACCCGATTTCCCGCTTCTGGACTCACCCAATCGTCGCGGGCATCCAGTTCGTCGTGGGCTTCTACTGGCTGTACCTGTCCACGCTCTTCGACTGGATGGGCAGCAACCACTCCGGCCACCTCTTCATGATCGGGCACTTCCTGATCTCGGGTTATATCTACTTCTGGGTGATCATTGGTGTGGACGCCGCCCCGCGCCACATCTCCGCGTTCAACAAGATGCTCGTGCTCTTCGGCTCCGTGGTCTTCCACGCCTGGTTCGGCATCGCCCTGATGCAGATGCGCAGCCCGATGAATGCGGATTTCTACCAGCGCCTGGACTTCCCCTTCCCCGTGGACATCCTCCACGACCAGTGGGTGGGTGGCGCGATCGCCTGGGGCCTCGGCGAGCTGCCGCTGCTGATCGTCTCCATCGCCCACGGTGTGCAGTGGTACCGCTCCGAGGATCGGGAGGCGAAGCGCTACGACCGTCACCAGGACCGCACCGGTGGCCAGGATCTGCAGGCCTATAACGCGATGCTGGCCAGCATGGCCGGCGAGGGCGGGGACTTCGGCGAGAAGGAGTACTACACCGCCGACTACGAGACCGAGTCCGTGCAAAGTCAGCTGCACACCGAGAAGCAGCGCCGTCGCAAGCAGGTCCGCCGCCGCAAGGGGCAGAAGTTCACTGACCTGCCGTCCCCGGAGTACGGCGCGAACATCCCGGGCGCTTATGGCCAGGCTCCGCGGTCGCAGCGCCCGGCCCCGGAGCCCGGCGTTAAGTCCGACGACGCCTCCCCCGAGGACGCCGACTAGCCCCGTTACCGCTTCTTTCGAGGACGTCACCAGCCCTGCCTGGTGGCGTCCCTTTTCTTTGTTATTCACCGTGGCCTGCATGGCACGGCGGCGGGGATCTCACGGCGGGTACGGGCCGTCAAGAGCCACGGGTGGAGTTCTGTGGAATTCTCACATGCCGGGAACGCTATCCACAGCCTGAGCCTGCGAATCAGGTGTGCTGGCCGGGGCATTCGGTAAACCAATGGCTACGCGCCGCAGCAGAATCCGCGGCGTGGTGCTCAAAGAAGGACCTACCGGCGGGGGAGCTAACTGCCGGTGGGGGACAAGCAATTCACGCGAAGAAGGAGTGGTCCACGATGAGCAGCCAGATGGCAACGATTCACCTCACCGGAAACATGGTGAGCAACCCGGAGATGAAACACCGCACCGAGGACGCAGCGATGGCCGTGTTCCGCATGGCGGTCAACCACCGCTACCAGGACCGCAACGGCCAGTGGGTGGACGGCAGCCCCACCTTCGTCACGGTGCAGTGCTGGGGGAAGCTGGCCCAGAATGTGGTGAGTGATGGCTACAAGGGCATGCCGGTCGTGGTGGTCGGTCGGCTCTACCAGTCCACGTGGACGGCGCAGGATAGCGGGGAGAAGCGCTCCGCGTTGCGGATCCGGGCCAGCCATGTCGGCGCGGACATGGGCCTGCGCCGGGTGACGGTCACACGCGAGGAGCCGGTGGGCAATAAGCAGCAGTCCGATCAAGACGGCGCCGATGCGGCCACGTCGCAGGCCGATGACTCGCCGGCGGAAGACGCGGCTTCGGGAAGCAGCAACGAGGAGCGCGAGCTGGTTGGCGCGGCGGCGCCACCGTTCTAAAAGCAACTTGTGCTTGGGGGGGGGTGTCCCTATGTTTTTGTCAAGTGCCAGACCGATGTTGACGAGCGCAGTCTTGGGAGTAGTTTCTTAGGCG
>NZ_JASPJL010000018.1:0-9624 GCF_030232315.1 Corynebacterium sp. MSK039
GACCACCAACGAAGAAGAAACAGCTGCCTAACCATGAGGTAGCTCCACTACGTGTCCACCATTTGCGGGCAACCCCAGGTGTTAAGCGAAGAGAGAAAGCGATGTGGCTGTTCGAACACCACTTCGGAGCGATCGAACCGTGTCTGCACCGCAACGTAGGTTATTAGCTAGATCGGAAAAATGATTAATGAACAGGATTAACAGGCAGGGAGTGGGACAGTGAGCGGGAAAGGAGAAAACGGTGGGAAGTAACGAGACCTTTAACCTCGTGCATGAACCGTGGATCAAGTGCCGGACCGCGGAGGGAAACCAGCTGCTGAGCATCCGCCAGGTGTTCGACGGCAGTGCGAAGCCGCTAGCCGTCGTTGGGGATTCCCCCACGCAGGATTACGCGGTGCTGCGGGTATTACTCGCCATATTTTGGCGGGCGCACTACCACGATTTTGTGCGGCGTTACCCGAGCCCACGGTCGCGCAAGAAATTTGAGTGGGAAACGTGGTTCCTCGATACGAGGGAAACACTGCGGGAGACGGGGAAGGACGAGGTCGTGCTCGGCTATCTGGCTGATATCGAGAACCGCTTCGACTTGCTGGACCCGACGGTGCCCTTCATGCAGGTAGCTGACCTTCATACGGCGAAGAACACCAGCAACGAGATCCGCCGAATCTTGCCGGATTCGGAGGATAGCTATTTCACCATGCGCACCGGGCCAGGCCGAGTGTCGATCAGCTATGACGAAGCGGCACGCTGGCTCATCCATGCCCAGGCTTACGACTACTCGGGTATTAAGTCCGGGGCCGTGGGGGATCCACGGGTCAAGGGAGGCAGGGGCTACCCCATCGGGCAGGGCTGGTCCGGTCTAACCGGAGGCACCGTTATCCGAGGGGCCAACCTACTCGAGACTCTCGTGCTGAACACCACGGAGTCCTGCGTTCCCACTGCCGCTGAGACGGATAAGCCGGTGTGGGAGCGCGAGCCCGATACCGCCGCGCCTCAGGACCTGGAAGCCACTCAGCCGAAGGGACCGGCGGACTTGGCGACGTGGCAGTCCCGCAGAATCCGGCTCTTCACCGAAGATGGTGTGGTCACCCGGGTGCTGGTGAGTAATGGCGACCGCATCCCGAATGCTGGGCTGAACGTCTTCGGGGACCCGATGACCCCTTATAGGTTCAGTAAGAACAAGTCCAAGAAGGGCTTTGAGGCTTACTACCCGCGGCCCTACGACGAACAGCGAACTACCTGGCGCTCGCTGGATGCCCTTGTTGCGGTGGACGGAGACCCAGGCTTCTCAAGCCGGGAGCTGCCGCCGAAAAGGCCGGAGAATGTCGATAACGTCGCGAGAATCCTCGAGGATCGGGAGGTCCTCGACCTGCAGATTGTGTCGATGGCCTATGGCCCGCAGAGCTCCACTTACGGCACAATCGTGAGCTCCTCCATCGGGCTACCAGTGCATCTGCTCCGGAACTCTGAGTGGAGCCGCGCGGTTCGTAATGATGTCCGTAACAGCGCGGAGGCCACGGGACGAGCGGCGACCGCGGTGGGCGCCTTCGCTGGCCAGCTGTACGTGGCTGCCGGCGGAGAATACGAATTCGGTGTCGATGCCGCCGACCGCCTCTATGCCCAGCTGGAGCCCCGTTTCCACAACTGGCTGCGGGGACTGGATCCGAAGAATATGGCACAGGAAGTGAGTTCCTGGCAGCACACCGTACGTGAGGCAGCGCTGGGCATCGCTCAGGATCTGCTAAACGGAGCGGGTCAAAAGGCGCTGATCGGCAGGCTCCTGGACGAGGACTCTGGTGGCCGCGTCATCAATGCAGGCACAGCATTTCAGCAACTCAAACGAAAACTCAACAAGGAATTACCCCTTACCGCCCCACAGAAAACGATGAGTGAAGAAGGAGAAGGCAATGGCGAGCGATCTTAAAGCAACCGCTCCGTCACCCGGTGTGGCTGCGGACGTGGCGGGCACTGGAACGGCGGAGGCGGCCACCACCACCGCGGAGCAGCGTCCGAACCTGAAATTTGCAGTTGGGCGCACGGCAGAGATCCTGCAACGTGACTACCTTACGGGTGGGAACACTGCGGCAGCCAATGCGCGCGGAACGCTGGCCGAGCTCCGTAAGGCAGGAGCCCTCAAGCTGGAGAACCACCCCCTCGCGCTGGAATCCGTACTTATGGCGCTGGTCGTGCCCCTGAGCGAAAGGGAGCAGGGGAAGTCGGACCACGCATCCCCGTCTGAGCGCGCGGCGTTCTATGCACTCACTCTTTTCGGCCAGCACATGCAGAGTTCCCAGCAGCCGGTGCATAACTCGGAGCAGTCTTTCGCCGCGGCCTGCGGTCGGCTGCACGCCACGGTGGAATCGAAGTCGATCAAACCGAGGTTTGACGCGATGCAGTCCGCGTTTAACGAGGACACGCGCATGATCCACCTGCGCAATCTCATTGCGCTGCTGCGAGATAAGAAGATTGGCTTTGACTACGGGCAGCTTGCGCAGGACCTGCGAAGCCTGCAGAACCCCCGCCGGCGTAACCGCGTGCTCCTGCGCTGGGGCCGAGATTTCGCCAACGGAACATTCCGTGGCCGAGCCAACACCGAAGAATCCTAAACAACCACCACGGCAACACTGTCGATCACTAATCCGGAAGGAATCACCATGTCCAAGATCATTGATATCTACGCCCTCCAGTCCCTGCCACCATCCCTGATCAACCGTGACGATACGGGCGCGCCGAAGAACGCCGTCTTCGGTGGCGTGCCGCGCCAGCGCGTCTCCTCCCAGTCCTGGAAGCGTGCGATTCGCCGCTACTTCTTCGAGAACTTCGACGCCGCCAACATCGGCGACCGTTCCAAGCGACTCCCGGAGAAGATTGCACGTCAGCTCGAAGAGCAGGGCATGGAGCAGGGCACCGCGATCGAGCGAACCGAACAGCTTTTCAAGGCAGCTGGCATTAAGACGGCCGTCGAGAAGAAGCCTAAGGATAAGGACGAGACCGACGCAGAGGTTGCCTACCCACAGACCGGCTACCTGTTGTTCCTCAGCGCTCACCAGATCGACAACGCGGTGAAGGCGATCCAGGAACGCGACGGTAAGAACTTCACCAAGCGCGAGGCGCAGGCGATTCTCGACCAGGAGCACTCGGTGGATATCGCCATGTTCGGCCGCATGGTTGCCGACGATGCTGCATACAACGTCGACGCCGCTGTGCAGGTCGCTCACGCACTCGGGATCCACGACTCCGCCCCGGAGTTCGACTACTTCACCGCCGTCGATGACCTCGCCGAGGAGGGGGAAGAGACCGGTGCTGGCATGATCGGCACGGTACAGATGATGTCCTCGACGCTGTACCGCTATGCCACCGTCAACCTGGAGGGCCTGGCTGAGAACCTGGACTCCGAGGACGCAGCGAAGCAGGCTGCCGTGGAGTTCGTGGAGGCCTTCATCGCGTCGATGCCGACCGGAAAGATCAACACCTTCGCTAACCAGACCCTGCCGGAGCTCGTCTACGTCGCGGTTCGCGATACCCGCCCCGTCTCCCTGGTGAACGCCTTCGAGGCTCCTGTCGAAGCAACCGAGGACAAGGGCCGCCGCGAGGTCGGTGCCGAGGCACTGGCCCAGGAGGCGCGGGACGTGGCGAACGTCTATGGATTCAAACCGCAGGCCTCTTTCGTCATGGCCCTGGGGCAGCTGGCGGAGCCGTTCACCGATATCGCGACCCAGGTGACCCTTCCGGAGCTGAAGGAGCAGCTGGCCGGCGCCGTCGATCAGCTCATGGGTGATGAGTAATGGCTCATTCCCTTTTACTGCTACTCAAAGGACCCATGCAGTCCTGGGGCGACGAGTCCCGCTTCAGTGTTCGGGCGACGGCTACCACGCCAACCAAGTCCGGCATCGTGGGGCTGATCGCGGCTGCTCAGGGGCGGCGTCGGACTGACGGCGTGGAAGACCTGGCCAAGTTGCGGATGGCGGTGCGTGTCGATCAGTCGGGCAGCCTGCTGCGGGACTACCAGACGGCGCAGCCCTGGCTGAAGAACCCGGGAGCAAACGCCAGCCTCGTGACCAGGTACTTCCTCTCGGACGCGGCGTTCGTCGCGGCGGTGGAATCGGAAGATCGGGAACTGTTGGACCAGATGGCGGAGGCCCTGCGCAGGCCCGCTTACCCGCTGTACATGGGTCGCCGGTCTTGCCCAGTGCACCCTGGCCTTGTGATCGGTGTGGTGGATGGCGACGCGGAGTCTGCCCTGCGTGCGCACGACACGTGGCACGCCACCGCGGTGCACCGCAAGGAGTCGCCGAAGAAGGTGTCTTTGGCGATTTACCGGGATGCCAGCCCTGGTGAGGGTGGCTCGGTTCCCCGCCAGGACGTGCCGGTGTCCTTCAGCCCGGAGCACCGAAAGTACGGGTGGCGGGAAGTGATCCGTGCCGAGGACGTGGAGATCGACAACCCGGATGGTGACGAGAAGTCCGCGACGGGTGACGTGTTTTTTGAAACGGTGATGCGAGCATGACGACATTCACGAAAATTCGGCTTAACCCTCACCGGAGGGAAGGGCGAAAGCTGCTGAGCGACCCGCAGCGCATGCACGCCGCGGTGCGTGCCGCATTCCCTCCCGAGCTGGACGAATCGGACGCCAGAGTGCTGTGGCGTGTGGATCCAGGTGAGCACGAGCACGTGCTTTATGTGGTGGGTCCAGAGAAGCCGACGGGCGCGGTTCTAGTGGAACAGGCTGGGTGGGACACGCTTCCTGCGCAGACTGCGGACTACTCCAGGTTCCTGGGCAAGCTCACCCGTGGGCAGCGGTGGCGCTTTGAGCTGGTGGCCAACCCGACGTATGCCGAGCCCCGGCAGGGAGGGCGGGGCAAGGTGAAGGCCCATGTTTCTGTCCGGCATCAGATTGGCTGGCTTTACCGGAAGGCTGATGCGGCCGGTTTCGTGTTGGCTCCCCGGCTTGATGACGAGGTTAGTGACGAAGATCGTTCGCGCTGGTCTGAGTTCGACGCCCCTCAGGTCACGGAGCGTTGGACTGATGTTTTTCACCGCAACAAGGCGGGCGGTGGGCGCGGTCGGCCGGTGCGGATTGCGAAGGCTCGTTTCACCGGCACCTTGGAAGTAACTGACCCTGAGCTGCTGCGGCAGGCTTTGGCGCAGGGGATCGGCCGGGCCCGTGGCTACGGTTGCGGGCTGCTGACCTTGGCACCGGTAGGGTAGCCGTGCGCACCCCGCAGCAGGTCCCGATTGAGCGCCAGTCCCTGTCACAGATGGGGGATCGGATCTCTTTCCTCTACGTGGAGCGGGCGGTGGTCAGTCGGGACGGCAACGCTCTGACGATCACCGACCAGCGGGGAGTCGCTCACGTGCCCGCAACGCAGCTCGCTGTTTTGCTGCTGGGGACAGGCACTCGGATCACGAATGCCGCGATGGCTCTGCTGGGTGACTGCGGGGTATCGACTGTGTGGGTGGGCGAGCGTGGTGTGCGTTATTACGCTCACGGTCGCCCGCCGGCGAAGTCCTCCCGGCTTGCGGAGCTGCAGGCCAGGGTGGTCACGAATCAACGCAAACGCTTGGACTGTGCCCGTCGGATGTATGGCTTGCGCTTTCCAGGTGAGGACGTGTCGAAGCTGACGATGGCGCAGTTGCGGGGCCGGGAGGGCGCCCGCATGAAGCGGCTTTATGCGGCTGAGGCGAAGCGGACTGGTGTGGCGTGGAACCGGCGCCGCTACGACCCGAATGATTACGATTCCTCCGACCCGATTAATCAAGCGTTGACGACGGGCAGCGCGGCGCTTTACGGCATCGCCCATGCTGTGATCGTCGGGCTTGGCTTCGTGCCTGCTTTGGGAGTTATTCATACGGGAACTGACCGGTCTTTTGTTTACGATGTCGCGGACCTTTATAAGGCGGAGGTCTCCATCCCGGCTGCTTTCAACGCCGTTGCATCCGGCACCGAAGACGTGGGACCCATGGTGCGTCGATTGGTTCGGGACGCCGTTGTGGAGAAGCGATTAATGCCGCGGATGGTTCGGGATTTGAAGTTCGTGATGAACGTGCCGGATGACGAGCCGCTGAGCGACATCGAACTCATGTTGTGGAGTGAGCTTGAATTGACCTCTGCGGGTATGAATTGGGCGCGGGAGGGTGTTGAGCAGTGATGGTGCTGATCGTTACCGCTTGCCCAGCGGGGCTGCGAGGGGATCTCACGAAGTGGTTGATGGAGCTCGCGCCGGGGACGTTTGTGGGGAGGCCGTCGGCGCGGATTCGTGAGCTTCTATGGGATCGAACGGTGGAGTTGTGCAAGGACGGTCGTGCACTGCTGGTCTACAGCAGCAATAACGAGCAAGGTATGGAGTTCCGCACGCATCGGCATGACTGGGAACCCACCGATTTTGACGGTCTTAAGCTCATGATGCGCAAAAGCGATAGTGAGAAAACACGACGCAGAACGGGCTGGAGTAGGGCCCGTCAATTGAGACGGAAGTACGAGAGTCGGTAGGTCAGACCTGGGGCTCGTAAGAGTTAAAGCTAGAATGAGGCTTAGGCTCGAATATTCGCTGGTCGTCCAGTGTGCTCCCCGCGCCAGCGGGGATGAGCCGTAAACGACCATGTGCATCACTCCGGGATGACGGTGCTCCCCGCGCCAGCGGGGATGAGCCCGCGACGAGAACCAGACGCGTTCGGTTCGTGGAGTGCTCCCCGCGCCAGCGGGGATGAGCCCACCTCGAAGCGTTCCCACAGTTGGTTTTCCCGGTGCTCCCCGCGCCAGCGGGGATGAGCCCGGGTGGCCACTCCACGGCAGCCGACCCCTTCAGTGCTCCCCGCGCCAGCGGGGATGAGCCGAAGTAGCGGGGAAGGAGGGCGTATGGCTCTCGGTGCTCCCCGCGCCAGCGGGGATGAGCCGTGCTAGACAATATCGAAGAATAGCTTGGCTACGTGCTCCCCGCGCCAGCGGGGATGAGCCGCCTGCGGCTTCTTTATCGACGGGGCCGTCGTAGTGCTCCCCGCGCCAGCGGGGATGAGCCCACCGCCCCGTGCGCGTGCTCGTAACGGTTGACGTGCTCCCCGCGCCAGCGGGGATGAGCCGCTCCTCGTGCGCGTCCCACACCGCCCGCTTGAGTGCTCCCCGCGCCAGCGGGGATGAGCCGGACCCCAAGTAGGTCCGGTAGGCCGACTAGTCGTGCTCCCCGCGCCAGCGGGGATGAGCCCCAGGTACACGGGATTTAAAGCGCTTATTGATCGTGCTCCCCGCGCCAGCGGGGATGAGCCTGAATAACACGACGAAGGCGCGGCCTAACGCCCGTGCTCCCCGCGCCAGCGGGGATGAGCCCCAGAGCCGGAACCTGAACCGGAACCTGAGCCAGTGCTCCCCGCGCCAGCGGGGATGAGCCGAAAGCGGGGCGGGACTCCGTATACGCCCGCGCGTGCTCCCCGCGCCAGCGGGGATGAGCCCGGGCGGGCGGTGATCTTCAGCCTGGAGATGAGGTGCTCCCCGCGCCAGCGGGGATGAGCCGTCCGCTGCGGCTCCCGCAATACTGTTTTCCTCGTGCTCCCCGCGCCAGCGGGGATGAGCCCGCCGCGTCCAGGGACGTGTCGATCACCCGACGGTGCTCCCCGCGCCAGCGGGGATGAGCCGTGGCGCGCCCAGCTCGCACGCGTGGAAGCAGAGTGCTCCCCGCGCCAGCGGGGATGAGCCCCGCCACGACCTCCCGCGACGGGTCAACCGTCTGTGCTCCCCGCGCCAGCGGGGATGAGCCGGCGGCGCGGAGAAACCGGACGTGGAAAACCTAGTGCTCCCCGCGCCAGCGGGGATGAGCCGGCCTCGATCACATCAATCGCTTCGAGGCCTGCGTGCTCCCCGCGCCAGCGGGGATGAGCCCCACTGCGCGGTGATATCTGCGCTTGCGCCACCGTGCTCCCCGCGCCAGCGGGGATGAGCCCAACGAATAAGCCAGGGTCCCACCACGGGCCATGGTGCTCCCCGCGCCAGCGGGGATGAGCCCCTGGTAGTGGTGCTCACACAAACCGGGCGGGTGTGCTCCCCGCGCCAGCGGGGATGAGCCTGGGGCCTCGACATGGCCACCTGGCCAGAACGCGTGCTCCCCGCGCCAGCGGGGATGAGCCTGTTTTCCGCCGCCCAGTGCTCGGCTTGTTTTTGTGCTCCCCGCGCCAGCGGGGATGAGCCCGGCATGAAGGTGTGGAAGCTCGTCGCCATGGTGTGCTCCCCGCGCCAGCGGGGATGAGCCTCTGTCACAGCAGCCTCCTATCTACGCCCACGGGTGCTCCCCGCGCCAGCGGGGATGAGCCCCCCTCGGCGGTGACCGCGCTGACGATGGTTCCGTGCTCCCCGCGCCAGCGGGGATGAGCCCAAGGACGGGGACACCGAGACTCCAGCGCAG
This sequence comes from Corynebacterium sp. MSK039, assembly GCF_030232315.1. Taxonomy (NCBI): domain Bacteria; kingdom Bacillati; phylum Actinomycetota; class Actinomycetes; order Mycobacteriales; family Corynebacteriaceae; genus Corynebacterium; species Corynebacterium sp. MSK039. The sequence continues at coordinate 8,391 of NZ_JASPJL010000018.1, forward strand.
GCGTGCTCCCCGCGCCAGCGGGGATGAGCCCGGCCACGGCAGCACCGGCAACTAACCCCCGACGTGCTCCCCGCGCCAGCGGGGATGAGCCCTCCGATGGCCTGAGGTTAATGACCTGACCGACGTGCTCCCCGCGCCAGCGGGGATGAGCCCGATTCATATTTCAACACGCACTTCCACATGAAGTGCTCCCCGCGCCAGCGGGGATGAGCCCACCGTCCAGGGTGATCCCAGACTCGGTGAGGAGTGCTCCCCGCGCCAGCGGGGATGAGCCCACCCCAATCCACGCAGGCCAACCCACCCACACGTGCTCCCCGCGCCAGCGGGGATGAGCCTGCGGGTCAGACAGTGCCTCCTCGACGGTCAGGGTGCTCCCCGCGCCAGCGGGGATGAGCCGCAGTCACCACACTCATGGCCTGGGCAGACGACGTGCTCCCCGCGCCAGCGGGGATGAGCCCGGAAGGGTCAATGGTGGGGTTAACGGAAGGGTGTGCTCCCCGCGCCAGCGGGGATGAGCCGGTTGAGGGCGCTAGGCAGCTTAGAAAAACTTTGTGCTCCCCGCGCCAGCGGGGATGAGCCCATTCCTGGCTGATGCCGCGAAGCAGACAGAGCGTGCTCCCCGCGCCAGCGGGGATGAGCCTCTCGGCCACAGCGTCAACTAGGGTCTTGCCGCGTGCTCCCCGCGCCAGCGGGGATGAGCCCTTCTCAAAAATTCCCATAGTGGACACCATAGGGTGCTCCCCGCGCCAGCGGGGATGAGCCCACTTCTGACCTGTCCTGGCAGTTCATGGGTGAGTGCTCCCCGCGCCAGCGGGGATGAGCCTGCCACCCCGGCTGTCCAGGGGCTGGCCACCACGTGCTCCCCGCGCCAGCGGGGATGAGCCGTACGGGAACGGGGCGCGTAAGACTTCCGGTGCGTGCTCCCCGCGCCAGCGGGGATGAGCCCCGTCCGCGTCGTTGACGGTTTCGCACCGGTTCGTGCTCCCCGCGCCAGCGGGGATGAGCCCTAATCCCAGAGCCAGACAACCCCTACGACGAAGTGCTCCCCGCGCCAGCGGGGATGAGCCCCCGTTAACACGCCCCCAGCGCCGCGCCCCGGAGTGCTCCCCGCGCCAGCGGGGATGAGCCGGAACTGCTGGAGCTGATCCACAGCCCGTTCAAGTGCTCCCCGCGCCAGCGGGGATGAGCCGGGCGGCGTGCTCGGATTCCTTGGTGGCGCTATGTGCTCCCCGCG
>NZ_JASPJL010000018.1:9724-21869 GCF_030232315.1 Corynebacterium sp. MSK039
CCAGCGGGGATGAGCCGTCCACCGCACGACCCGCACCATGATGCCCAGGGTGCTCCCCGCGCCAGCGGGGATGAGCCGCCCCAGCATCAGACCCAGCGCGGCGGGCTGGGGTGCTCCCCGCGCCAGCGGGGATGAGCCGTCCACCGCACGACCCGCACCATGATGCCCAGGGTGCTCCCCGCGCCAGCGGGGATGAGCCCAGCCAGTTCGCCGCCCCAACGAACGTTTGCTTGTGCTCCCCGCGCCAGCGGGGATGAGCCCGACCACGCCCCCTTAATCGCCCCCGTGAATAGGTGCTCCCCGCGCCAGCGGGGATGAGCCGCTCACCGTCGCGGGGAAAACGTCTCCGTCTCTGTGCTCCCCGCGCCAGCGGGGATGAGCCTGGCACAGCACGGCGCAACCCGCCCCGGTTGCAGTGCTCCCCGCGCCAGCGGGGATGAGCCCCGCTTGCAGTAACTATGCTACCTGGTGCGCTTGTGCTCCCCGCGCCAGCGGGGATGAGCCCCTAACCTGGTGCTGGAGAGGGACTTCCTGAGGGTGCTCCCCGCGCCAGCGGGGATGAGCCCCGGCCACCGCCCTTATTGAGCACGGTCACCCGGTGCTCCCCGCGCCAGCGGGGATGAGCCGCCTCGGCCTTGCTCATCCCGGTCGAGGAGATCGTGCTCCCCGCGCCAGCGGGGATGAGCCGCAGTGCGACAAGCCGGACTCCATCACCCTGGAGTGCTCCCTGCGCCAGCGGGGATGAGCCCCCTCGATCGTCTGGCGAGCGGCAGCAGCACGAGTGCTCCCCGCGTCAGCGGGGATGGGGGCGTTAATTCCGGTCGAGATGTTCCGAGAAAACTGATTAACACATTTATGCAGGTTACAGTTCGTTTAAAGAGTTAAAGTTTGTAACTCCGTGTTTTAAATTATGGATATGAGTGGAAACGTTACGGCGGGGAGAATGGTACGTGCTGCCCGCGAGAGCTTAGGGATGTCGCAAACGGATCTTGGCGCAGCACTTGGCAGAACGCGTCAGTGGGTCTGGCGACTCGAAACAGCAAGCGATCCTAAGGCGCACTGGCCTGTTGGCCTCACTCCAAATCTGGCGGCGGTGCTACAGATTAGCCCACGTGACCTCCTGACTGCGGCGGGCGTCCCAGAGGAGGATTGGCCAGATCTCGCGAGCATGAGCTCAAATGGTACTAATCTCGTAGTGATCGAAGCTACTGGTCTAAATGAGCGGCAAATTAACTTGCTGCGCAGCATCGCCGAGGAGTTTAGAAGTAGAAATTTTGACCACCAAGGGTTCTACGATGTCGACTAGCGTTTCGCCCTCCATGGGCGCATCGCTCCGGCGCGGCGACTGCCCAAGCTACTCGGTGTGCTCCCCGCGCTAGCGGGGACACCTTTCTTCGTCTCCGACTGCAGCGTCCACAGAGCCGCTGCCATAACCCTCGCGCACGCGCCACCTGCGCGCTATTGTCGGTTTTGTCGGGCAAATCTCCCGGCTCTGCGCTCGCTGGCGCGCGGGAGCTCAAGAGAAAAATCGACTGGAGGGCAACAATGGGGATCATCGATAGCCTGCAGGCCTGGGCTGGGGAGCATGAAACATTCATCTTCATTCTTTTCATGACGCCGTTCGCCATCGGATTGAGCTTCCTGTTTGAGGGCGGAGACGGCGGCGATTACGGCGGGGATTAGCTCCGTTGTCAGCATCGTCGGCGCCCTCGACGCGCCGGGTAGCTGGGAGCTCGCGCGGCCGCGGTTGATGTGTTCCGTGTGAATGCAGAACTGTGCCGCGCTCATGGCCTATCTTTGGCCTATCTGGCTGCGCGTCATTCGCCCCACCGCGGCCTAACGCCCCGGCGTAAGCTGTGGCTGTGCATATGAGTTGCACAATATCTATTGCAAATTTCCCGATAGAAAGTATAGTGAAAGCTTCTATCCAACTGCACCGCTCAACCTAGGGTGGCGCAGCATAGCCACAAGGGGATGTCATTGAAGAACGCGGCGAAGCGCCTCGCAGCAGCAGCGGCCACCATCCTGGCCGCAACCGGCCTCACGCTGGGCACCGGCCAGCCCATCGCTGCGGCGGCCAGCAGCGGTTCCAGTGGCTCGAGCGGATCCAGCCTCTCCAGCGGGTCGAGTGGTTCCAGCGGTAGCTCGCTGGGCAGCTCCCTCGGTAGCTCGGAGGCTCGGCTCGACGGGATGAGCTTCAACCAGAACCGCATCATCCGTGGTGGCGCCAGCTTCTGGGTCCAGCGCGCCGACGGCTCCGTCAACCCCTGCACGGTGACCAACGTGGTCCGCAAGGGCAACGTCAACTACGCCGTCACCGCAGGTCACTGCATTTCCGGCCATGTCACCCAGATCCGCCACAAGGGTCAGGTCATCGCGGACGCCGCCGATGTCCGTGCCGGCTGGCACATCGTCCAGGGGGACAAGCGCCCCGGCGGGCACTTCATCAACGACTTCGGCTACTTCCGCCTCAAGCCGCACGTCAAGGTGCAGTACAACGTTGTCCACCTGGACCGGGTCCACCCAGTCCACCAGCCAGCCAGTGCTGCGACCCGCGCTATCCACCGTCGCGCGGTCAGCGCGCCCTTCGGCGCCCCGCTGCGTGTCCACCAGGGCATGATCGGGCGCATCGCCTGCAAGGAGGGCAATACCACCGGCCTGACCTGCGGCCCCATCGTCCGTGTGAACGAAAAGACCCAGGACGTCTCCGGGCTCATCCCGTCCCGCCCGGGTGACTCCGGTTCGCCGCTCTACCTCCTGGGCCGCGACGGGAAGCGCCACCTTATCGGCCAGCTCGCCGGTGGAACCCACTACGCCTACAAGTCCTACGACGGCTACGTCCACAACCTCGCGCGAATCAAGTAGCACCGCGCCCGGTGACGTCGTCGGTGCCGTCGTCAGCCACGACGTCGCGATGACGGGGGCCCTCCCCAGGGACGTCGCCCCTCACGGTCCCCGCCCCTCTACCGGCAGCTGAAGATAAGCCCGCCGGTCAGAGGGGCGTTATCATGCCCAGCGGCCCCGAGTAACCAAAATGCTCATAATGTATTAAGTTTTACTTGTAGATATCCGGGCATAGTTACCAAAGGACGCAACAACCGTGGGGATGAAGAAGTTCGCAGCAAAGCTGGCCGCCGCCGCACTGACCGGAGTGCTCGCACTCGGCGGGGCAGCCACCATCGGGGGCGGGGCGAATAACGGCCTGCTGGCCAGCGCGGATGCCGCCCCAGTCGGCTCCGGCTTCGCCTTCACCCCAACCGCGCAGGGCGCCTGCACCAGCACCATGGTGGTCGCCATCCCCGGCGGCGGCAACACCGTCGACGGTGTGCCAGACTCCGTCCCGCACGGTTTCCTCGTCGGGCAGGTAGCCAACCAGCTCAGCGGACACGGCATCGCCCAGCGCACCGTCAGCTACCGATCAACCCCCTTCTTCACCCTGAGCTACGACCAGTCCATGCGCCAGGGCTACGCGAAGGCCCGCCAGCTCATCGCCCAGACCGCCGCGCACTGCCCGAATGCGAAGTTCGCGCTCGTCGGATTCTCCGAAGGCTCGGACATCGCCTCCCACATCATCGCGGACATCAACGCAGGTCGCGGCCCGATCCCGGCCAAGCGTTTCGCCACCGCCGCGCTGATCGCCAACCCGCACAACGGGCCGGAGAGCAAGCACAAGGGCGGCACGTTGCGCGACGGTGAAGGCATCCTCGGCGCCATGCGCGGCTACGGCAAGCTCGGCGACCGCGTGCTCGACATCTGCAACATCGACGACTTCGTCTGCAACCGCTACGCCGCCACCCCGGGCACCCGCGGGATCGCCAAGAACGTGCTCCACGCCTCCGCGGCCAACGGCTTCGCCGGCCTGAACCCGATGCAGGTCGTCGGCGAGGCCCCGCGCATCGCGATGGGTACCCGCCAGCACACGAAGACCTACCAGTACGTCAGCCCGATCCCGCACGCCGTGGGCCACGTCCTCGCCCACCGCGACCTTCCGAAAGCCGAGGACTAGGACGTCCAGCCGGGGCGCTGTCTGCGCCAAGGTCACGGCCTAGTGTCGTGTTGTTGGTGACCACGGCCTAGCGTCGAGCTTCCGGTGGCCCCGGCGCAGGCCGTCACCGTAGCTAGGAAACACAAACGGGCCAGCACGCTTACCGTGCTGGCCCGTTTCGCTCTCCGCGGAGCTCCTACGCCAATCCTGTTAGATCGGTAGCTTCCGCAGCACCCACATCGGCAGGTGCTTCAGCACCAGCATGATCGGGCGGAACAGGGGGTGGACCCAGACGATCGTCTTCTTATCGTCCACCGCCTTCGCGATCGCCTTCGCCGCGTCGGTCTTATCGACGGTCAGCGGGGCGTCGTCCAAATCCTTCGTCATATTCGTGCGGACCTGGCCCGGACGGACGGTCAGCACGCGCACACCAGTGCCGCGCAGCGCCTCGCCGAGCAGGCGGTAGAAGCCGTCCGTGCCGGCCTTCGTGGAGCCGTACACGAAGTTCGACCGGCGCACCATCTCACCCGCGACGGTGGAGAAGGCGACGATCTGGCCGTGGCCCTGTTCCTTCATCTTCTGGCCCAGCAGCACACCGACGGACACCGCGCCGGTGAAGTTCACCTGGGCTGCCTGCACGGCGAGCTTCTGGTCCTGCCACTGCTTCTCGTTATCGCCCAGGATGCCGAACGCGACGATCGCGATATCGATATCGCCGGCGGCAAAGGCCTTGTCGATCACCGCCGGGTGGGAATCGAAATCCACCGCATCAAAGGCCAGGGTCTCCACCTCAGACGCACCGGCGGCCTGGCAACGGCGGGTGGCGTCGTCCAAGCTCTCGCCCTCGCGGGCAGCGAGCACCACGCGCGCCGGTCCACGGGAGAGGAACTCCTCCACCACGGCCAGGCCCATGTCGGACGCACCGCCGAGCAGCAGGATGGACTGTGGCTTTCCAACAGCATCAATCATGAAATAACTCCTTTAAAAGGCTCGTCGGTGTTTAGTGCAGCTCGAGGCGGCGGGACATATCGGATGCGAATACGCCCGTCGGGTCGATGTTGTGGCGGGTCTTTAGCCAGCCAGGCAGACCTGGGTACATCTTGTGGAAGTTCTCCGCGGAGGTGCGGGACTCCTTCGCCAGGTACAGGCGGCCGCCGAACTCCATGACGCGGCGATCCAGGTCGTCCAGGAATTTGCCGAGGCCAGGCTTAATCGGGAAGTCCACACAGACGTTCCAACCCGGCATCGGGTAGCTCAGCGGTGCGCGGTTGCCCTCACCGAAGAGCTTGAAGACGTTCAGCGCGGAGTAGTGGCCGGAGGCCTGGATATCCTTGATGATCTGCTTGAACGGCTCCACTGCCTCCGTCGGGACGACGAACTGGTACTGCAGGAAGCCCTTGGAACCGTAGCCGCGGTTCCACTCGCCGATGAGATCCAGCGGCTGGTAGAACTGCGTCAGGTTCTGCACCTGGTTGCGGTACTCGCCGGACTTCAGCCACCACAGCTCGCCGATGGCGATCATGGACAGCTTGTTCATCGTGAAGTTCGGGAAGATATCCGGAACGGTCATCAGCTGCGGGGCGTTGAACTTCAACGGGTCCTTCGCCAACTTCGGCGACAGCTCCTTGAGCTGGTCCAGCGTTGCCAGCGAGCCACGGGAGATCGCCGCACGCCCCAGCTTGGAGCCACCCGAAATCGCGTCGAACCAGGCGGAAGAATACGTGTAGTTGCGCTCGGAACCATCGGAGTGGAACTCGATGGTCTCGTCGAGAGAGTGGGTCAGGTCGCCATCCGCGATGAAGTAGGCGGTCTCCGTGCGCGTCATCTCGATGCGGGCGCGCAGGATGATGCCGGTCAGGCCCATGCCGCCGACGGTGGCCCAGAACAGCTCACCCTTCGGGTCATCCGGGGTGCCCTCTGGCTCCAGGTGCAGGACACGGCCGTCGGCGACGAGCAGCTCCATGGACAGGACGTGGTTGCCGAAGGAACCCGCGGAGTGGTGGTTCTTGCCGTGAATATCCGGCCCGATCGCGCCACCGATGGTGACCTGGCGGGTGCCCGGCAGGACGGGGACCCACAGGCCGTAGGGCAGGGCGGCCTTCATTAGCTGATCGAGCGTCACACCAGCATCAACGTCCACGATCGCCGTGTCCGGGTCGATGTCGTGGATCTTGTTGAGCTCCCGCATATCGATCACGAGACCGCCGGCGTTGTTGGTCGGGTCGCCGTAGCTGCGGCCCATGCCGCGGGCGATGACGCCGCGCTTCAGGTGGCTGGGCTTATCCGCATTATCGTCCGCGACCTGAGCCACGGCCTTCGCGATGGTCTCCACATCTGGCGTGGACAGCACCTCTGCCGTGGTGGCCTGAGTGCGGCCCCAACCGGTCAGGGTCTTTGTAGTTGTATGGATGCTCATGGCTTTCAAGCGTAGCGCCGCAGGCTGCGAATAGCCTGCTAAAACAGTCGGTTCGCTAGTACAAATCCATGATGTCGCGTATCTCACTCCCGCGACGCGTGGGAGGGCAGGCTCACGCGCCGGGCGGGGCGCGCTACGGGAACCTTTAGCGAGCTTAGAGGGCGGAACCGATGCCAATCGCCTTGAGGGTGCCCTCCACGATCCAGGTGGCGATGGCCATGAAGATCGCGCCGAAGAACGCCGCCCAGAAGCCACTGACCACCAGGCCGTTGCCGATGCCGCTGGAGATCCAACCGACAAGGGCGAAGAGCAGCGCGTTCACGATCAGCGAGAACAGCCCCAGCGTGAGGATGCGCAGTGGCAGGCTCAGCAGCCGCACGACCGGGGCGATGAAGGCGTTAACGAACATGAACACCAGCGCGGCCCAGATGAAGGCGCCCACACCGCCCATCACGGAAACGCCAGGAATAACCAGGGTGACCAGCCACAGCGCGACGGCCGTGACCACAACGTCGAGTGCAAAACGCATAAGAATCCTTCGTTCTTCAATTCTTGTGTTCTAGTACAGGTCCATGATTTTGCGGATCTCCTCCGGGAGCTCCTCGACGCTGGTGATCTCCGGCCCGTCGTAGTCGCGCAGAATGTCGCGCACCCGCTGGCGGCTCACCGAGTCCATGATCGGCAGCTCCTGGGCCATCATCCGCGTCATCCACGAGTTCAGCGGCAGCTGCGTGCGTTCCGCGGCCTCGTATGTCGTTTCCTCCCCGACGCCACCGACCCGCATCGGTGGCTCCTTCTGCTCTTTCGGCTGCTTGCCGACGATAGTGGAGAGGCCTGTGCTGATTTTTTCGAAGAGTCCTGCCATGCCTAGGGATTCTAGCCGGGGTGGCAGACACGCCCCGCCCGCTGCTGCGGTCCAGCCAGGGGCGCGTCTGGTCGCCGGGGTAAAATGCTGAGCATGAAGAAGCCACCACTCGCGTTTGAAGCTTTGGCCGCCGCCGCAGGCACGGCTGCGTTCTACGGCATCAAGGACTTCCTGCCCGCCAGCCGGCGCCGTGGCTGGCTGCGGGGTGCGGCCCTGGTCGCCGGGATCGCCCCCTATGTGGTGCGTTCCACCGCCGAAACGATGGAATTCGCGAAGGAGGAGTTCTCGAAGGCAAGCTCGCAGACCGAAGAGCTGCGCAAGCTGCTCGACGACGCCCGCGCCCGCCAGGCAGGGTCTGTGCCACTGGACGGTGACGTCGTCGACCTGGCTGCGGGGGAGGACGTCGCCGTCGATGGGGACGCTTTCAATGACGACGTCACCCCGGCCAGCGCGGTCGGCAGCGGTGCCGATGACGGCGCGGTTGACGAGGATGGCGAGGAAGAAGAGCCGATCTGGCCGCCGAACGATCCGAAGTGGTGGGACCGCGTTTTTAGTCTGCCGCCTTACGCGGTACTTCCAGGCGCAGCGGCGGTGCTTGTTCTCGCCGTGACCGTGGGGGTGCGCATCGACCGCGCGATCCAGCGAGCAGGAGTGAAGGCACTGGAATCCCGAGGCGTGGAGCACCCAAATACCGCGTGGGGCGTGATCTCCGGGGCGATTGGTGCACTCGCGGTGGTGGCGGACCGGACGACCCAGGACCGGGCGACTGCCAGTGGGGCGGCACGTCGACGCGATCGCTAGGATCGGGGCCATGAGCCCAGCGAGTGAAGCACAGAACGCCAACGCCGAGACCTCGGATGCCGACACTTCGAGCACCGAGACGTCCAGCACCGAGACCTCGGGCCCCGTGGCGTCCAGCGGCGTGGCGTTGACGCCCACCCCGACCCTGGCGGTGGCGTCCTCTGATCGGCCGGAGGATACGCCCGGGCCGATCACGTACTACCCGCCGGTGCTCGTCGCCTGCCGGGTGGGGGAGACGACCGCAATCTGGCAGGTCGAAACCGACCCGGAGCTGACGCGCGGCGACTTCTCCGGCGCCTGGCTGCTGGGCCCCGACGGGGTGCAGGGCTTCGCGGCCGAGGCCGAATGGATTGAGGGGCGCGAGGACCCGGCCGCGATGGCGCGGCTGCTGCTCGTGCACCCGGTCTTCCTCACTGAGGACTCGGAAGGGGACATCACCTACGGCGGGCTGGCGGAAAGCGAGCTCCACCTCGTGGATGTCGCCGCCAGCCAGGAAGCGGCTGAGGCCGCGGTTGCTGCGGCGAAGGCCGAGTTCGAGGAAGCCAATGGCAAGAAGTCCACGGGCTGGGGAGAGGTGCGCCCCATCGAACCGGTGGAGGGACACTCGCCGCAGGGGCTGGACGCAGACGCGGAAAAGGCCGTGACCAGCGTGCTCGCGTTGGCGCGCGGGGTGCGGACCTGGAATCGGGACTGGGCTGCCTTCGAGGCCGTGCGTAAGCGCCGGCTAAAGAACGAACCCGACCAGCCCCGCTGGGTGCCGATCCGCCTGCAGGGCTAAACGGGGGTGCCCGGCCAGCGAGGGAGTGGCCAAGATAACGCCCGAGCGGGCGGCGGGGGAGTAACAATCCGGCAGGAAATCCGCGTAATCTAACCTGCGTGCCAGAGACTCCCAACGACCACACCCAGCCGCAGCCGCGTACCGCTGCGAAGCCCACGCCCGCAGGGCGTTTGGCTCGCTCCAAGGCCATCGCGCGGCAGTTTCTGCGCTTCGGCCTCGTTGGTGCCAGTGGCTTCGTGGTCAACCAGGCAGTCTTTGTGCTGTCGAAGAAGCTCTTCGATCAGGGCTTTGGCATCGACGACCTCGAAGTGCTCTTCCAGCTGCTGAACACGCAGTGGAATATGCGCTGGTACCACCTGTTTTCGGTGCTGGCTTTCCTCGTCGCGAACGTGTGGAACTTCGTGCTCAACCGCTACTGGACCTTCAAGGGCCACCATAAGCAGCCCTGGTGGATCCAGCTGCCGCAGTTCATGGCGGTGGGCGTATTCGGGCTGCTGATTACGCTGGCGGTGTCCACGCTGGTGGTGCACACGAACTCGCCGATCGGGCTGCCGGAGCACATCTTCGACAACTCTACGGGCCTGCGCACCCGCTCCTACTGGGGTAACTTCATCGGCGTGATCGTGGCGGTTCCCGCGAACTTCCTCTTCAACAAACTCTGGACGTTCCGCAACAAGGGGCCGAAGGGGTCGAGTGATTCGGAAGGCCAAGCCGCCGACGTCGTCCCGAAGATCGAAACCGAGGAGCCCAAGTGACCAGCAAGCGCCCAGAACAGCCCGTGACCAGCGACGCGCGCGGTGCGGGCGGAGCGGCGAACGGCTCGGCGGGGGCCGGGGCGTCGGCAAACAGCGAGGCGGGCGCTGAGGCTGGGGCGGGCGACGTCGTCGTGAAGGACAATATCGGCCTGAACCAGCAGATCTTCCGCTTCATCCTGACCGGCGGGCTGTCCGCGATCGTGGATCTCGGCTCGACGCTATTCCTGCGCTTTGTCGTTGGGATGACTGATAGCGGCTCGAAGGCTATTGGCTTCGTCCTGGGGACTCTCACGGCGTACATGATTAACCGGCGCTGGACGTTCAACGCCGCGCCATCGACCAAGCGCTTCGTGATCACGATGGCCACCTATGCGCTGACCTTTGTGGTGCAGGTCGGCCTGTATAAACCGTTGTTAATCCCTCTGCTGGAGAGCCACACGACTTTTTCGCCTCTGGTCGTGCGCCTAATCTCCTTCGTGATCGCGCAGGGGACCGCCACGGTGTTGAACTTCCTGATCCAGCGCTTCGTAATCTTCCGCAACTAGCGGGGGTGCGAGCTGGCTCGTTCCCGTCTCCGTGGTGGACTCTTTGTTAGGACGCCGACCTGCGCGACCAAACCCAGCCATTACTTTTCTGGCAGGGGCTTGAGTAGTTCAATCCGCTGTCGCCCCGGGGCTACAACCCCGGCCTTGATCAGCGTGGACATCTCCCTCGAGGTGGACTCCAGTGTGGTGCCCGCAATCCCCGCGATGTCTTCCCGTCGGATAGGAGCCTCGAGGATCCGGCCGCCGTCGCTTAGGCTCCGCCCGAACTTCCCGTCCAGGTAGTCCAGCGTCTCCAGCACCCGGCTGCGCACCCGAGCCGTGGCATTGTGCACTTTACGGGTCTGCGCCTCCTGCAGCGTGCGTTGCTGCAGGTGCAGCATCGCCGCCCCAACCTGCGGATGTGCGCCCACCATGCGTGTCAGCTTCTCTGCCGGCAAGAACAAGCAGCACACGGTCGTGGTCGCCCACGCCGTCACGGTGGCCTGCACCTCGCCTGGCATCATCGCGCCCAGCACGTCGCCCTCTCCGCACAGATCCACGGTCAGCTCGTGGCCCTGATCCGTGGCTTGGGTCAGCCGCACCACCCCGGACATCACCATATATAGCCCCCGTAGGGGCTCACCCTGCGTGTACAGTGGCTCGCCTTCGGCCCACGCGTGGGCGACCACCTGAGAATCGAATGCCGTACGCCCAGCGGCGTCCAAACTACTGGTGAGAGGGGAGTGCTGCATCACGCGATCCCGCAACTCGGGTGGGCAGACGTGTGGCTCAGAGCAGTGTGAAGGCATGCTCCCGATCCTAACCCGCAAGCCCGCGTTTGCCCCGGTCGAGCACCAATTCCGCTCAACTTGATCTGCGTCAAGGAAGCCCGTGGCAAGGCCCCATAACTTGAGAGTTGGAGCAAGGAAACAACAGCAACCACCAGGAAGCATCCAGGCAATCAAGCCCCTTGCACAGCCCCACGAACGGGGAAACAAACCACACACGAGGGAAAAGGAGACCCCAATGTCCAACGCAAACCTGAAGAACATCGTCCTCCGCTCCGACGAATTCTCTTGCCCGAGCTGCGTCAACAAGATCGAGACAAAACTCAACGGCATGTCCGGTGTGGACAGCGCCGAGGTGAAGTTCAGTTCCGGCCGAATCATCATCGATTACGACGCCGACGCGTTGAGCGTCAAGGACCTCGTCGGTGCCGTCGCGGACGTTGGTTATAACGCCAAGCCGAGCGCTTACTAAGCGCCGGATAGCCAACAGCCAGCATGACCGTAAAGAGGCAGATGTGAGCAAGAAAAACACCCCTGACACAGCGAAAACCGCTGTGAAAAACTGGGGACCAGTGGTGGCATCGGGCATCGCCATCGCCATCAGCTGGATCACCGGCATCGAGTGGATCATGCTGGTTGCTGCCGTCATCGCGGGCTACCGCATCGCCATTAGCGCGGTGCAGGCCCTGCGCGTGAAGCTGATCAGCATCGACCTGCTCGTCGTGACCGCCGCCGTGGGCGCGGTCTTCATCGACAACTATTGGGAATCAGCCGCCGTCACCTTCCTCTTCGCCCTGGGTAAGGCGCTCGAGACAGCAACCCTAAGAAAGACCCGCAAGGCCCTCAGCGATCTTGTGGATCAAGCACCCATGACCGCCCGCGTGCTCCGCGAGGGCCCCAATGGGCCCAGCGAAGAAATCGTGGAGCTGTGGGAACTTGAGCCCGGGGACGTCGTCATCGTCAAAAACGGCGAGCAAGTGCCGGTCGACGGCGCCATCGTCCACGGCGTCGGCGGGCTGGACGAGGCCATGATCACGGGGGCTCTGTTGCAAAGATTGGCGGCAGTCAGAGGTAGGCTGTCGCTCTGCGCCGATCAGGCGGCTGCTGCGAAATGGTGGTTGAGCATGCCCATGGCCTCCGTCAGCGCCGAGGGCCTAATGCCAAAAGCTCTCTCCACAAGGCGCACCTCGCCCCTGATGCCGGGCTGCAGGCACCAGGGGCGAGCCTGTCCTT
>NZ_JASPJL010000019.1:0-15833 GCF_030232315.1 Corynebacterium sp. MSK039
CCTTATTTAAGCCCGTTTTATGCGGCCTGACCAGCAGATAGGCTGAAAATCAGACACACTTTCTGCTACTTAACCCCCAACCGCGCCGGCCGCGATGAGCGCCACCGCACCGATGATAAGGGCGCCGGTTTCGGCCCGACGGACCTGTGTGGGCGCAGAGATAGGATCTGGGACGGGACCTGTGGTTGGCCCGAGCAACCCACGGACGACGAAATAGGTGGTGCTACCGCCGAGGAAGCCGCCCACGTGGCCCCAGAGCGAAACGCCGGGGGTGTAGATCGTCCACGCGAAGTAGATGAGCACCATGACGATGGCCGAGGCCATCTGTTCCCGCTCCGCGAGCTTCATGCCGAGCAGCATGGCGAGCAGTCCGTAGCCGACGGTTGAGGCCCCGCCCATGGTGGCTTCTGGTTGCAGGGTGAGGCAGGCGAGTGCCCCGCCACCTGCGGAGGCGAGGATCATGCCGGCCGTGATGCGGTGGCCGAAACGCTGCTCCACTGCCTGGCCGATGAAGTAGATGGCCAGCATGTTGAAGGCGATGTGGGCGGCGTCGAGGTGCACGATCGAGGCGGTGGCTGCGCGCCACCATTGCCCGTGCTCCGCCATCTTCTCCGCGGAGAGGAGTAGTTCCCAACCGAAGTTTCGGGAGTCGCTGAGCGGGCTTTCGAGCGCGTACACGACCCCGCGGCCGGAGAAACCCTGCCGGAATACGTGAAAGACCGCCTGCAGCGCCATGGCTGCATAGACGGTCACGTTGATCGCGATGAAGGTCGCGATCACAGGGGTTTTACTGAGTGATCTCGACAGACTCGATCACCACGTCGTCGTTCGGACGATCCATGCGGTCGGTGGCCACACGGGAGATCTTCGCAACGACCTTCTGGGACTCCTTGTCGGTGACCTCACCGAAGATGGTGTGGCGGTTGTTCAGGTGCGGGGTGGCCGTCACCGTGATGAAGAACTGGGAGCCGTTGGTGCCCGGGCCTGCGTTGGCCATAGCCAGCAGGAATGGGCGGTCGAACTGCAGCTCCGGGTGGAACTCGTCCTCGAACTGGTAACCCGGGCCGCCGCGGCCGGTGCCGGTCGGATCGCCGCCCTGGATCATGAAGCCGTCGATGATGCGGTGGAAGATCGCACCGTCGTAGAACGGGCCTTCGTTGCTGCCCTGGGCGTTCGGCTGGGAGTACTCCTTGGTGCCGTTGGCCAGGCCGACGAAGTTCTCGACGGTCTTCGGCGCGTGGTTGCCGAAGAGGTCGATGGAGATGTCGCCGTAGTTGGTGTGCAGAATTGCGGTTTCAGTCTTGTTAGTCACGCGCCCCAGTGTACTTCAATCAGCAGTCGCTGGGGCGGGGTGGTTGGGCTTCCTGGGCGGCCGATGCGGAAGCCGTGGGGCCGCGCTCCGCGGGTGTCCTCCTGGGGCCGGCAGCGTAGCTGGGGCGGGGCTAGTGATCAGGGCTGGTGCAGCATGTTTTGGGGAAACTACACGGCAGGATAAGTGGGCTTTGCCTATCATGGGACTGTTGGTGAAATTTCAACGCAAGAGGAGATTCCTAGATGAATCCCAATACCCTCAAGCTGGCGCTCACTATTGCCAAGCAGCTGCGGAAGTCGCAGAAGAACCGTGCGCAGCGTAGGCGGCTCGAGGAGTTCGATGCGCTTCGCGATCAGCGAAATGTGACGTTGACGGACGAGCAGCAGCAGGCAGTGCTGGCTGATTCGCCTGCTCACATCCGTGCTGTTGCGGAGGAGATGCGGAAGCAGGACGGCGCAGCCGAGGCTCTTGCGAAGGCTCGTGCGCTGCACGCGGCCCACGAGGAGAGCACCGCGCTAGCGGAAGGAAACTCCCCAGCTACGCAGTTTGAGAACCCGCTGGCCGAGTCCGCGAAGAAGGCTCGGAAGGCCGCCAAGCGCAATTCGCTGCGCAGCAGGACGCGCCAGGGTATCTCTGATCTAAATAACGAAAAGAATGAATTGAAGGAGAAGGGCATGGCTAACGCAACCGACGCGTTCAACCAGCTCGGCGACCGCGCCGAGGAGCTGTTCGAGGACGGCAAGAAGAAGCAGAAGAAGCTGGCTAAGCAGGCGAAGAAGGACAGCAAGAAGGCGCGCAAGGCTGCCAAGAAGAACAGCAAGGACCTGCGTTCCAACCTGCAGAACGTCGCTGGCGACGCCCGCAACCTCGTCGAGGACCTGGGCGATAAGAAGAAGCAGCGCGAGCTCGCCAGCTCCGTGGCTGGCGCTTTCGCCGCTGGTCGCGCCGGTGCCCGCGCGGCTGCTGATGAGCTGTGGGAGGGCGCAACCCACGCAGCGGAGTCCGCTCGCGAGGCTGCCCAGAAGGAGGGCGCAAAGGCCCGCAAGCAGGAGACCCGCAGCGCGAATAAGCGTCTGAAGAAGGCTCAGAAGCGTGCGGCGAAGAAGGCCCAGAAGGCTGGCAAGCAGGCGCAGGATACCCGCGATCAGCTGGAGTCCCGCGTGCAGGACGGCCTGAACCAGGCTCGTTCCCAGTTCGCGAACCTGCAGGAGCAGGGCGCTGAGCAGCTGAAGCAGACCAAGAAGGATGCTGCGAAGGCTAATAAGCAGGCGAAGAAGGACGCGAAGAAGCGTCGCAAGGCTGCCGAGCAGAACGCCAAGGCACTGAGCAAGCGCGGCCAGAAGAAGATCGACAAGATCAACAAGAAGGCCCAGAAGAAGGCCGCCAAGCTGGAGCGCAAGCGCAACGGCAAGGGCAAGTTCGGCCGCAACATCCTGCTGGTCCTGCTGCTGGCTGCCGCTGGCGCGGCTGTCGCTGCCCTGCGCGAGAAGAAGCAGGCTCCGGCGAAGTCCGCCCCGAAGGCTTCCGATTTCTCCGGCAAGGCCACGGGTTCCGCCGCGAAGCCGAAGGCTGAGGAGGCTGCTGCGAAGGCGAAGGCCGCCGCTACTGATGCCAAGGACGCCGCCGCTGCCGCTGCTGCCGAAACCAAGGCGAAGGCTGAGGACAAGGCCGAGGAGGTCAAGGAGCAGGCTTCCGACGCGAAGGACAAGGCTGAGGCTAAGGCTCGCGAGGAGAAGGCCAAGGCCGAGCAGAAGAAGGCTCAGGCTGAGCAGAAGAAGAATGAGGAGCCCAAGAAGGATTCCGGTTCCAAGGCTGCGGCTCCGAAGGCTCCGGGCGCGCCGGCTGCTCCGGCTGCCCCGAAGGCACCGGCTGCTCCGAAGAAGGCCGATAACGCCAAGAAGGATTCCAAGGATGACGAGGGCGGCCGCCACCGCCTCTAAGGAATAACTTGCACTACCCGTGGGTCAGCCACGCTGCCGGTAGCACCCCTGATGCGGGCGCCGCGGGCGTGCAACCCGGATCTCTGACGCTGCGCTGGCGGATCTTCCCGATTTCCGCTGGTCGCGGCGTTTCCGCGTGCCAGGGGGTTTTCCGCCGGGCCGCGAATACGGCATTCGCCGCGCTCCGCCACCAGGGCGGGGAGGCTGCGGATGCCGTTTTTCTGGATTCCGGTTCGGCGTTCCAGGGCGATACGGCGCGGTCTTTTCTCGCTTTCTCTTCCTCCCGCGCGGCTGTTCGCGGAGCTGTTGACGGCACCGTTCACAGCCCTGTTCCCGAGGTTGGGGACGACGCCAGCGCGGCCGATGGTCCCGGTTTCGCGGCGGCCTACCGCGTCCCAGGGTTTACCACCGGTGCCGATGACACCGATGCCACGGCGGGTGCGGAAGCCGGGAATGTGGGGGCCGGGGATGCTGCCGCCTTCTACGGCGGGTTACGGGAGCAATTGCGGCGCATCCACGTGCCGGAGGACTTTCCGGCGCAGCTCACGGGGGGTTTCGCGCTCGGCTGGGTGGGCGCCTTCGGCTATGAGTTGAAGAACCTCTCCCCCGACGTGCTCGCCAGCGCCACCCGGCGCGGGGCAAGGCTCGGCGCCAAGCATGCGGCTATACCCGCGCAGGGGGCAGTGGCTGAGCTCGGTGCCGGGAACGGCGGGGCCGCACCTCTGCGCCACCGCAGTCACCCGGACGCCGCCCTTCTGTTCGCGGACCGGGGGCTGGTCTTCTCCCCGCACGATGGCGCGGTGATCGCACTGGCCCTGGAACCCACGGGGGCATCGGGCGGGCCCGGCGGCGCACCAGGGGACGAGCCTCTCGCGTCTCCCGCCCCCGTCACGAGCCCCACGCCGGACGCCAGCCCGGCCGAGGCGTGGTTCCGGCAGCTCGAGGAACGTTTCGGAACTGGTCTGCGGGAGCTTTTCCCCACGGGCGCCGGGGATTCCAATGCCCCTGACAACGCCCCGAGGACCACCGCGCACGCAGCGCCGAGCGTGACGAACCGAGTGGCCAGCGCACCCACCGAGTACCGGCTCGACCACGGCCACGAGCAGTATCTGGCCAATGTGCTGGCCTGCCAGGAGCACATCGCGGCCGGGGATAGCTACGAGCTATGCCTGACCACGACCGCCCGCGGCCCAGCGCTGGCCGACCCGTGGGGCGCGTACCAGCAGTTGCGCAACACGAGCCCCGTCCCCTACGGCGCTTATCTGCAGTTCCCCGGCCTCGGCGCGCGCTCGGCAGGAGCCGATGCCGGAACCCAGGGGCTCCACGTGCTCTCGGCGTCCCCAGAGCGCTTCTTGCGTATCCGCCGAGCCCCTGCTGCCTCACCAGACGCAGCCACGAGCACGCCCACCGGCACCGCTCCCGGCCCGCTCTTTGTCGAGGCCAAGCCCATCAAGGGCACCCGTCCCCGCAGCACCGGCGCTGAGGACGAACGGCACCGCCGTGAACTGCAGAACAGCGAGAAGGACCGGGCGGAGAACCTCATGATCGTCGACCTGCTCCGCAACGACCTGGCGAAGATCTGCCGACCGGGCAGCGTGCGGGTGCCGGAGCTGTTCGCGGTGGAGACCTATAGCCACGTCCACCAACTGGTCAGCACGATCACCGGCGAGCTGGACGGTGGCGCCGGAGCGGATGCCGTGGATTGCCTCGCGGCCTGCTTCCCGGGCGGGTCGATGACGGGTGCTCCGAAGGTCCGCTCGATGGAGCTGCTCGAGGAGCTGGAGGGTACTGCGCGCGGGTTGTACTCCGGTGCGATTGGGTGGCTCTCCCCCACCGGGGAGGCGGATCTGTCCATCACGATCCGCACGCTCATCGACGATGGCCGCGAATCCAGCTTCGGGGTGGGCGGGGCGATCGTCGCGGACTCCGACCCCGAGGCGGAGTGGCAGGAAATCCTGGTCAAAGCCAGCGCCCTGCTGGAGGCGCTAGGCGCCCGGATCGCCGGAAGCGCATAGCGCTCCCGATCCCCCTCACTGCCCAGATCACCCCGGCAGCAGCCACGCGCCCCCGGCGCGGGCAAACCCCCCAGCACCGCCTAGTCGTGGCGGTGCATATCCTTATTGCCGCCCACGTAGTGCAGCAGCTGGTGGATCCGGTCGTCGACCAGGGAGTACAGCATCTGCCGACCGTCGCGTTCCACGGTGAGGATGCCGGCGTTGGACATGTAGCGCAACGCTGCGGAGGCGGTGGCGGGCCGGAGTTCGCACTCGTTAGCCAGCTCCGTCATCGTCATCTGGGCCGGGCCCTGGTAGTGCAGGGTCAGCAGCAGGCGAAAGCGCGTCGGATCCGAAAGGATCTTGAAGGACTGCCCCCAGTCCTCGACGAGCTGCAGAATTTCCGCTGGGGTGCCGGGGTGCTCGCTCTTGTGATCAGCGTGCGTCATGTCTACTCCACGTTCATCCAGGCCCAAGGGTGGTGGCCGCGGCCACCTCGCGCCCCACGACCGGTGCATCTGCGCCGGCGCGCGGTACGGCCCCTTCGGGCAGCAACGTTGCTCTCTTACTCGATCTTATCCAGCGCGTCGGCCAGGCGCTGCACCGCAGCGTCGACGTCCGCCCACTTGTCCAGGCCGAACAGGCCAATGCGGAAGGTGGCCAGGTCCTCTGGCTCGTCGATCATCAGCGGCACCCCACCCGCGATCTGCAGGCCGGCCTCCTTGAAGGCCGCGACGTAGTTCTTCTTCGGGTCCTTGGCGTTGACCACGACGACGGATGCTGCCTCGCAGCCCGGCGCGGCGACCGAGGTGTAGCCGCGCTCGGCGAAGAGCTCGCGGACCTTGCCGCCCAGCTCTTCCTGCTTGGCGCGCAGGGTCTCCATGCCGACTTCCTGGGCTTCCTTCATGAGCTCCAGGTTGTGCAGCAGGGTGTCGGTGGCCATGGTGGCGTGGTAGCCCGCACCGCCGTCCACGTAGCCGTCGGCGATGGCGGTCCACTTCTTCAGATCCATCGCGAAGCTGCTGGTCTGGGTGTTTTCCATCGCCTTGCGGCCGTTTTCGCTGAACAGGACGTAGCCGGCTGCCGGGCTACCGGACCAGCCCTTCTGCGGCGCGGAGATCAGGACGTCCACGCCCGTCTTCTTCATGTCCACCCACAGGGTGCCGCTGGCCACGCAGTCAAGGACGAAGACGCCGCCGACCTTGTGCGTCGCCTCGGCGAGCTGCGTGATGTAGTCCTCGTTGATGAGGATGCCGGAGGCGGTCTCCACGTGGGGAGCAAAGACCACGTCTGGCTCGTATTCGGCGATGGCGGCGGTGGCGTCCTTAATATCCATCGGCTCGAAGGTGGGCGCGCCGGCCTCGGTGGAGACCTGCTTGGCCTTGAGGACCTTGTGCTGGTCGGTGATCTTGCCGGTTTCGATGATCTGGGTCCAGCGGTAGCTGAAGAAGCCGTTGCGCAGCACGAGGGTCTTGGCATCGTTCGCGAACTGGCGGGCGACGGATTCCATGGCGAAGGAGCCGCCACCTGGGACGATGGCCGCGGAGTGGGCGTTGTAGGTGCCGCGCAGGATGCCGAGCATGTCCTGCATGGCGTCCACGAACTTCGCGGACATGTGGTTCAGGGAGCGGTCGGAGAACACGACGGAATATTCGACGAGTCCCTTGGGGTCAACGTTGTCTAGTGGGAGATTCATATTTCCCAGAGTAGCGAGTTTCTTATTCGCAACCGGCACCGGTTTTGTATTTCGGCTGATTGAAAGTTCAACCTTTCGGCTGATGTGCTCGCCGGGGGCGGTCCATAGGCTGAGGAAGTATGAGGGACAACCGTGGAGCAGTAAGCACGCAGAGCGCACCGGCGGCAGCTGGTTCGGCGCAATCGCATGCTCCGAATAAGTGGGCTGCGCTGGGGGTTTTGGCGTGTGGTCTGGCGCTGATCGTGCTGGACGGGACGATCGTCGGGGTGTCCATGCCGGCGATCATCGGGGCCCTGGACCTGGATCTGGCGGGTGCCCAGTGGGTGACCAGCCTGTATTCGGTGGTTTTCGCCGCCCTGCTGCTCACCGCGGGCAAGTTGGGGGACGCCAAGGGGCGGAGGACGTTGTTCCTGGCCGGTGTGGCGCTGTTCGTTCTCGGTTCGGTGCTCGCCGGTCTGGCGGGGTCGGCCGGGGTGCTGATTGTGGCCCGCGTGGTCCAGGGCATCGGTGGCGCGGCGATTCTGCCCTCCACCCTGTCCAGCGTGAACTCCCTGTTCCAGGGGGACGACCGGGCGGCGGCCTTCGGCGTGTGGGGTGCGGTCATGGCCGGTGCCGCGGCGGTGGGCCCGCTGGCTGGTGGCCTGCTGACTGAGTACGCGGGTTGGCGGTGGATCTTCTGGGTCAACGTACCGATCGGCGTGCTGCTTTTCGTGTTGGCGTTGAAGCTGGTGCCGAATACGAAGGGCCGGTCGGATGCGGGGCACGACGTCGCCGGCTTCCTGCTGTCCGCGATCGGTTTCGGTCTGCTGGTCTTCGCGATCATTCAGGGTCCGAAGATGGGCTGGTGGCCGTGGCCGGGGCTGGCCGGGATCGTCGGCGCGGTGGCGGTGGCTGCCTTCGTGGTTCTGGAGAATCGCCGCCGCAAGGCGCAGGACGCGGTCCTGTTGGATGTTGGCCTGTTCCAGGTGCCGACCTTCACGTGGGGCAATATCACCGCGCTGATGGTGGCTGTGGGCGAGTTCGCCCTGGTCTTCGTGCTACCGCTGTACCTGATTAACGCGCTGGGGCTGTCCACGATCGCGACGGGCCTGGTGCTCGCGGCGATGGCGGCGGGCGCGTTCCTCAGCGGGGCGCTGGCCCGGCACCTCGCGGCGTGGATCGGCGCGAGCGGCACCGTGCTGCTGGGCCTGGGCCTGGAGGTCTTCGGCGTTCTGCAGCTGACCGCGGAGCAGGCACCGGACCGCCCACTGTGGCTGATCGTGGTAGCCCTCGTGATCTACGGGGTGGGCCTGGGTCTGGCATCGGCCCAGCTCACGAGCCTGGTGCTGAAGGACGTTCCGGTGGAGCAGTCCGGCCAGGGCTCAGCCACCCAGTCCACGGTCCGCCAGCTCGGCTCGGCGCTGGGCGCGGCGATGGCGGGCGCGATGCTGTCTGCCGGGATGGCGTTCAACTCCCGGGACCTGACCGGCACCACTGCCCAGCTGGCGAATGCGGCCCGCTCCTCGGCGGGCTCCGCGATCCCTGCCATGCGTGGCCAGGGCGTGCCGGGGCAGGTGCTGGACCCGGTGGTTGCGGCCTTTGCCAGCGGCACACGCTGGGCCTTGGTCTCCGCGATCGTGGCCTTGGTCATCGGCTTCCTGGCGGCCTTCATGGTCTCCAAGTCCAGCCGGGGCGACGTCCAAAACTAAAAGACGACACCACAAGAAGAACAAGAAACCAGAAAAGAGAAGGATGAGCGCAATGAAGAACGCGCAGAAGACCCTGTTTACCACCGCTTTCATTTACCTCGTGATCGGCATGCTCAGCGGTGTGTTCTACCGGGAGGTCACCAAGTTCAAGGAATTCCCGGTCGATAACGCCACGCAGCTGAGCACGCTGCACACGCACCTGCTGGTGCTGGGGTTCATCGTCCCGCTGGTGGTCCTGGCCCTGGATAAGCTCTACACCCTGGCTGGGTCGAAGCAGTTCACGTGGTTCTTCTACCTCTACAACATCGGCCTGGTGATCACCCTGGTGATGATGACGGTCCGCGGCTGGCTGCAGGTCCTGGCCGGCAGCCCGCTGGAGCAGACCCCGGAGCTGAGCAAGGGCATGGATGCTGGCATTTCCGGCATGGCGGGTATCGGCCACATCCTGCTGGCCGTATCCCTGGTGCTGCTGATGGTGCGCCTGGGTGCGCGCATCAACACGGTGCAGGCGCAGGCCAAGCAGGTGAACGCCTAAACACTGACTGTGGCCGGGGTCACCCCGGCGCGCGTGATGGGCCACGGTGGCAGCCTGACGGCAGTTGTTCTCCAGCTGTTGCACAGGCTGCCATCGTGGTTCTCGGCAGTTCGTGCAGGTAGAATGACCTGCGGATTAAGTGACGATGAGAAAGGTGGCAGCCTCGGATATGTCGAAGAAGATCGATTTCGAGAAGCTGAACAACACGATCCAGTACGCCATGTGGTCGGCGTTTGAGATCAAGGCCGGCGTGCTCGGCGAGGATCGCGCGGCGGTTGCTGAGGACTTCCAGAAGTTCCTGGATTCCTACAAGGATTCCAGCGTGACCGTGCGTGGCGTGTATGACCTCACCGGCATGCGCCCGGAGGCGGACATCATGTTCTGGATCCACGGCGAGAAGCTGGAGGAGCTGCAGGCCTTCTACCGCGCCTTCCGCCGCGAGACGCTGCTGGGTAAGGTGGCTGTCCCTTATCGCACGAACGCTGCACTGCACCGCCCGGCGGAGTTCAACAAGTCCCACGTCCCAGACTTCATGGTGGACCCGGAGCCGAAGGAGTGGATCTGCCTCTACCCCTTCGTCCGCACCCCGGAGTGGTACCTCATGGACGACGCCCCGCGCCGCAAGATGCTGGTCGACCACGGTGTGGAGGCCCGCAAGTACAACCGTGTTCGCGCGAACACCATCCCGTCCTTCGGCCTGGGCGATTACGAGTGGATGCTCGCCTTCGAGGCGCCGGATGTCGCTGAGGTCGTGGACCTGATGCGCACGATGCGTTACACCGAGGCCCGCAAGTACGTCTCCGAGGAGACCCCGTTCCTCACCGGCCGCATGATCACCGGCTGGCTGCCGGAATTCGTCGAGTCCCTGCCTTAAGGATTCGAGGCTCTCTGGGCGCGGGCCTGCGGGTCTGCGCGAGCCAACGCCCCCGAACCTTCCACGTTGGAGGCCTGGGGGCGTTGGTGTTTCTAGAAATCCATAACCGGCGTTAGTGGACGCAGCAGGGCTTAGATTGAAGTTTGAGGTTGGACAACAATGACAGCTTTTCCTGGGATTGTGCTCGGAGTCATTTTTTCTTTTGTGCTCATAGCAATCAACTATGCCCTTGTCAGGTTTAGCCGCGGTAGTAAGCGCATCTCGCCGAAGAACTTTTTGAGAGCATCCATCGTGGCTACACTCGCTTTAGCCGTACTTCCCCTCATCTTCGATGAAGGACTGAAGAATGGAGCGTGGGCAATATTCTTCTTTATAGGTTTCCAAACCATCGCGCTCGTTACGTCATTCTTTCTTCCTGACGAACGCGATACCCCGAGTGCCTAATACTCTTAGCGATTACACCGGGAACACTGCTCAGTAACGATACTGATTATCCATGCTTAGCAGCCGGGTTAATAAACCTAGTCTTGTTCCTTAGATCGGTATGTTCTAACCGAGCTTTATGCTAGATGCGCTCGCGAAACGAACTCTACGAAGCCGTGACAACGTGCTCGTGTTCATTTAGCTCGAGCGGTAGCGACAGACCCGTCCCTTTGGCCATAATCCAGCCCTAGAGCAACAGCTTTTCCTGTAACTCGAAAGTGTCTCATTTGGCATACCCTAATGGGACAGTCTCAGTTTCAGAAGTCGTCTGCACAGGTTCTGCCCGTGGGGTTCCCAACGCCTCGGGCGAAACCGGCAGGTTTTTCTTCCTAGCTAGATGCCCTGTGAGAAATGAGGGTTAGAATCCACTTGCTCAATGTAGGTGACAAAACTTGGGTATTGATCCACGAGCACATCAGAGTCATCCATTAGTAAGAGCTCGGACACCTCTTCAAGCATTGCAATATCATCGACTTCTACCACTGTCACTAATAACCACAAGCGTTGGCTATCGTTCCTGTTTCCTTCGTGTTCCACCTCGTACTGGGATAGGAGCACCTCCCGTAAGCTCTCGTTTTCGTGCGGTGCAGGCTGCTTTGAGGATGAAAATATCTCCACTCCCGTGAGAGACTTCATCCTCATCACTCGCTCTGCGAAGTTCTCATATGCGCTGGATATTTTTTCCGACTCTACGACGAAATAGGTAAGAAAAACAGCTTTATGTCCCATAAGGTGCAAACTACCTTGCAGCCATGAAAATGTCCTCTGTGGGATATTTAGAAGCGGGCCACGCCTTACAGTGTCGGTAATAATGACCGGCGGGCACAAACTCACCTGCGCGGCTCTTGGCAGAAAGCTCCCCATACCCATGAACAACTACCGTCGCTCCATCATAGTTGTGCGGCGAAGGAACGGACCATATCTTATGAACGTTGCATTTCACCGCCACTAGATCCATACCGAGCGATTCATTAGCAAATGTGGCCGGGGAAAACGAGAACATAGCCACAAGTGCAGTAGTGCAGGCAACTAACGTTTTCTTAAACATATTCCGAACCGTCCTGTTAGATGTTCCGAAACTCAAGCCAGGCAATGTGCCTAGATGGCTGGGATCTACCCCTTAATGGGCGAGGGAAACGAACGTGAAAGCCACCTCGCTTATCGTGACATGGCTTGCGAATTTCCTCCATCGATAAAGTGGAAATGTCCCTTTAGCGCCCAACATTGGGGGTAGTTTCCGGTTTGTCTATGGTTTTATCCGCTGATATCGCTCGGAGCGACCTCGGAAATACCGCAGTGCCCTCGCATGAGAGCAGAGCTTTAGCTGCCAGCAAGCAGTTTTTGCCCATCCTTGCGCAGCTCCCCAGTGGGAGAGACCTGCCGGTAGAGGGTCTGGCGGGTGACCCCGAGTTCCTTGCACAAGGCTGCAACGTTGGTCTCGGGTTGGCCCATCGAGGCCCTGGCAAGGCGCACCTTCGCCGGGGTCATCCTAAACGGCCGACCCCCCTTGCGCCCGCGGGCCCGGGCGAATTCCAGGCCGGCCTTCGTCCGCTCGGAGATCAACTCCCCCTCAAATTCGGCCAGTGCGGCGAAGATCCCGAACACCAATTTGCCCTGGGCGGTGGTGGTGTCGACCGCCGCACCCTGCCCGGTGAGGACTTTTACTCCGACGCCGCGGGCGGTGAGGTCGTGGACCTGATGCGCACGATGCGTTACACCGAGGCCCGCAAGTACGTCTCCGAGGAGACCCCGTTCCTCACCGGCCGCATGATCACCGGCTGGCTGCCGGAATTCGTCGAGTCCCTGCCTTAAGGATTCGAGGCTCTCTGGGCGCGGGCCTCCGGGTCTGCGCCCTGCACATGGTCTGACAGAGTCGGACCAGGGTTCAGACACAAACCTACGAACACAGCCTCATTCCCCGCGATGGTGAACCCATACCTTGAGCTACGGCCTGCTAGTCCGTAATTCGGGGAGTCTGGAGTTGGTGGCTATCCATTGCGCCGCAGAGGGGTCAATCCAGGTAGACAACTTCTCTATGGCTAGCTGTGCTCGATCGAAATCTTCGTTTTCGTCCTGCCGGTTCTGTCTGATGATCGGCTCATGATGGGCACACCGATTACGCAGTTTGTAGACCACATCGACTTCACATCTGAATTCGTTGAGATTGGGGACGAAGACACCAGGCTTGCTTCCGTCAGTGATAGGTGTCGGTGTGCCGATCAAAGCTTTACGAACCAGCGGCCAGAGGGTCGAGGCGTAGGTCTTGGTGAACAGGTAGGCCCAAAAATCGAAGCTGAGTTCGGCGATGACCCGCCCCGGCGGTGGGGTTGGTTCTCTTCGTGTACGTGCACGTTGTTCTGCTTTCCTGATGGCCCTCTTGGCCGGTGTTACGAACGGGATGGCCGGGTTGGTGTACCACCTGGCCCCGTAGCGCGGAGCGACTGCGGTGTCTACGCAGTTTCGTAGCAGCACCTCGACATGCTGGAGGTCCTCCAGGAAAGCCTTGGTGACATGAGTATTCCAGAGATAGAGAGCTTCAGGGTCCGGGTGGTGGGCATAGGTGCTCATCCGCGCAGGCGAGAACCACTTGTCGAGATCGCTCGTTAGATTGTTGTTGGAATCCATGGGAACAAATGCTACGGTTGTGTATGAAAGCCCCGGAGAGATCCCTGCGTTTTAGACGCATATCGCCGGGGTTACTGAATTTTATGGGGGATATTAAGGAGCATAATGGCAGTGTATGCCCGAAAAAGACGCTCTCGCGAAAAGTTCGGGTTTTCCCTGTTCAGTCTGCGCATATCTGCCATCGATCACCGCCTCAAACCATGCTTCCTCACCTATCCAATCTCGGCGCGAAGACCGAACACATACCTCCAGCTACGCCCCCTCTGTCAACACGACATAGTTCGCGAATAGGAGCTCCTGGCGCTGGCGTTCCGTCGTGAGCTTCCGTGGTGCGCCGAAGGCTTTATCGACCTCACGGTCAAGGTCATCGTGGGCCTTGAGCAGCTCGGGCGCCATCGCCAACGGGTTATAGTGCTCCGCCAGTGAACTCTCAGGGTGCAATGCTCGCGCGTCCAGCACCTTCTTCCCCGCGTCGATGATCCGCTGCCGAGCCTTCTCGTCGAGCTCCGGGAGAGGGTGTCAGGAAGTTTGTGTGTGAGGCTCTGATTGAGAGGGAGTTTCACCGATAATGACTACGGTGTCACCGAAGAAAGGCCATGACCCGGCGAGGGTCAACGAGATCAGCGAGAAGCTGATGGAAAATCCTGAGCTGGCTAGCCTGATCAGCGAGCTGTCGACCTCCGCTGATGATGCAAGCGAGCTGGTCAAAGGCCTGCTGCAGGCATCAATCAACGCTGGTCTGCAGGCGGAGATGGATGCGCATTTGGGCTATAGCCACTCCGACCGCAAGTCCAAAGCCCAGGTTGAACCCGTGCACGGCGGCAATCACCGCAACGGGTCGTACACCAAGACCGTCAATTCTGGCTACGGCGCGGTGGAAGTGACCGTGCCCAGGGATCGTGCCGGCACGTTTACTCCGAAGATGGTGCCCAAGGGCGCACGTCGGCTCACAGAGCTCGACGACATGATCGTCTCGCTATACGCCGGTGGGATGACAGTGCGCGATATTCAGCATCACCTCGCGACCACGCTCGGGGTGGATATGAGCCCGGATACGATCAGCACCATTACCGATGCGGTGTTAGACGAGGTCATGATCTGGCAAAACCGCCAGCTCGACGAGTTTTACCCGGTGATCTTCCTCGACGCGCTACGCGTGAAAATCCGTGACGGTCACCGCGTGGTCAATAAGGCCTGCTACATGGCGGTTGGTGTCGACATGGACGGCATCAAGCACATCCTGGGATTGTGGATTGCCGATAATGAAGGCGCTGCCTTCTGGGCATCAGTCTGCGCAGATCTGGCCAACCGTGGCGTCCAGGACGTGTTCATCGTGTGCTGCGACGGGCTGAAAGGCTTGCCGGAAGCTGTCGAGGCAACCTGGCCGAATTCCATGGTGCAAACCTGCATTGTGCACCTGATTCGGGCTTCGAACCGGTGGGTGTCGCATCAGGACCGCAAATCTGTCTCCCGTGCGCTACGTGAGGTCTACACGGCCGCCAACGAGGACACCGCCCGTGCCAGCCTGGACGCGTTCGAAGCCAGTGAACTGGGCCGTAAATACCCGCAATCGGTCAAAGTCTGGCGCGACGCCTGGGACCGGTTCGTGCCGTTTTTACAGTTTCCGCCAGCGGCCCGCCGGGTGCTCTATACCACGAATTCGATCGAATCGCTCAACGCTGAACTGCGTAAAGCTACCCGTAACCGCGGGCAATTCCCGAACGACACCGCGGCGCTGAAAACGCTGTGGTTGATGATCTGCAACATCGAGGACAAGCGCGCTGCCCAGCGAGCGAAAAAAGCCAAACGCGACATCGAATGCAACGGCTATATTGAAGGAGCGAAAGCCACCGGGTGGAAACAAGCCATCAACCAACTAGCCGTGGCTTACCCCGACCGATTCGCGGACTACTTATAAACCAAAACCCCGCACACAAACAATCGGACACTCTCCTCCGGGACCGGGAACGTGTTCCAAACGAGGGTGTTGGAAAAACGGAGGTCGGACTTCAACCGTCCCCCGACTGTTCGTTGCCAGGTGAGGAACATGGAGGAAGATACAAGAGCGAATGAAAGCCCCGAGGGATCATCGACAGTAAACGCTAGGTTGCTCGCAATTGTTTCTGCGCCTAATTGTGACGCAGTGAAATAGGGTCGTAACTCACTTACTACGGAGGGTACACAGAGGTAGTCATTTTCTGGCTGGCGAATTTCTCCGAACAGGTGCGGGGTTCTGGCAAGATCCGCGGTGGCCTGCCGCTTCGACGCGGCGCGCACGTCCCGCACCGTACTAATGCGTTCCCGCAGCACTGTCGATTTCTCTAGGTCAGCTGCGTCGAAGCCATCGGCCAGCCACAAGCACCAGCGGTCAAGACCGCGCACCAACTCCCGCGAGCCTTTAAACGGGCGCAGATACTTTGCCGCTACGGGGTCAGCGGCAACCGTGTCGTACTCGTCGACTTCCACGATGAGGTTGCCGCCGTCATTAGCCATGCTTCCGAACCGGGCTGGCTGGAGTTCCGGGGAAAGCGGTGTGCGCCGTGCGGTGACAAGCACGTTTGGGCCATCAACCAAGTAGGCATTGATCCCCTTCTCGATACTCTGCTCCACCCCGTTACCTTGTGAGTGTCCCCGATAATGGGGATAGTCGCTGGTCCCGGTATGGCTTGCCTGCCCTGTAGTTTCC
>NZ_JASPJL010000001.1:0-282668 GCF_030232315.1 Corynebacterium sp. MSK039
CCCTAGAGATGATGGGGTTGATAGGCCAGATCTGGAAGCACTGTGAGGTGTGGAGGTGACTGGTACTAATTGGCCGACGTGTAACAAACCACACAATTGCCTTTTGGGTTGGTTGTGTGAAGCGCACACAATGTGAACTTCTAATGAGGATGAAGTGCTCGCGTCTGTTATGCAGTGTCTGGAATGACACGGCACACCAAACGCCTGTTGTGGGTGTGGTTGGGTGTGTGTTGTTCTGTTGTGTTTGTCGGTGGTTTTTGCGGTGGGGTCACGCCCGGTCCCTTTCCGAACCCGGAAGCTAAGCCTACCTGCGCTGATGGTACTGCACCTGGGAGGGTGTGGGAGAGTAAGACGCCGCCGGCATTAAACTTTCATAGTGGTGGTGCGACGTGTTGTTGGTTGTTCCCGTTTTGTACGGGTGATGATCAGCACCTCGTCGCACCACCACTTTTTTATTGCCTAAAAACCCCGTCCACCCGGGGTGATATCGTGTGAGCAGTCCACAGAGTCTGTGAAAGAAGGGTTCAATGTCGGAATACCAAAGCCGCGGCGATCGAGGTCACCGTCCCCGCAACCAGCGAGACGGAAACTTCAAGCCCCGCAGGCACCGTAACTCCGACGACAACCGTCGCGGAAACAACCGTGACCGTGACTTTGACCGCGGGGAGCACCGCGGAGGTAACCGTTACCGGGACCGCGACGATCGGCGAGACAACCGCTACCGTGACCGCGATGACCGTCGCGATGGGCGGTACAACGACCGTGACGGCGACCAGCCACGCGGCCGTCGGGGCGGTGGCCGTCCGTACGGTGGGGGCAAGAAGTTCGACCGGGATCGTCGCAAGGGTGGCGACCGGCGGGGCGGGAACTTCAGGAACCGTGGTGGCCAGGCCAATCGAGCACGTCAGTCCGGGCCCCAGCGCTCTGGCTACCGCGAGGAGCGCATCAACGCCCGCATGAAGGAACCCCGCATTCCGGAGGGTGTGGATCCGAAGGACCTCGATCCACAGGTGCGCCAGGAGCTGCGCAGCCTGTCTCGCGATAACGCAGACATGGTCGCCAAGCACCTCATCATGGCCGCCACCCTTCTCGACGAGAACACCGAAAAGGCTCTCGAGCACGCGCGTGCCGCCAAGGACCGTGCTGGCCGCGTGGCAGTAGCCCGCGAAACCAACGGCATCGCTGCCTACCACGCTGGAGAGTGGAAGGAAGCCATCTCTGAGCTGCGCGCTGCTCGTCGCATGCAGGGTGGTCCAGGTCTGATTGCCGTCCTTGCCGACGCTGAGCGTGCGCTCGGACGACCGGAGAAGGCGCTGGGAGTGGCCGGCGAGTACCGTCCCGAGGAGCTCGACCCGGAGACCCGCGTTGAGCTCGCCATGGTCGTGGCCGGTGCTTACCAGGACCTTGACCGCCACGAGGAGGCCATCGTCGCTCTCGAGGAGGAACTCGACGCTGCCGACGCTCCAGACGTCACCAAGCTGCGCGTGACCTACGCGTACGCCGATGCACTCGCACGGGCTGGACGCACGGCCGATGCCATCCAATGGTTTACCAACGCCAACGAGTTGGATACTGAAGAGGTGCTCGACGCCGAGAAGCGCATCGCGGAGCTCAATGAGGGTACCGGCGAGAAGAAGACCGAAGATACCGGCGAGAGCAATGGCAACGATGCTGGCGCGGAGAGCAGCGAGGAGAAGTAGCCATGCTTGAGCTGCTCAGCCGCTACGACACCCTCCTGCTCGACCTCGACGGGACCATTTTCGCGGGGGATAAGCTGATCCCCGGCGCAGTCGAGGGCATTGCTGACCGGGGCAGAGTCTTCGTGACTAATAACGCCTCGCGCAGTCCTGAGGAGGTCGTGGAGCACCTGGGCAGCCTCGGTATCAGTGCAATCCCCTCCGAGGTCCTGACCTCCGCGCAGGCCGCAGCAACGCTGGCAGCCGAAACAATGGCGCAGGAACGCCCCGGTGCAGGCCCGCTTAAGGCGCTCGTCGTGGGCAGCCAGAGCCTCCGCGATCTCACCCAGGAGGCAGGGTTCGAACTCACGGACTCCGCCGATGATGCGCCCGACGTGGTGCTGCAGGGCCACAGCCCGGAGAACAACTGGGCTCGGCTTTCCGAGGCCACGCTCGCGATCACCCGCGGCGCTCGCTATATCGCCAGCAACCTGGATACGACGCTGCCCTCGTCCCGTGGTTTCCTGGTCGGTAACGGGTCTATGGTGGCCGCTGTCGTCAGCGCCACCGGGGTGCGGCCCTTGAGCGCAGGCAAGCCGCAGCCCGCGATGTTCCACGTTGCAGCACGCAAGGCGGGGGCTAGTGCGCCACTGGTCGTCGGCGATCGTCTGGACACTGACATCGCTGGTGGACGCGCCGCCGAGATGGACACCCTGATGGTGCTCACCGGGGTCTCCACCCATTGGGACGTGATCCACACCGAGCACCGGCCGACCCACATCCGCGCCAATCTCAGCGAGGAGCTCGGCGGTTGGACGGCAGAGGTCACCGAGCCGCACACGATCACTGTTACAGCCGGCGAAAACCCCGCCGACGGACAGGGCACAGCCACAGGCTTCGCCACCCCCGAGCAGCTCACCACTGCGGCAGCACTCGCAGCAGCCGCCCCGCTCGCCTGGGAGCTGCTGGACGGCGGCACCACCCGAGATCAGCTCCGGATTATCGGAAGTGATCCACTGGCCGCCGACGCCATCGCAGCATGGCGGGACTAAACTACAGCACTATGCAGCACCCCCAGCCCACACCAGGATCGGCACCGACACCAGGAAGCCACATGCCCGCCCAGGCGGGCGGGCCAACACCGAACTCGCCGGAGGCACAGGCCGATCACCTCGCCGAGAATATCGACGAGCTGCTTAGCCAGCGGCTGGAGGGCACTGAGGAGGCTGAGATGCTGGAACAAGCTCACAGCCTCATCAGCAAGGCTCTCGGCCAGGGCTAACCCCCGGTGCGGGCGTCCTAAAAGGACGCGGAAAACAACCAGCACCGTCGAACCCAGCAGCGGAAGAAGAAGGAAAGCACACAGGTGGCGAAAAAAGGTCAGCGGCTTCAACGCCTCGACGCGGAGCTCGTGCGCCGCAAGATCGCGCGCTCCCGCGAACAGGCGCAGAAGATGATCAAGGAAGGCCGCGTGCAGGTCAATGGCATGCTCGCCCAGAAGCCCGCGACCGGCGTGAACGCTGATGTGTCCATCCGGGTCGCGGAGTCTGAGGAGGATCACTGGGCCTCCCGCGGGGCGCATAAGCTCCTCGGCGCACTGGCCGCCTTTGAACCGCAGGGGCTGAGCCTGGAAGGCAAACGCGTCCTCGACGCCGGCGCCTCGACCGGTGGTTTTACGGACGTCGCCCTCGACCGCGGTGCTAGCGAAGTGCTCGCGGTGGACGTCGGTTACGGGCAGCTGATCTGGCGGCTGCAGAACGACCCCCGCGTCACCGTGATGGATCGCACCAACGTCCGCACGCTGACCCCGGAAGCGATCGGTGGCCCCGCGGACGTCATGGTCGGGGATCTTTCCTTCATCTCCATCAAGCTGGTCCTTTCCGCCATCGCCGAGTGCATGGCCGAGGGTGCGGATCTGTTGCCGATGGTGAAGCCACAGTTCGAGGTGGGCAAGGACCGGCTGGGCTCCGGCGGGGTCGTGCGCTCCCTGGAGCTGCGCGCGGAGGTGACCCTCGACGTGGCGCGGGAGGCTTTGAAGTATGGTCTATCAACGAAGGCCGTCGTTGCCTCTCCGCTTCCCGGACCTAGCGGGAACGTGGAGTATTTCCTCTGGCTTTCCAAAGATGGGGGAAAGCAGGCGCCAACGATGGATACACTTGAGGCCATGGTGTCCACGGCGGTGAAGGAGGGACCACAGTGACGGCTGCCAACGAGGCCCCCAAGCAGGAGGCCGAGAACCAGTCGCCTGGTGAGGAGAAGCAGCGCGAGGTGCTGCTCGTCGCCCACACCGGGGTACATGAGAACCTGGGCATGGCCGCCGAAGCGGCATCCCAACTCCACGAGGGCGGAATCAACGTCCGCGTGATGGCAACCGCCGATCCAGCTCCCGTGGCGCGCCACGAGATCCTGGGGCGCTTCCCACGCTTCGGGCACACCCGCGAGGCCGCGCAGGGCGTGGAGATGGTGCTCGTTCTGGGCGGCGATGGCACCTTCCTGCGCGCAGCCGATATCGCGCACTCCGCGGACGTGCCCGTACTGGGCATCAACATGGGCCACATTGGCTTCCTCGCGGAGTGGGAGCAGGAGTCCCTCGCCGAGGCCATCGAGCGCGTCATCGCCCACGATTACCGCGTGGAAGACCGCATGACCCTGTCGATTACCGTCCGCGATATGGACGGCCGCGTGCTCGGCACCGGCTGGGCGCTCAACGAGTGCTCGGTGGAGAACCTGAACCGCCAGGGCGTGCTCGATTCGATCCTCGAGGTCGACGAACGGCCGGTGTCTTCTTTCGGCTGCGACGGTGTCCTGGTATCGACGCCGACGGGCTCGACTGCTTACGCATTCTCCGCCGGTGGCCCGGTGCTGTGGCCCGAGCTGGATGCCATCCTGGTGGTCCCGTCTAATGCCCACACGCTGTTCTCCCGCCCGCTGGTCGTGTCCCCGAATTCCTCTGTCGCCGTGGAGACGAACCCGGAGACCTCGCCGGCGACCGCGGTGATGGATGGCTTCCGTCAGATTCACATGCCGCCGGGGGCACGCGTGGAGATCCGCCGCGGCCCGCAGTCCGTGCGCTGGGTGCGCCTGGATCAGGCGCCGTTCACGGACCGCCTGGTGCACAAGTTCCGCCTGCCGATCACCGGCTGGCGCGGCCCACGCCACTAGTAGTCCACTCACTCCACTCACCCCGACGACCGGGAGTCCCCAAAACCTCAAGAAGCGACTTTTCTGGAATGCTCCACGACCTACACATCACCAACCTCGGTGTGATCGAAGAAGCCACCGCCGAGTTCGCCAGCGGACTGACTGTCGTCACCGGTGAAACGGGTGCCGGCAAAACGATGGTGGTCAGCAGCCTGCGTTTGCTTTCGGGGCACCGGGCGGATGCCTCGAAGGTGCGCGCTGGTTCGGAGCGGGCCAGCGTGGAGGGGGTCTTTTCCCACGATGACCCGGCAGTTCAGGAACGCGTCGAGGAGATCGTCTCGGAGTTCGGGGGCTTCTCTGACGAGGGGGAGTACATCGCCTCCCGGACGGTGTCTGCCTCTGGCCGGTCGCGGGCGCACCTGGCAGGGAAGACTGTTGCCGCGGGCGTGCTGGGGCAGTTCGCCGCGGAGGTCATCACCATCCACGGGCAGAACGACCAGTTGCGGCTCAAAGATTCGACGAAGCAGCTGGCCGCGATTGATGAGTTCGCGGGGCTGACGGGCCAGGCTGCCGAGTTCGCCGCGCTGCGACGCGAGTGGATGGCTGCGGCGAAGGAGCTGGAAACTCGCACGAAGGATCGCCGGGAGTTGGCCCTGGAGGCCGAGACCCTGCAACGGGCCCTGGAGGTCATCGACGAGATCGACCCGGAGCCGGGGGAGGACGAGTTCCTCAAGTCCCAGATCTCTCGCCTGCAGGACGCCAGCGACGTCCGCTCCGCCCTGCAGCGCGCCATCGCCGTCATCGATGGCGGCGAGGAGCTGGGCGAGGGGGAGTTGTCCAGCGGAGCCAATGATCTGCTTGGCCAGGCGCAGTCCGAACTGCAGGGCGGCGACGCGAAGTTGGCGGAACTTGCCGAGCGCATCGGGGAGGTCAGCTCCCTGCTCTCGGATATTGCACTGGATCTGGGCCAAGAGCTGATGGATATCCCCGACCCAGAGGAGCTGGAGGAGCTGCTGGAGCGCCAGCAGGAACTACGCCAGCTGCGCCGTTTCGCGGTGGACGTGGACGGTGCGATCGCCTGGCGCGACGAAGCTCGCGAGAAGCTCGCCACGCTCGATGTCTCCGACGATGCGCTGGCGGAGCTCGCCAAGCAGGTCGCGGAGAAGGAAGCCACGATGCTGAAGGTCGGCCGCAAACTCTCCACGGCGCGTGAAAAAGCAGCCAAGGATTTCGGCAAGGCGGTCACCGAGGAGATCTCGGGGCTGCACATGCACGCCAGCGTCGAGGTGGATCTCAAGCGGGTGGACCCGAACCCGCAGGGCCTCGACGAGTGCGAGTTCCAGCTGGTGCAGGGTGGGCACCGCACCGCGCTGGGCTCGAGTGCCTCCGGCGGTGAGCTTTCCCGCATCATGCTCGCCATCGAGGTGATCCTGGCCAGCAGCGGGCGCACGATGGTCTTCGACGAGGTTGACGCGGGCGTGGGCGGGAAGGCCGCGGTGGAGATCGGGCGCCGCCTGGCTGCGCTTGCCCGCGAGAACCAGGTGATCGTGGTGACGCACCTGCCACAGGTCGCTGCCTTCGCGGATGCTCATATCTACGTGGATAAGACCGCCAGCTCCACGACTGTCTCCTCGAGTGTGCGCACACTGAGCGAGGAGGAGCGGGTGGCGGAGCTCGCCCGCATGCTCGCGGGCCTGGAGTCCGATACCGGCCGGGCTCACGCCGAGGAGCTCATGGCGATGGCCGTGGAGGCGAAGAAGCACTAAAACATCGGCGCGCCTAACCGAGAATCCGGCGGTTAAGCAGCAAAATGGTACGCATGATGTTTTCCCGATCAGAAAAACCTGGCATTACCGGGGCTACCCGGAACCTCACCGGCCCCAAAGCTTGGTCTAAGACGAAGATCTCCGAGGGGGATATCGTCGTCATTTCTGCTCCGGATATTAACCGCGCCACCGCGCAGCGTTTCATCGACGCCGGCGTGGCCGGGGTGGTCAATACCGCCCAGTTCACCACTGGTCAGGTGCCAAACTTTGGTCCGCAGATGCTGCTCGACGCCGGCATCGAGCTCGTGGAGAATGTGGATCCGGAGATCACTGAGAAGGTCAAGAACGGCAAGAAGGGCCGCCTGGAGGGCGGGCACCTCTACTACGGCGATCGTTCCCTCGGCAGTGGCGCGATCCTCGATCTGGACGCCTCGATGCAGCGCTTCGATGACGCCCGCTCGGCCCTCGGCGATCACCTCGACGCCCTGGCTGGCAATACCGCGGAGCTCGCCCGCTCCGAGTCCCCACTGCTGATCGACGGCCTGGGCATCCCGGACGTCGACGTGGACATGGTGGACCGCAAGGTCATGGTGATCAGCCCGCTGCCGGATTTGAAGGACCAGCTGCGCGACCTGCGCTTCTTCCTGCGCGAGTACGACCCGATCATCGTCGCGATCGAGTCCGCCGCTGACGAACTGCTGGAGCTGGGCTACCGCCCGGCCGTCATCGTCGGTAACCCGGAAAACATCGGTTCCGAATCGCTGCGTTCCGGCGCGACCGTCGTCCTTCCCGCGGAGGCGGACGGCTACGCGCAGGGCCTGGAGCGTATCCAGGACCTCGGCGTCGGCGCGATGACCTTCCCGGCGGCGACGAAGAACCCGACCGACCTGGCGCTGCTGCTGGCCGACTACCACGGCGCGTCGATGGTGGTTCACCTCGGCGAGAAGTGGGACCTGGATCGCGTCTTTTCTGAGACGGAATCTGAGGACACCCCGTCTGCTCTGCTGTCCCGCCTGCGCGTTGGCCCGAAGTTCGTGGACGCCAGCTCCATCGCCGAGCTCTACCGCGTCTCGAAGTCCGGCTCCGGGTGGCTGTGGGCGCTGATCGGCGTGCTGGCCGCGATCTTGGTGATCATCCTCATCGCCGGCTTCTCTGGCGATGCTGGGTTCGTGGACAACCTGATCGATTCGTGGAATAACTTCGCGCTCAGCGTGCAGGGCCTGTTTAAGAACTAGGGGAGTCGCTCGTGAGTAAGTCTGGAACGATTGCCGGCCTCGGCTTCGGCATTGCCCTCGGCGTGCTGGGCGGGGTCTACGTGCTGGCCCCGAACGTTCCGGGGGCCGGCGGTGGTGCGGGGACGAGCGCCCAGGAGCTCACCGCTGCCCGCGAGGACGCCGACGCGGCGGACCGTGATGCCCAGGCTTCGGATGACGTCGTCGCGGGGCTGGCTGCGAAGGCTGTGGCCGGTGAGCTGGAGGGGAAGATGGTCGCGCTGATCTCCTTCCCGGACGCCGACCGCGAGACCGTTGATCGACTGCGCTGGCTGGTGGACAAGGCGGGAGCGGAGGTCACCCCATTGCCGGTGACCGAGGAGATGCTGAGCCCGGAGAAGGGCGACAAGCTGAAGTCCGTGGCGGCCAACAGCCTGCCCGCGGGCGCCCAGCTCAGCGAGGAGGTGCTAAGCCCGGGCATGCACACCGGCCAGCTGCTGGGTGCTGCGTTGAGCGCGACGCTGCCGAAGGCTGAGAAGCCCGCGGAGGGCGAGCAGAACCGCGATCGCGGTGAGGGTCGCGAGGGTGCGCGCGAGGGCAACCGCGGCGGGGGAACCGCGAGCGCCTCGGACCGGGCCGTCGTCTTCGGTGCACTGGAGAAAAACGGGGTGCTGAAGAAGCCCGCAGACCTCGGCGACGAGGGCGTGGACCTGGCCCTGATCGTGACCAACAAGGGCGTGACCGCCGATGAGTCGGGTTACGGCGCGCAGTTCATCGCTGATTTCGCTGCCGGCCTGGATAGCCAGATGCCGGGCGCGGTGCTGGTGGGCGAGTCCGGCAGTGCGGATAAGAAGGCCGCGCTGGGCATCGTGCGCAACGAGCGGGCTTATGCCGAGAAGCTGTCCACGGTGGACAACGTCCAGCGCAGCGCGGGCCGCATCACTGCGGTGCGAGCGCTGAAGGAACAGGCTGGCGGAGACGCTGGCCACTACGGCGCGGCGACCAACGCCAAGGCCGCCACCGTCGGTAAGAACTAGGCGCAGGCGGCGTCGGTGACGGCGGACGCGCAGGAGGCGAACCTGCAGCACCGGGAACGGTGGCTGCGACACCTCCGACTGGAGCGGAACCTCTCCCGCAACACGCTGGATAGCTACCGTCGGGACACGGACCGTTACCTGGCGTGGCTGGGCGCGCGCAGCGTGACCGAGCTGAATACGGGGGATATCGAGTCCTTCATGGCCTCGCTGGCCAAAGGGGAGGGGCTGGCGGCCTCCACGCGTGCACGAATTCTTGCGGCGGTGCGGAACTTCCACCGCTTCCTGACTGGCGAAGGTGTCACCGAAGGGGACGTCGCGGACGACGTCGCGCGCCCCGGTCAGGCGGCGAGCATCCCGAAGGCGCTCAGCATCGCCGAGGTGACCGCGATCCTGGAATCCTGCCCGAACGACGACGCCGCGTCGCTTATCCAGATCCGCGACCGCGCGTTGCTGGAGATGCTGTACTCCACCGGCGCGCGCGTCAGCGAGCTGCTGGGGCTGGACGTGGATGACGTGGACCCAACCGAGAAGGTCGTCATCGTCCGGGGCAAGGGTTCGAAGGAACGGGTCGTCCCGGTGGGGGATCCGGCGCTGGATGCGTTGCAGCACTATCTGGTGCGGGTCCGCCCGGCGTTCAACAAGAAGGGCTCGGCGGCGTTGTTTCTGAATCGCAATGGCGGTCGGATGGGGCGGCAGTCGGCGTTCAACATGGTCTCCTCGGTCAGCGAGAAGGCCGGGGTGGCCGGGGTCAGCCCGCACAGCTTCCGGCACTCCTTCGCCACGCACCTGTTGGAGGGCGGGGCGGATATCCGCGTGGTGCAGGAGCTGCTCGGCCACAGCAATGTGGTGACCACCCAGATCTATACGAAGGTGAGCCCGGACCACCTGCGGGAGGCGTGGTCGGAGAGCCACCCGCGCTCGAACTAGAGACCTTTCAAGGCTTAAGCCTTGCCTAGTATCAACCTCGGCTTTGAACTCGACTGACCTGCCCGAAAAGCCTGCGAAAAATGGGGGAGAGAGAATTGCACGGGCGTAATCTACGCGTAATCTATGTGTAGTGGGAGCGCCAACCGCGCTCTGAAATGACCGTTAGACAAGGGAGAGGGCTTGACAGTGCAGAGCTCCGACGCGCTTTTCGATAAGCCCGAGCAAGAACTCGGGCTCACGGGGCGCCCCATGCGCCCGCTGCCAGACCCGGAGCCGCTGTCCTCTCATGGGCCTGCGACCATCATCGCCATGTGTAATCAGAAGGGTGGGGTCGGCAAGACCACCTCGACGATCAACATGGGTGCTGCACTCGCGGAGTTCGGCCGCAAGGTCCTCCTCGTCGACCTCGACCCGCAGGGCGCGCTGTCTGCCGGCCTGGGGATCAGCCACGAAGAGCTGGACGTCACCGTCCACAACCTCCTCGTCGACAATTCCTCCTCCATTTTCGACGCCATCCTGCCCAGCGGCGTCGAAAACCTCGACCTGGTGCCCGCGAATATCGACCTCTCCGCCGCGGAGATCCAGCTCGTCAACGAAGTCGGCCGCGAGCAGGCCCTCGCGCGTGCCCTGCGCCCGGTGATGAAGGACTACGACTTCATCATCATCGACTGCCAGCCTTCGCTCGGCCTGCTCACCGTCAACGCACTGTCCTGCGCGGACTCCGTGATGATCCCGGTGGAGTCCGAGTACTTCTCCCTGCGCGGCCTCGCGCTGCTGATGGACACGGTGGAGAAGGTGCGCGACCGCCTCAACTTCAAGCTCGAAGTCCTGGGCATCCTGGTGACCATGTTCGATCGCCGCACCCTGCACGCCCGCGAGGTCATGGAGCGCCTCGTCGAGGCCTTCGGGGACAAGGTCTTCGACTCGGTCATCACCCGCACCGTCCGCTTCCCGGAGACCTCCGTGGCCGGCGAGCCGATCAGCACGTGGGCCCCGAAGTCTTCCGGTGCGATCCAGTACCGCAACCTCGCGGCGGAGGTCATTCAGCGCGTCGCCGAGCAGCACTAGGCCACGCCCCGCGCCGGTCAGCGTGGTGGCAGAAAAGTAGGTTTGCGTGACAGATCCCCAGCAACCGGAACTCACGGGGTTCCGGGTCGCGCTCGCGAACTTCGACGGCCCCTTCGACCTGCTGCTCCAGCTGATTCACTCGCACAAGCTGGACATCACGGAGATCGCGCTCGCCGAGGTCACCGACGAGTTCATCGCCTATACCCGGGGGCTATCCCAGTCCGCTGAGGATCTGGACGAGGTCACGGAGTTCCTGCTCGTCGCTTCCACGTTGCTGGATTTGAAGGCCGCTCGCCTGGTTCCTCGCGGCGAGGTCGACGACGAGGCCGACCTGGAGCTGCTGGAGTCCCGCGACCTCCTGTTCGCCCGCCTGCTGCAGTACAAGGCCTATAAGCAAGTTGCAGACCTCTTCGCCGAGTGGCAGCGGGGTGCGGCCCGCAGCTACCCGGTGGCGCTCTCTCTGGAGGACCGCTACGCCAACCTGCTACCACCGGTGGAGATTAAGCACACGAAGGGGAGCTTCGCGGAGCTGGCCGCCCACGTCTTCCGGCCCCGCCCGGAGGGGGTGCAGACCGGGCACGTCCACGCGCCGGCGGTCTCGGTGCCGAAGCAGGCCGGCAAGATCCTCAACACGCTGAAGATCGCGGGGGAGAATAAGTGGGTGAACTTTGACTCGCTGATTAGCGACGCGGAGGAGTCCATCGTCGTGGTGGGCCGTTTTCTCGCCCTACTGGAGCTGTATAAGGCCCGCGCCATCGGAGTGGAGCAGCCCATGCCGCTGGAGGAAATGCTGGTGGCCTGGACCGGCCTGGACGTGGATCCGCAGGTTGTCGCAGCGTCGAACTGGGACTAGCCCCAGCACCACATTCCCCCTGATCAACCTTAGAAGGAGAGCCCTGGACCATGAGTGAAGAACACCTGAACCTGCCCGCGGTGTCCCAGCTGCGCAGCCGGGTGGAGTCCCTGCTGCTGGTCTCCGACGAGCCCGTGGCCGCCGAGGAGCTCGCCGAGGCCTGCAGTGTGGGTAGCTCCCAGGTGGAGGATGTACTGCGCCAGATCGCCGAGGAGTTCGACGCCCGTGGTTCCGGTTTCGACCTGCGGGAGCGCGAGGGGCTGTGGCGCCTTTATACCCGGCCCGAGAACTCGGATGTGGTGGAGGCGAAGATCCTTCAAGGCACTCAGCAGCGCCTGTCTCGGGCTGCCTTGGAGACCCTTGCCGTGGTTGCCTATCGCCAGCCGGTGACCCGCTCCCAGGTCGCGGCGGTACGTGGGGTGAACTGCGATGGTGTGATGCGGACCTTGGCCCTGCGCGGCCTGATCCGCCAGGTTGAGGTGGCAGCCGAGGGGGAGGAAGAGACCGCTGCCGCAGGACCGGGTGGCGCCCACCTGTACGAGACCACCGATCTGCTGCTGGAGCAGCTGGGCATCGAGTCGCTCGACGAGCTGCCGGACTTGGCCCCGCTGCTGCCGGATGTGGAATCGATCGAATCCGATTACTGATCTAGACTGGGCTGCGTACCTCAAAGACTTTGAGCAAATAAGGACATAATTTGAATACACCCGCTCGCCGAGATGGCATACCGGAAAAGAACGCTGCGAAGCCCGGCGGCGCCGAGACCTTCGTCCCGAAGGCCAAGCCGGCCCGCCACCAGCACGTCACAAAGTCAGAGCAGAAGGCCGCCCCAGCTGCGGAGGATAAGGTCCGCCTGCAGAAGGTCCTGGCAGCCGCCGGCGTGGCCAGCCGCCGCATGAGCGAGAAGCTCATCGCCGCGGGCCGCGTCGAGGTCAACGGCAAGGTCGTGGACCGGATGGGCGTGCGCATCGACCCGAATAAGGACGTCGTCCGCGTCGACGGGGTGCGCGTCCAGGTCAACGACGAGATGCACTACTACATCTTCAACAAGCCGCGCGGCGTCCAGTCCACGATGAGCGACGACATGGGCCGTCCGTCGGTGGGCAACTTCATCGACGAGCGCCTCAAGCAGGGCCAGGGCCTGTTCCACGTCGGCCGCCTGGACGCCCAGACCGAGGGCCTGCTGCTGCTCACCAACGACGGTGAGCTCGCCAACCGCCTCATGCACCCCAGCTACGAGGTCTCCAAGACCTACATGGCCACCGTGCTGGGCGAGGCGAAGAAGGGCCTGGTTCACGAGCTGAAGAAGGGCATCGAGCTGGACGACGGCATTGCCAAGGCCGATGACGTCCAGATCGTGGACGTCTGGCAGGGCAAGTCCCTGATCAAGCTGGAGCTGCACGAGGGCCGCAAGCACATCGTGCGTCGCATGCTGAAGGCCGCGGGCTTCCCGGTTCAGGCACTGGTGCGCACCAAGATCCACACGGTGCAGCTCGGCGACCAGAAGCCGGGGAGCGTGCGCGCGCTCAACCGTTCGGAACTGACCAGCCTGTACAAGGCCGTGGGCCTGTAAGCCGGGAGGAGTTGAAGGATGACTACTGAAATGAACGCTGATTTCTCCCAGCTCGCGCTGATCGACAACCTCGAGGAGGGCGGGTTCCTGCTGGCCATCGACGGCCCGTCCGGCACCGGCAAGTCCACCGTCTCCCGCCGCATCGCCCAGTACGCGGGCGCGCGCTACCTGGACACCGGCGCGATGTACCGCGTGGCGACCCTGCACGTGCTGAAGGCAGGCATCGATCCGGCCGACCCGGCTGCGGCCGAGGCCATCATCGAGGCGACCTCCCAGCTGCCGCTGCAGGTCAACGAGGATCCGCAGTCCACCGAGGTTCTTTT
The DNA here is from genome assembly GCF_030232315.1 of Corynebacterium sp. MSK039. Classification (NCBI taxonomy): domain Bacteria; kingdom Bacillati; phylum Actinomycetota; class Actinomycetes; order Mycobacteriales; family Corynebacteriaceae; genus Corynebacterium; species Corynebacterium sp. MSK039. The sequence continues at coordinate 13,576 of NZ_JASPJL010000001.1, forward strand.
GGACGGGGAGGACGTCTCCGCGGACATCCGTGGTCCGGAGGTCACCGCGCACGTTTCCGCGGTCGCCGCGATCCCGGAGGTTCGCACCAACCTGGTGCAGCTGCAGCGCGACCTTGCTGCTGCCGCTGGACGCTGTGTGGTCGAGGGGCGAGACATCGGTACGGTCGTGCTCCCGGACGCCCCGGTGAAGGTGTACATGACCGCCAGCGCCGAGGTGCGCGCGCAGCGCCGCTTCGACCAGGACACCGCCGCTGGCCGTGACGTTTCTTACGAGGCTGTGCTGGCCGACGTCCAACGCCGTGATGAGGCGGACTCCACCCGCGAGACCTCTCCGCTGCGCCCGGCGGAGGATGCCACCATCCTCGACACCGGCGAGATGAGCATCGAGGAGGTCATCGAGGCGATCGCTGGCCTGATCGAGGAATCGGACCTGGACTCCGATATCCCGGCTGACGGCGCGGACAACACTGGTGGTCTGGTGTTCCGCACGGTTGAGGGGGACGTCGTCCCTGCTGATGGGGACGCGCCGGTGCAGGAAGAATCCGAGGAGGACCTGGAGAACTGGGATCCCGAGAACTGGGACGGCGAGACCTGGGAGGTCGACCCCGAGCAGCTGGGTGAGCACTACCTGCAGGCGGAGGAATTCGACCTGCTGGAATCCGACGAGGAGGACACCGACTGGGAGTCCATCGAGGAAGCCTTCGGCATCGCCGACGAGCTCGAAGCGCAGAAGGAAGCGCTGTGCACGGTGGCGATCGTCGGCCGACCAAATGTAGGTAAGTCCACGCTGGTCAACCGCTTCATCGGACGCCGCGAGGCCGTGGTGGAGGACTTCCCGGGTGTGACCCGCGACCGCATTTCCTACCTGGGCGACTGGGGCGGGCGCCGCTTCTGGGTGCAGGACACCGGCGGCTGGGACCCGGATGCCAAGGGCATCCACGCCGCGATCGCCCGCCAGGCGGAGACCGCGATGGCCACGGCAGACGCGATCGTCTTCGTCGTGGACACGAAGGTCGGGATCACCGAGACCGACGAGGTCATCGCTCGCAAGCTGCAGCGCTCCGACGTGCCGGTGATCGTGGTGGCCAATAAGTTCGAGTCCGATACGCAGTACGCGGACATGGCGGAGTTCTGGGCGCTCGGCCTGGACAACCCTTACCCGGTCTCCGCGCTGCATGGGCGCGGCGCGGCAGACGTGCTGGACAAGCTGCTGGAGGTCTTCCCGGAGAAGCCGCGCGAGCTCTCGGTGGTCTCTGGCCCGCGCCGCGTGGCGCTGGTGGGCCGGCCGAATGTGGGTAAGTCCTCGCTGCTGAACAAGATCTCCGGCGAGCAGCGCTCGGTGGTGGATAACGTCGCGGGCACCACGGTGGACCCGGTGGACTCCATCGTGGAGCTGGAGGAGCGCACCTGGCGCTTCGTGGATACCGCCGGTATCCGCAAGAAGGTGAAGAACGCGGTGGGGCACGAGTACTACGCCTCGCTGCGCACCCGCGCCGCGATTGATGCCAGTGAGGTCGTGGTGTTCCTGGTGGATGCCTCCGAGCCCATCGCGGAGCAGGATCAGCGCGTGCTGCGGATGATCCTGGATGCCGGTAAGGCGCTGGTCGTGGCGTTCAATAAGTGGGACCTGGTGGACGAGGATCGCCGGGAGCTGCTGGAACGCGAGATCGACCTGCAGCTTTCGCACGTGCCGTGGGCCCGCCGGGTGAACATCTCCGCCAAGACGGGGCGTGCTCTGCAGAAGCTGGAGCCAGCGATGCTGGAGGCCCTGGAGAGCTGGGATCAGCGCATCCCGACCGGCCAGCTGAACACCTGGCTGCGTGCGGTGATCGCGGAGACCCCACCACCGATGCGTGGTGGCCGCCTGCCGCGCGTGCTCTTCGCGACGCAGGCTTCCTCCCGCCCGCCGGTGATCGTGCTGTTCACCACGGGCTTCCTGGAGCACGGCTACCGTCGCTTCCTGGAGCGCAAGCTGCGCGAGACCTTCGGCTTCGAAGGCTCCCCGGTGCGCATCGCGATCCGCATCCGGGAGAAGAAAAAGAAGCGCTAGCGGAAGCTACAACAGGTTCTAGCGGAGCACGAGCACCCAGATCGCGATGTGGTGCAGAAGCGCTGCCACGATGGTGGCGGCGTGGAAGACCTCGTGGAAGCCGAACCAACGAGGGGAGGGGTTCGGCCACTGCTTGGCGTAGATCACCGCGCCGAGCGAGTAGACCAGCCCGCCGAGCAGCATCAGCAGGCTCACGGCGACCCCGAGCTGCTGGTAGTAGCCCACCGCGCCGATAGCGGCCAGCCAGCCGAGCGTGAGGTAGGTGGCGGCGTCGAGCCACCGCGGGTGGTCGATCCACACCAGGTTCAGCACCACCGCGGCCAGCGCGGCGAGCCAGCAGACCGCCAGGATCCACAGTCCGCCGGTGTTGAACCAGGCCCAGCCGGTGAACCACCTCGCACCGAATGCGGCGACCGTCACCGGCCCATAGGTGCCGGCGATGAAGATCGCGATCATGGCGTGGTCGGCGCGTCGCCAGCTGTTGACTGCCGCCGCGGAGCGCCACGGGACCCGGTGGTAGAGGGCGCTCACGCTCAGCATGCCTGCCAGGCACAGCGCGTAGAGGGCGGTGGTCAGGGACATCCAGGAGAAGCCAAACTTCGCCAGGGCCACGATCGTGAGGGCGGTGCCCATCCCGCCGAAGTACCACGCGGCGGCGGTGTGTAACCGCCCGCGCATGTAGGGCCTGGGGCCGCGGTCGAAGACCGGGCGGGGACGTTTCTTCGTGAGTACCTGATTCTGCACGAAGATCAGTGTAGTCCCCTTTTGCTACTAAAACAGTCCGGTGATGGTGCCGTCCTCGGCGACATCGATCTGCTCGGCAGCTGGCCGCTTCGGCAGCCCCGGCATCGTCATCACCTGTCCGGTCAGCGCCACGACGAAGCCCGCGCCCAGGCGTGGGAGCAGTTCGCGGACGTGCAGCACGTGTCCTTCCGGCGCGCCCAGCTCCTCCGGGTCATCGGAGAAGCTGTACTGCGTCTTGGAGATGCACACGGGCAGTTTGTCCCAGCCGTGATCGGCGAGGAACTGCAGGTCCTTCTTGGCCTTGGTGGAAAACTCCACGCCACTAGCGCCGTAGATGCGGGTCGCGATGGTCTTGATGGACTCTGCCAGGCCCTTTGCCGGGTCGTAGAGCTGCTGGGAGCTGGCCTGCGGGGTCTCGCCGTTCTCGATGACTTCGAGTACCTGCTGGGCCAGCTCGGTGGCGCCGGCGCCACCCTCGGCCCAGACGGTGGACTCGGCCAGGCGCACGCCCAGCTTTTCAGCCCACTCGGCGACGTGTTCGCGCTCGACGTCGGTGTCGGAGGTGAAGAGGTTCAGCGCGACGACCGGGGTGGTGCCGAACTTCTCCATGTTCTTCACGTGGCGCTCGAGGTTCTTCAGTCCCTCGTCCAGGGCGGCCAGGTTTTCGCTGTTCAGGTCCTCCTTCGCGACGCCGCCGTTGTACTTCAGGGAGCGGATGGTCGCGACGACGACGGCCGCGTCCACGTCGATGCCGCCCTCGCGGGCCTTGATGTCGAAGAACTTCTCCGCGCCGAGGTCGGAGCCGAAGCCGGCTTCCGTGACGACAATGTCACCGAGACGGCGGGCGGTCTGGGTGGCGATGAGGCTGTTGCAGCCGTGCGCGATGTTGGCGAAGGGGCCACCGTGGATCAGCGCCGGGGTGCCGCCGAGGGTCTGCACGAGGTTCGGGTTCAGCGCGTCGCGCAGCAGGGCGGTGAGCGCGCCCTCGACCTGCAGGTCGCCTACGGTGACCGGCCCGCCACTATAAGTCTGGCCGATCACGATGTTGGCGAGCTTAGCCTTCAGATCAGCCAGGTCCGTGGCGAGGCAGAGGATCGCCATCATCTCGCTGGCAGCGGTGATGTCGAAGCCCGCTTCTCGCGGGGTGCCGTGGGCCGGACCACCGAGCCCGGTGACGATGGAACGGAGGCTGCGGTCGTTGACGTCCATGCAACGGCGCCAGGTGACCCGGCGCGGGTCGATGCCGAGTTCGTTGCCTTGCTGGATGTGGTTGTCGATGAGGGCAGCGAGGGTGTTGTTCGCGGCGGTGAGGGCGTGCATGTCGCCGGTGAGGTGGAGGTTGATGTCCTCCATCGGGACGATCTGCGCGTAGCCGCCGCCGGCCGCGCCACCCTTGATGCCCATGACTGGGCCCTGGGACGGTTCGCGGATCGCGACGATGGTGTTTTGCCCGGCGGTGCGCAGGGCGTCAGCCAGGCCGATAAGGGTGGTGGACTTGCCTTCGCCCGCGGGGGTGGGGGACATGGCTGTCACGAGCACGGTGCGGCCCAGGGGCTTGTTCCACACGTCGGTGGTGCGCAGGGCAGGGACGTCCACCTTGGCCTTAGTGGTGCCGTAGGGGATGAGTGCTTCGGCGGGGATTCCGGCACGCTCGGCGATGTCCGCGATGGGCTCGAGGGTGTGAGCCTGTGCGATTTCGACGTCGCTGGGCTGGGGCTTGGTGCTTGCACTGGAGTTAGTCATATTTCCAGAATAAGCAAGGAGCGCAGCGCGTGCCGACCGACTGCCTCATCTCCAGCGGTTTTCGGGACTACGGCGCCAGGATCCGGAGTACGACGACGGGCCGGGCCTGGAGTACGGCCGCCCCGTCATCTTCGATAACGGCGAGGTCATCGAGGGGATGCGCTACGCGAAGCGATCCTAGCCGGGCCGAGCATTACTGCAGCTGTGAGCGGCGTTGCTCCTGGTTCAGGAAGGTTCGCTCCGCCAGGGACTCGCCGGCGCCGTCCTGGAGGTGGACGACGACGTCCAGGCCGAGCTCCTCGAGGGCTTCGACGTCCTCCCGGTACATCGCCACCGAGCTGATGGTGCACTCCTCGGTGTCCACGTGGGAGGCGTGGATCTCCTTGACCGTGTCCACGTTTGCGTGCTGGGCGGGCATGGCGAGCATGATCATGTCGATCTGGTGGCTGTCCTTCACACGCTCCCAGAAGTCGATGTCCGTGGCGTCGCCCTCCACGACGTTGTAGCCGCGTTCCTGCAGGTGGCGTACCCGGGCGGGGTCGTGCTCCACGCCCAGGATCTTGGCCCCGTAGACCTCGCTGAGCTCGTTGTAACACGCAAGCCCGACGCGTCCGACGCCAAGCACTAGCGCGTGGGCGTCGCCTAGCTCGATGGGGCGGTCGTCCGGGTGGATCTTGTGTGGCGGGCGCACCGGCAGGCGCTTGGCCAGGTGGGTGGCCCGGGACACGCTCTGCGGGTTGAAGATCGCGGAGATGACGAAGCTGATGGAGACCGCAAGCACCAGGGAGAGCAGCCAGCGCTGGTTGAGCCAGCCATCCTGAACGCCAACGGCGGCGATGATGAGAGCGAACTCCGAGTAGTTGGCCAGCAGCAGTGCCGTGAGCACAGAGGTACGGTTGCGCAGCCCCAGGGACCACAGGATTGCCCAGTAGGCGACGGCCTGAAGGGGAAGCAGGAGGAGGAGCAGCGCGGCGTCGGCAACGTTCTGCCAATTCGGTAGCCCCATGAATCCGATATTGACGAAGAAGCCGACCAGCAGCAGCTCCTTGAGGGTGAACAGGGAGTGGCTGAGCTGCTCGGCGCCGGGGGAGCGGGAGAGAACCACGCCCATAATCAGTGCGCCGAGGCTGCCGGAAAGCCCGACCCACTCGAAAAGCGCGTAGCCGGGGATCAGTGCCATGGCAATGCCGAATAGCGCGCCGAGTTCGCCATGGCCGAGCTTGTACCAGCGGCGGGTGGTGAGCGCGAGCAGCGGGACAATCACGACGAGCAGCAGGGAGGCCAGGTGTGGCGGCTCGCCCCGCAGGATGCTCATGAAAGCCACCGCGAGGATGTCCTGCATAATCAACACGCCGATACAGATATTGCCGTAGAGGGCCTGCTCGTCGCCTCGATCCTGCAGGATCTTGATGACCACGATGGTGCTGGAAAAGCTCAAGACCAGCGCGACGTTCACCGCCACCTGGAAACTGGTGGGGCCGAACGCACCGAGCGCGCCGAGGGCGGTGATGAAGCCCGCGCCGATGAGCGTCATCACCAGCACGTGGGCACTGGCCGTGAGCCAGACTGCCTTATCTGTCAGCGCCTTTAGATCCAGGCGCAGGCCGATGGCAAAGAGCATGAGGGTTACGCCGATATCGGCGAAGAGGTCGAGGGACTCGACATGCTCCACACCCGCGGCATGGAGGGCGAAACCGGCGGCGAGGAAGCCGATCAGGGGCGGTAGCCGCACGGCCCAGGCGATGAGTCCACAGACGAAGACCACGCCAAGGTAAGTCAGCAATAGTTCCATGGACTGTAGTGTGCCTCACAGCCAGGTTTTTCGCGCTGTATGAAACGCATTATTCATAGGGGTGTGTGAAGAATTGGGGCAGAATGGCGGGGTAGGATTCTTCGCATGGGACTGGCACAGCGCATTAGGGATCTCCGCCGCAAGGCCGGGCTTTCCCAGTCGGAGCTCGCGGACAAGCTCGTGGTGGACCGCGAGGCCGTGCAAGGTTGGGAGTCTGGGGACAGCGCGCCCGATATCGAGGTCCTCACGAAGCTTGCTGCCCTGTTCGGGGTTAGCACCAGCGACCTCCTCGGCAAGGACGGAGCGGTACTGGGCGCAAGAACCAACCGCGTGGCCGTCGACGTCCAGTCCCTAGAGAAGTCTGGGGGCAGGCTGGCGAAGGGGACGAAGGCCCACACCGCGGTTCGTCAGGTCTTCCCGGACGCCGTGATCACACCACTGCTGCGGGAGAAGAAGAACACCAAGGGCGAATCGGCTGCCCAGTGGTTCACCGAGATTGTCTTCGACGGGGTGCCCAATTTCTTCTCTGAGGTGAAGAACTCCTTCAGCGGTGCTTCCTTCTACCTGGTTGAGGACGCCGGTCGTACGCTGCTCGTCCGTGTTACGAAGGACGCCGTGGAGAGTCGTAAGATCTTCGGGCAGCTGTCTCGAAGCAAGTTTGTCGTTGGCAGGAATTCGTTTATCAAGTTCGGCACACCGCTGAAGAACTAGCGGACTGGGCTGGCGGCAGCAGCTAACGGCAGCGCGTGCCCAAGCCGCCTGTGTTTCCCGCGCAGCGTGCTAGATCCAGCCGTTCGCCTTCGCCAGGTGGGCAGCCTCGAAGCGGTTCCCCGCGCCGGTCTTCGACATGATGCTGGAGATATGATTGCGCACCGTGCCCGGCGAAAGGTGCAGGGCCTTGGCGATGGCGGGAGAGCTCTTTCCCTGGAAGAGCTGCTGGCAGACCTGCGTTTCCCGGTCGCTGAGGGGATTATCGGGGGCCAGCAGACTATCCCGGGCCAGCGTCGGGTCGATGACGCGCAGCCCGGCGTGCACCCGGCGGATTGCCTCGGCTAGCTCCTCGGGAGGGGTGTCCTTCACGAGGAATCCGTCCACGCCCGCCTCCATCGCGCGCTTGACGTATCCCGCCTTGCCGAAGGTCGTGACGATCAGGCAGCGGCACGGGTGCCCAGCCAGCTCTTTGGCCACATCCAGGCCGTTGATCCCCGGCATCTCGATATCCAGGAGGGCCACGTCGACGGGGTGTTCCTGCACCAGGCGCACGGCCTCGGTTCCGGTGGCGCACTCCGCAACAACCTCAATGTCCGGTTCCGCGCTGAGCAGCGCGACCAGCGCCCCGCGCACCAGCGACTGGTCCTCGGCGAGCAGTACTCGAATCGGGTTCATCGGTTTTCCTCCTCGCACGTGGCGCTGTCGTCAATGATCTCGCGATCCGCACCCATCGCGATCAGCACGGTACTTAAGTCTCGTTCGCGGTGCACGATGAGCTGACCACCGGCCGCCTCGACGCGCTCGCGGAGCCCAGCCAGGCCGCCGTCGCCGTTGCGCGTCTCCTCGTCGCTGAAGCCGCAGCCGTCGTCGGTGACCTGCAGCTTGTCGCCGGCCACGGTGACCCAGCAGGTACTGGCCCCGGAGTGGCGGACCACGTTGGTCGTCAGCTCGCGCAGGCCCCAGGAAAAGATGGCCTCGTGGGCACCCGGGGTGGTGAGACGTTCGGGGAGGTGTGCGGTGATGCCTTTCGTCTCCAGCGCTCGGCGCGCGCCCTGGAGTTCGCCGGCGAAGGTGGGCGTGCGCATCTGAGTCACGGTCGAGCGGACCTCGGCAAGCGCCAGGCGGGAGAGCTCGCTGATTTCCTTGAGCTCCTGCTTGGCCTGTTCCGGGTTCTTCTCCATTGCCCGGCGCGCGACCTCGGATTTGAGGTTGATGACGGTCAGCGAGTGGCCCAGCAGGTCGTGGACGTCCGTGGCGATGTCCTCCCGCTGCTGGGCGAGATCGAGTTCGTGTTGGAGCTGGTGGCGGGACTCGTCGTACTGACTGAAAACGCCCACCGCGACGAGCATCAGGGGGATGAAGAACAGGATGAAGGTCGACCAACCGAGGTTCTCCGGGGCCAGGAGCCACACCGCGACCGCTCCGACCGCGCCCGTGGCGAGAACGATGGGCAGGGACCGCTTGAGGGGGATCGTGAAACCCAGCATCGCTGCCAGATAGGGGGCGAAGCTTATGGCACCCGTGTGGATCACCGGAACGCTGGTCAGCGCGATCGCGAGCAGCACCGCCCACCGGAGGAGAGCCTGCGGTAGCAGACCCCAGCTGCGCGGGGATGTGCCCATCGAGCCGAAGGCGTAGAAGTAGACGGCGCTGAAGGCCAGCACGCAGATCGTCATCCACGTTTTATCCCCGGCGTTGAACTCCTCGCCGGTGTAGACCTGGAGCAGAACCGGCACCAGGAACATCAGCCATATTGAGGCGAAGATCGCGTTGCTGAACTGGAAGCTCTCGAAGGTACGCATCAGCTTCGGTTCTTGTCTCGCTTGCCCATCATGAGGCAGCAGCCCACGAAGATCGCCGTCCATACCGCGATGCTAACCCAGGCGTGCCACATCGGTTCGGTGATCAGCCCGGTGCCAACCACTTGGGCGCCTTCGGCCAATGGCCAGCGCACCAGCATCATCGCCCCATACATCGGGGTGAATCTTCCGATATCCAGCAACGTCCCGCTCAGCGGCATGAACACATTGCCTGCGAAGGCGAGGATCACGATGGATCCGGTGGCCACGCCGACCGTGTTCTCCTTGGGGACCAGCAGCGTCCAGGCGAGGCCGTAGAAGCCGAAGGGGATGGCGCACAGCACGCACACGAGGAAGCTCAAGGCCCATTGCTCGGGTTGCATCTGCGCTCTCGTCAGCCCGCCGACGAGGAACACGGCCACGATCGGCAGTACCGCGCGCGCGGCGATGCTCACTGTGTTCGCGAAGGCCAGCTGCCAGGGGCGCAGCGGTGTCAGTGCCAGTTGGCGGCCCCACCCGCTGCGGTTGTCGGTGACGGCGGATCCTGCGGCGCCGACCGCGCCCACCACGCCGGCGTAGAAAGCCATCCCTAGCATGACGAATGCGGCGAGGTTGCCGCCGTTGATTTCCTGCTCGCCGTAGTCCTGCAGCGCTCCGAAGATGAGGTAGAAGAAGATCGGCAGCCCGATGCTGAAGAACAGGGTGGTCATATCCCGGCGCAGGCGGAGGAGTTCGTGGCCGGTGAATCTCAGGGTGGTGTTCATGGTTCTACGCCTCCTGGTTTTCTTTCGTCAGTGCGAGGAAGGTGTCCTCCAGGCTGTGGCTGCTGATGGCAAGGTTGCGGGCGTCGGTGTCGGTCAGCAGATAGCGGGCGAGCGCGTCGGAATCCTCGGTGGTCATGCTTAGGCGGTTGCCGCTGATGTCGCTGCTTTTCACCCCAGGAAGCCTGGTCAGGTCAGGGAGTTCGCCCGGGAATTCGGCGGTGACCACCCGGTCGGCACTCATGTTCCGCAGTTCCGCGGTGGTGCCGTCGGCGATGATCTCGCCTTTGTTCATGAGGACGATGCGCTGGGCGAAGTTTTCTGCTTCCGCCAGGTAGTGGGTGGCGAAGATGATCGTTTTTCCCTGCCGTGCCTGGTGGGTCATGGAGTCCCAGAAGCGGCGACGTGCGCCGGCGTCCATCCCTGCGGTCGGTTCGTCCAGGATGAGGATCTCCGGGTTGCCGAGGATGGCCAGCGCGAAGCGGAGGCGCTGTTGCTCACCGCCGGAGCATTTGCCCACGCGACGGGAGTAGATGGGCTCCAGGTTGGCCTGTGTGATGACGTCGTCGAGGGGCAGGTGCTCCGGGAAGGTCGCGGCGATCATCTCCACGGTGTCTTTGACCGTGAGCTCGTTGAGCAGGCCGCCGGTCTGCATCAGCGCGCCGATGTGCTGTGTGTAAACGGCCTGAGTGGGGGAGAGACCCATGACGGTGACTGTTCCGGAGGTTGGGGTGGTCAGCCCCAGGATGATGTCCAGTAGCGTGGTTTTACCTGCTCCGTTGGTGCCAAGGAGGGCGATGATTTCGCCCGGCTGGACAGTAAGGTTCGCGTTCTTCAGCGCGTGGACGGGGCGGCTGGAGCGTGGGTTGAAGGTTTTGCCGACTCCGGTGACTTCTATTGCGTGGGTGGTGTGTGTCGTGCTCATGGTTTTCACGCTAGAAATTCAGCGTGAGGAGCAGACATATGTTCTGTCACCACCTGTCCATGACTTTTGTCAGGGGGCCCGCAAACGCTAGGCGCTAGGCGGGTTTCTTGGTCTTTTTCTTTTTGGTTTCTGTTTCTCCGCCGTCGCCCTTGGGCAGGAAACGGCGTTGTCAATCGGGTTGCCGGGAACGTCGACGTGAGGTCGGGGTGCCTACCTGCGGTCTTGCTTGTCACAGGAAGTGAGGGCGGGGGACGAGGGGTGGCCTGTTCTTAAGTTGCAGGTGGGGGCGTTTCCGTGCCCCCGCTTAGGGGGTCGGTAGTTTTGCGGAAATAAGTGCACTTGAAATGAATTGTTAGCGTCAAGGTGCACCGATCAACCCCCGGGTGCGACACCTTCCACTAGTAAGGAGAACATCATGTTCGAGCTTATCTCTACCCTGTTTGACGTTCTTGTTGGCGCTATCAGCGGTGCTTTCCAGGCCATCGTTGCTGCCATCAAGGGCTAATATTGGACCGCCTTCGGGCGCGCCTGACCTTCTCCGAGCTTCGGCTTGGGGGAGGTCTTTTTGTGTTGCCGTGGCTTTATCTGTCGGCCCCGGGACGCCAGCAGCGGCGCTGTCAGTGCGCCGGGCTAGCTGTTGGCCCCGCGCCCTTCGGTGCGTCTCGCCAGGGGCGCTCGGCATTGTGTTCGAGTGCGCCTGGCCCGTGTCTGGCGGCATTGCTCGAATGGCAGCTGAGCGGTGAGAGCGTGTCTCGCAGACTTTTCGGAGCGCGCCGTTTACCGTGGACACATTGTGTTTTCTGGCCCAAGGAGGCATGCCCGGATGAGCACAGCGGAGCTGAACCAGTCCGCCGTTTGGAATACCGCAGATAAGTTCCTGCGGTCCATCGTCGAGCCCGAGGATTATGGGGATTACATCCTGCCCATGACGGTGCTCCGCCGTCTGGAGTGCATTCTCGAACCCACGAAGGACGAGGTTCTCGACCTGGTGGAGAGCCTCCAGGGGGAGGGGTACAGCGAGGAGATGATCGACTGGGAGGTCCGTGTTCGCTTTGGCCTGTCCTTCTACAACTCCTCCCGCCTGGACCTGACGCGTATCGCCCAGCTAGACGACCACGTCTACGAGGCGTTGATGGATTACGTCGGCGCGTTCTCGTCCTCCGTGCGCGATGTGTGGGATGCCTTCGACTTCGCGGTGAAGATGAAGACCCTCGATAACGCCTCGCGCCTGTGGCCGGTGGTGAAGCACTTCGCCACCATCGACATGAGCATGGAGGCGCTGCCGGACGCACAAATGGGCGACCTTTTCGAGCACGTCATGTACAAAGCCTTCGACACAAAGGGCAAGGCCGCGGGTGCGTTTTATACCCCGCGTGATGCGATCCGGCTGATGGTGGATATTCTTTTCGCTTCCGACGATGTCGGTCTGACCGCGGAGGGTGCTTCGCGCACCGTGTACGACCCGACGGCGGGCACCGGCGGCATGCTGCTCGTGGCAGCACGTGCCCTCAAGGAGCTCAACCCGGATATTGAGGTGGTGCTCGCGGGCCAGGAGCTCATGTCCACTGGTTATGCCATCGGTAAGGCTGATCTGCTGATCCAGGGTGGCGAGCCGGATGCCATCCGCCACGGGGATACCCTGCTCACTGACCTTTACGAGGGCGAGCAGTTCGAGTACATCCTCTCCAACCCGCCATTCGGCACGGACTGGGAGGTGCAGCAGCAGTCGGTGAAGGAGCAGGCGAAAGTGCCGGGCTCCCGGTTCAGCCACGGCTTGCCAAGTAAAGACGATGGCCAGATGCTTTTCCTGGCCCATGTCGCTTCGAAGCTCATGCCCGCAGGCCCCAATGGTGCAGGCGGTCGTGGTGCGGTGGTCTCCAATGGCTCGCCTCTGTTTACCGGAGCGCCGGAATCAGGGCCGGATAAGATCCGCGCCTGGCTGCTGGAAAATGACCTGGTGGATGCGATTATCCAGTTGCCCACCAATATGTTCTACGGCACTGGAATTTCCACCTATGTGTGGATCCTGGACACGAACAAGGAGGAGCACCGTAAGGGCTTCGTCCAGCTGATCGATGCTTCCGAGTGCTGGTCGGTGCCGGATAAGGGGTTGGGGGAGAAGCGCCGGGAGATGAAGGAGCCCGACCGTAAGCGCGTGCTCGAAGAGTACGCCGGGTTCGAGGACACCGAGATCTCGAAGGTGCTCACACCAGCGGACCTAGGTTTCCGCGACGTGAAGGTCACCAAGCAGAAGCGCCTGCGCGTGGCGGTCACCTCGGAGGCGGTGGCGCAGGTGCTGGAGCATAAATCTGCCGTGCCCGAGCACGCGGAGGTCCTTGCCGACGTGGCGGACGTGAAGTTCAATGACCTGCCGGAGGCACTGAAGGCTGCGGCCAAGAAGCGAGGTGTGAAGATGCTCGCCGGCGTGATTGACGAGGTGCTTGAAGCGGTCGGAGTACCGGACGAGAATGCTGAGCCCAGTTTCGATCGCAAGGGCAACCCAATCCTCGACCCGGCGTTCTCCATGACGGAGCGCATCCCGCTGACCGAGGACGTCGACGAGCACATGACCCGCGAGGTCCTCCCATTCGCGCCGGACGTCACCTGGGACGAGGAGGCCGCGAAGGTCGGCTACGAGATCCCTTTCAAGCGCGTGTTCTATCGCCCAGCTCCGGTCCGGTCACTGGAGGAAATTGACGCCGACGTCGCCGCGGTGATGGGGCGCCTGGCTGAAAAGTTCGCGGAGGTGCGGGAGTGAGCACAGTGACTACGCACCGCACGGCGCCGTTGTGGAAGTTCGCCGAGGTATCACCCCCAATGCCGGAGTTCAACGACCTCACCGAGTCCGACGAGGTGACGTTTATTCCCCTGGAGGACGTCTGGCCGACTAACAAAGCCGACGACTTTCGAACGGTTCCCTGGGAGAAGCGTTTAAACGGATACACCCCGTTTCGCCGGGGTGATCTCCTCCTGCCGAAAGTTACCCCGACGGTGACACACGGGCGCACCATGATTACGGACACCGCCACCGAGTTGGGGGTTGCCTCCACCGAGGTCTACACGGTCCGCGCACGTCCAGGGGCAGACTCTCGCTGGCTCGCGTACCTGCTTGTCGGAACGGAGTTTCTTGGACTCGCGGGGGCCTCCGTGCAGGGAACCGGTGGATTGAAGCGAATCAGTACGCAGTTTGTCGAGTCCTACCCGCTGCCGGACGCCTCGCCAGATGAACAGCGGGCCATCGCGGATTATCTCGACCGCGAGACTGCCGAAATCGATGCCATGAGCGCCGACCTGGACGAGATGGAAAAGCTGCTGACGGAGCGGCGTAGGACCGCAGTGACCGCGGCCTTCAACCAATTCTCTACCACCGCACCCCTCTGGAAATTCGCCAAGGTTTCGCCTTCCACACCGGGAATTTATGACCTGGACAAGGGAGAAGACGTGACGTTTATTCCGCTGGAGGACGTCTGGACAAATCAGAAACCAGGAGTTTTCAAGGTTGCTCCTTGGGAGGACAAACTTGCTTCATACACGCACTTCGAAAGCGGAGATGTCCTGCTCCCAAAGGTCACCCCGACAGTCACCCACGGCCGCGCGATGGTGGCAAACGTTACTACTGAGCTGGGTGTGGCAACCTCTGAGATATACACCCTGCGACCTAGTGAAAGAACGAACCCCGATTGGTTAGCGTTCTTCCTGACGTCGCAAACGTTCCTAGATGAGGCGGGCGTTTCCGTTTTAGGAACAGGGGGCTTAAAGCGAATAAGTACCCAGTTTGTCCAGTCCTTCCCTGTACCTGACATGAGTCGTTCGGAGCAAGACGGTCTGGTCAAGGACATTGACCGCGAGACCGCCGAGATCGACGCCATGCTCGCGGACATCACCGAGCTGCGTGACCTGCTCGCAGAGCGTCGCGCCGCCCTCATCGCCGCGGCCGTGACCGGACAAATCGATATCCCCACCGCCGAGGAGACCCCCCATGCCTAGCTCAGATATCACCCGCGAATACGCGCACGAGTCCGCCATCTGCAAAGCCCTCGCTGAGCGCGGCTGGACCTACGAGGAAGGCAAGAACGACCAGGGTTGGGATCGCCGCCTCGCGCTCTACCCAGCCGACGTGTTGGAGTGGCTCTCCACTCAATACCCGGAAGAGTACGCCAAGGCAGTGCCCGCGGACGCCCCGGAAGCCACCCGCGAGGTCGCACAGCGCAAACTGCTTGAATATGTCGCCGACCGGCTGGAAACCAAAACCCGGAAGGACCCACAATCCGGGCGTACCCTCGGCGGGCTGCTCGGCACACTGCGGGAGGGCTTCAAATACGCCCAGGTCGGGGCTCGTTCCGCTGCCTTCGGCCCGATGGTCGCCTTCCCGCCCGCGAACCCCCTGCTGGAGAAGGTTGCTGAACGCGCAGAGGAAAACATCCTGCGCGTGATCCGCCAGGTCCACTTCGATCCGAAAACCAACGAAACCATCGACCTCGTGCTCACCGTCAACGGCATCCCCGTGGTGACGATGGAGCTGAAGACGGACAACACCCAGTCCGTGGCGCACGCCCGCAAGCAGTACCGCGAGGACCGCGTGCCCAGCCCCAGCCGGCGCCTCCTGCAGCCAGGCCGGGCTCTGGTCCACTTTGCCGTCTCCAACGCCGAGGTTTACATGACCACTGCGTTGAAAGGCGCGGATACTTTCTTCCTGCCCTTCAACCGAGGTTTCAATGGCGGGGCCGGTAACCCACCCATCCCCGGCAAGTCCGAGACCTCCTACTTGTGGGAGGACGTGCTGGAACGCGACATGTTCCTCCGCATTTTGCGCGACTTCGCCGTCTGGGAACCGGACGCCACACCGAAGCGCGGCACCCCGGGAGGAAAACTGATCTTCCCGCGCTACCACCAGCTGCGCGCTGTCGAACGCGTCACCAGGGATGTCACCCGGCGCGGGGCCGGTGGCCGTTACCTGATCGAGCACTCCGCGGGTTCCGGGAAAACCAAAACCATCGCCTGGCTGGCCCACCGTCTGATCCGGCATGTGGCGGAGGATGGGCAGAAGACCTTCGATTCGGTCATCGTCGTCACTGACCGTACCGCGCTGGACACCAATGTTCGCCAGGATATGCAGATGATGGAAGCCTCCTTGGGCCTGGTGG
Organism: Corynebacterium sp. MSK039; assembly: GCF_030232315.1. NCBI lineage: Bacteria > Bacillati > Actinomycetota > Actinomycetes > Mycobacteriales > Corynebacteriaceae > Corynebacterium > Corynebacterium sp. MSK039. The sequence goes on from NZ_JASPJL010000001.1 coordinate 29,245, forward strand.
TCTCCGTTGGCGAGAATGCTGGGGCGAAATCCCCGCAGCTGCGCCAGGCGATCGAAGAGGGCGACCACATCATCACCTGCACCCTCCAGACCTTCCCGCACGTGCTCAAGCTCCTCGAGGACGAACAAGACCTCGCGGGTCGGCGCTGGTGCGTGATCGCGGATGAGGCGCACTCCTCCCAGACCGGTTCCAGCGCTTCAGCGCTGCGTGAGCTGCTCACCGATGTGGAACTCGATGAGGGGGAGGAGTACACCGCCGACGATCTGCTGGAACTGCGGCAGGAGGCCATCGCCGTCGCCGAGAACATGACCTTCGTGGCGCTCACCGCCACCCCTAAGGGCAAGACCCTGCGCCTGTTCGGAACCGAAACCCCGGACGGCCACTTCGTCGCCTTCGATACCTACCCGATGGGGCAGGCCATCGAGGAGGGCTTCATCCTTGATGTGCTCGGCAACTATTCGACCTACCAGATGTGGGCCGAGGTCCGCGACGAGCTGGGGCGGACTGAGGAAGTCGATGAGTCCGCGGCCGTAACCGACATGGTGCGCTTCGTGCGCCTGCACCCAACCTCCATCGCGCAGAAGGTGGAGGTCGTCATTGAACACTTCCGCCGCAACGTCGCCCACCACCTGGGCGGGCAGGCCCGCGCGATGGTCGTGACTTCCTCCCGCAAGGCCGCGGTCCGCTGGTCGGAGGAGATGAACCACTACATCCAGTCCAAGGGCTACGACTTCCGCTCCCTGGTCGCCTTCTCCGATGCGGTGCGCGTGGATGAGGGCTCCGAACCGGTCACGGAGGTGCAGCTCAACGGCGTGCCGGACGTCGAGCGCGCCTTCAAGGACGATGAGCAGGGATACCGCGTCATCATCGTCGCCAACAAGTTCCAGACGGGCTTCAACGAGCCCCGGCTGTGCGCGATGTACGTCGATAAGCAGCTATCCGGTGTCACCACCGTTCAGACACTCTCGCGGCTTAACCGCATCCACGAGAACAAGCCCACCCCGATGGTGGTGGACTTCGTCAACGACCCGGAGATGATCGTCAAGGACTTCCAGCGCTACTACGCCGGAGCCTCCATCAACACAGACATCGACCCGAACGCGCTGCACACCCTCGGTGAGGAGCTCGACACCTCTGGGTTCTACACTCCCGAGGAGATGGAACAGGTCGCTCAGGCCTATATGGCTGGCTCCGACTCGGAGGCACTCCGCGGTGCGGCCGCACCGATCATCCGGCGCTGGCAGGTGCGACGCGATTCCGGCAAGGACGGGCGCGACGCGGCACGCGACTTCAAATCCAACGCAGAGAAATACCGCCACGCATATGAGTTCCTCTCCCAGATCGTCGCCTACGCCGACGCGGAGGTCTCGAAGCGGGCGATGCTTGCCGCCGTGCTGGAGCGCAACCTCCACCTCTCCGAATACGACGACGAGGACGAGGACTTCATCACCGGGCTCTCGCTGGCCGGAGTGGCGATCACCCAGAGCGACATTGAAGTCGACCGCTCGCTGAGCGATGGCGGGACCGAAGCGCTGAAGGTGCCTACCTTCGACGTCACCGTGGGTGGGGAAGGCACCCCTATGCGCGCCGCATTCTACGACGCGGTGGACAAGGTTAACGACATCTTCTCGATGGCCGGTGTGGACGTGAACTCCGATGAAACCTCGCAGATGATCGTCGCTGCCTGGGGCACACTCTCCGAGCAGCCCGAGGCGGTGAAACTGGGTCGGACGAACTCCAAGGAACAGCTCAAACGCTCCAAGAAGTTCCAGGGCGCGGCGACGCAGGCGATCTTCGACGGCATCGCGGAACGTAAGAAGCGCGATACCTTGCTCTCCAGTGACCGGGACGTGCTTAACGGTGTGATCAACGCCCTGGCCGACATCATGGCCGCGGCTAAGGAGATGGGTGAGCTGGACAAGTAGGGAAGTGGCCCCTGAGCTCAATGTCCGTGCCAAATTTGTGCCAAATCCGTGGCTGCATCCGTGACCATGTGAGCTTTGCCATGGGGCTTGGGGGCGCTGGTTGATCTGCCCGTTGCTTCGACCTGCGGAAACGACTGAAGCCCTGGCCTTGCAGCCAGGGCTTCTATCACGTGGTCGGACTGACAGGATTTGAACCTGCGACCCCTACACCCCCAGTGTAGTGCGCTACCAAACTGCGCCACAGCCCGTTACGCCCTGTAACAGTACAGCATGGCTCAGGGCGCGTACTAATCAGCCCCGCCAGTGGGCATTACTGCGGGTCAACCGGGGATTCCGTGACGATGATGCCGTCCGAGTCCGCATAGACGTACTCGCCCGGGTTGAACTCCACGCCACCGAAGCGCAGCACAACATCCTTCTCGCCTGCACCGGTCTTTGTGGACTTGCGCGGGTTGGTGCCCAGCGCCTTGCAGCCGAAGTCCATCTCGCCGATGGCCTTGCTGTCGCGGATCGCGGCGTTGACGATCACACCCGCCCAGCCGTTCTTCTGGCCCAGGCCGGCGATGATGTCGCCCACCAGTGCGGTGTGCAGGGACTCCTGGCCATCGATGACCAACACGCCGCCCGGGTTCGGCTCGCTGAGGATGGACTTCAGCAGCGCATTGTCCTGGAAGCAGGACACCGTGGTGATGCGGCCGCAGAACTCGACCTTGCCGCCGAGGTCCTGGAACTGCGTGTCGCAGGACCGGGACTCCGCTCCAATAATGTCAACCAAGTCTGCCGTGGGGATAAAAGTGATCTCGCTCATAGCCTCTAAGCATAGGTGCTGGACCACCCCTGAACAGCAAGGTGCCCCACTTTGGGCGGGCATGTCCGGTCGCCCCGGTAAAGTGGACGGCGCATAAACAAGCGTCGATCCGACACGAGGTTGTAGAAGAGCACATGGCTGCATTTGACTGGTTCTGGCGTGCGATGGGCACGTCGCCGAAGAAGAATCAGAAGAAGTCCCGGGCGGTCGTCGCACAGGCCAACCCTGAGCGCTACACCGGCGCTACTGATGACGAGCTCCGCGCCGCCGCAGCAGACGCGGTCGTCAAGGCAGGGGAGCGGGAGGACGGCCGCATCAAGGACGTCCCGCAGCTGCTCGCCGTCCTCCGGGAGGTCACCCGCCGCACCCTCGGCATCGCCCCCTTCGACGTCCAGCTCCAGGGCACCCTCGCCCTGCTCAACGGGGACGTCGCCGAAATGGCCACCGGTGAGGGCAAAACCCTGACCGGCGCGATGGCCACCATCGGCTACGCACTGCAGGGCAAGCGCGTCCACGTCATCACCGTCAACGGCTTCCTCGCAGCCCGCGACGACGAGTGGATGGGCCCGATGTTCGACTTCTTCGGGCTCACCCACGGCGCCATCCAGGAGGAGTTGACCTCCGAGCAGCGCCGCGAGGTCTACCAGCGGGACATCGTTTTCGGTGCGATCAACGAACTCGGCTTCGACGTCCTCCGCGACCACCTGGCCACCGAACGCTCCGAGGTCGTCCGCACCCCCGCGGACGTCGCCGTCATCGACGAGGCGGACTCCGTACTCGTCGACGAAGCCCTCGTCCCACTCGTCCTCGCGGGTAGCGAGCCGGGCACCGCCCCGGCCGGCCAGATCACCCAGCTGGTCCAGCGGATGGAGGAAAACGAGCACTTCACCATCTCCCCGGACCGCCGCAACGTCTTCCTCACGGACAAGGGATCCGCGTTCGTTGAAAAGGCCCTCGGCATCGACTCCCTGTACTCGGAGGGCAAGGACGGCGAGGACGCCGGCCAGACGCTCGTCCAGGTCAACGTCGCCCTGCACGCCGAGCACCTGCTCATCCGGGACGTCCACTACATCGTCAAGGACGGCTCCGTCGCCCTCATCGATGGTTCGCGGGGCCGCATTGCCGACCTGCAGCGTTGGCCCGATGGCCTGCAGGCCGCGGTGGAGGCCAAGGAGGGGCTGCGCGTCACCGATGGTGGGCGCATCCTCGACCAAATCACCATCCAGGCCCTGATCGGCATGTACCCGACCGTCTGCGGCATGACCGGCACGGCCCTGGCGTCCGGGGACCAGCTGCGCCAGTTCTACGGTCTGCAGGTCTCGGTCATCGACCCGAACGTGCCGACCAAACGCTTCGACGAGGCCGACCGCATCTACGCCACCGACGAGGAACGCGACGCCGCCGTCATCGAACACATCCTCGCAGTTCAGGAGACCGGACAGCCGCAGCTCATCGGCACCCAGGACGTCGCCGCCTCCGAGCGCATCGCCGAGGCGCTTGCGGCTCGTGGCGTGCAGAGCTCGATCCTGAACGCGAAGAACCACGAGGCCGAGGCCGCCGTCATCGCCGAAGCAGGACGCCCCGGCCACGTCACCGTCTCCACTCAGATGGCAGGCCGTGGTACGGATATCAAGCTCGGCGGTAAGGACGAGTCCGCCCGCGATGCCGCCGTCGAGGCCGGGGGACTTCACGTGGTCGGCGTGGGCAGGTTCCGCTCCCAGCGCCTGGATAACCAGCTGCGCGGACGCGCGGGCCGGCAGGGCGACCCTGGTAGCTCGGTCTTCTTCGTCTCCCTGCAGGATGATGTCGTGGAAACCGGCGGTGCCGGGGAGAGCCTGGAAGCCCAGCCGGACGCGAGCGGTCGCCTGGATCAGAAGAAGGTCGCGAACTTCGTCGACCACTGCCAGCGCGTGACCGAAGGCCAGATGCTGGACATCCACGCCACGACCTGGAAGTACAACAAGCTCATCAAGGATCAGCGGGACATTATCGATGCCCGTCGTCAGAAGCTGCTGGACACCGATGCTGCCTGGCAGGAGCTCGCCGAAGCGCAGCCACAGAAGGCCGCCAGCCTGCAGGAGCAGGGCATCGAGCAGACCGTGCTGGAGCAATCGGCCCGGGCGATCATGCTCTTCCACCTGGACCTGGAGTGGAGCGAGCATCTGGCCTACCTGGACGACATCCGGGAGTCCATCCACCTGCGCGCCATCGCCCGGGAATCGCCCATCGACGAGTTCCACCGCATGTCCATCGCCGCTTTCGGTGACTTGGCAGCCCGTGCGGTGAACAAGGCGGAGGACACCTTTGCTGAGGCGGAGTTCACCAGCGAAGGCGTGGACCTGGATGGCCTCGGCCTCCACAAGCCGTCTGCGACCTGGACCTATATGGTCAACGACAACCCGCTCTCCAGCGGTGGCGGTTCGTTGATCGGCTCTGTGGCGCAGATGTTCCGATAGTTATGAACTTGTGAACACAACCGCGGTGACTCTCCATCGCTTGCGGGGTAGTATTGTGTTGTCGTTAGCCAAATACGTTCCAGAGAGGATCTCACTATGAGCCAGAACACCGGTAAGCCGGAGGCATCTGTCGAGACCACATCGGTGTTTCGCGCGGACCTCCTGAAGGAGATGGAGTCCGGCGCCCAGGCCGACGCATCTCCCTCCGGTGTCGAGGGGTTGCCGGAGGGCTCCGCCCTTCTCGTGGTGAAGCGCGGCCCGAACGCCGGTTCCCGCTTCCTCCTCGATCAGGAGACCACCGCCGCTGGCCGTCACCCGGACAGCGACATCTTCTTGGACGACGTCACCGTCTCCCGCCGCCACGCTGAGTTCCGCCGCAACGGTGCGGACTACGAGGTCGTGGACGTCGGCTCCCTGAACGGCACCTACGTCAACCGCGAGCCGAAGAACTCCGCGGTCCTGTCCAACGGTGACGAGATCCAGATCGGCAAGTTCCGCCTCGTGTTCCTGAACGGCGCGAAGGAAAGCTAAAAACCGTGGCGGCACAAGAAGGTAACGCAGCGAAGAAGCTGCTCGAGCAGAACCCGGCGCAGACCGGAGAGAAGGTGCTTCCCACCGCCTCCATCGGCGATGTGCTGAAGCAGCTGAAGCCGGACTTCCCGGACGTGACGGTCTCCAAGATCCGCTTCCTGGAGTCCGAGGGGCTCATCACCCCGCGCCGTAGCCAGTCCGGCTACCGGCGCTTTTCCCCGGAGGATATCCAGCGCCTGCGCTACATCCTGACCCACCAGCGCGATAACTACCTGCCGCTGAAGGTCATCAAGGAGCAGCTTGATGCGATGGACGCCGGAAAGGTCACCCCGGTGTACGCCAAGCGTCAGATCGCCGGCGCGATGTCCGCGGAGCAGTTCCGTTCCTCGGAGCCACGCCGCCTGACCCGCGCGGACCTGACGGCGCGTGCTGGCGTGGAGGATTCCTTCACCGGCAGCCTGATCCGCCTGGGGCTCGTCATGGCCGACCAGTCCGGTTTCTTCAGCGTGGACGACATCGCGATCGTGCAGCTGGCAGACCGGCTCAGCGAGTTCGGCCTCGACGGCCGCCACCTCAAGGCCATGATGACCATCGCGCACCGCCAGCTCGACCTGGTCTCCCGCGTCTCCGATCCGCTGAAGCACGCCCGTGACGAAAACGCGCGCCAGCGCTCCGCGGAAACAGCTCGCGAGGTCTCTGCGCTGTTGCTCTCCCTCAACGCCGCCATCGTGAAGGGCAACCTCGACTAGATTCTCTAGAGCTTTTGGGCCCGCGCCTACTTCCCGCACAGGGGAGGGGCGCGGGCCTTAGTTTTTGGTCGAAGGCGAAGCCGGGGGTGTCCGCAAAAGTTATCTGACACGCGTGTTGTTACACATGTGTCGTTTGTTGTGGATGTTAATGTTAACCTTGAACTTGAACTTAAGGGTTTGCGGTTGACGTGTCCGCCGACCCGGCTATTCTTTAACTAACAAGAGGGGACCGCGTAAGCGGCCACGGTCAGGAGAAGCGAATGGGTACGAACGAAGGCCAGCAGGATGCACTCTTCGATGTGCACGGGCCAGACTATGAGGTGGGCTACCGCGTGCCCATCGCATGCCAGGTCGCAGGTATTACTTACCGCCAGCTCGATTACTGGGCTCGCACCGACCTGGTAAAGCCCTCCATCCGTAACGCCTCCGGCTCCGGTTCCCAGCGCCTGTACTCCTTCCGCGACATCCTCGTGCTGAAGATCGTCAAGGGCCTGCTGGATACCGGCATCTCTCTGCAGAACATCCGCAAGGCAGTCAGCAAGCTGGAGAACCTCGGCGTGGATGACCTCGCCGGCCTGACCCTCGTCTCCGACGGTACGACCGTCTACGAGTGCCGTTCCTCCGAGGAGGTCATCGACCTCCTCAACGGTGGCCAGGGCGTGTTCGGCATCGCCGTTCCAGGCCTGATGAAGGAGCTGAGCGGCGACATCACGAGCTTCCCATCGGAGAAGATTTCCCAGGACCCGGCGATCGACGAGCTCGCAGAGCGTCGCCGCCGCCGTCGCCTGGCCTAAGCCCCAGCCTTTCGCGAAACTTTAAGCCTCGCTGCCCCCCTGACCGCAGCGGGGCTTAAAGAATTTCCTTCAATACCCCGTCCACGGCCTTCGCGTCGCGGGCGGGGTAGAACTTTCCACCCGTCGCCTCCGCGATCTGCGCGAGCTCGTCTGCGGAAACATCGCCACCGATACCCACGATGTCCACCCGCACCTGCGGGTTGGCCGCCGCCAGCTGGGCCTTCAGCTGCTCGACGGAGAGCTCGTCCTGGTTCTTACCGGCCAGCACCACGACCATGCGGCCCGTTGGCTTCTCCGCGCCCGCCGCTGCAGCGGAATCCACCGCCGCCTTGTGAGCGGCCGAGATGGAAACGTTCGCGTGGTTGCCACCGCCCACATTCAGCTGATCCAGCACCGCACCGGCGGCCGCCCCACCATCGCGTGCCGAAAGGTCAACGTTCACGCGGTAGGGAGTACGTGCCCCGGGGGAGAGCTGCGAAGAATAGTTCCACAGGCTCACCGCCCCCTCGTTCTCGCCAACTCGCTGGAAGGCAGAGTGCAGTGCACCTCGCACCACGTCGAGGCGGCGCGCATCGCCCTCGACGACACCCATCGCGTCGGAGGTATCCAGCAGGAAGGTGACGTCCGTGCCACGAGCCAGCGCCGGCTTCTTTGCCTTATCCTCGTCCTTTTTGGAGCCCTTAGCCTTCTCGTCCTCGCCGCTTTTCGCGTCCTTAGCGCCCTCGCCCTTGCTACCGGTCAGCGCGGCAACCTCGGTGGTCGGCAGCTTCTGCTCCTCAACCGCGAAGCTGGTGAAGTCTGAAGCCGCACGCTGGCCAAGCTCCGGCACCCGGTCGCCGGCCTCAAGGCGGAGCACCGGTCGGGCTGGATCGCCGACCGTCGGGGCCTTGCTACCAGCCACCCGCACGCCGTGATCCTTCGCGGCCGGAAGGACTGCCGCGGCGTCCTCCGCAACCCACGCTGCAGGGACCTCAGAGTCCAGCTTGGACAGGCCGTCGCGGTCCGCGACCTCGGAGACAGCGGCGGTGACGCAGTGATCGGCGACGACCCGGTCGGCGTCGTTATACGCGTTTGCGAGGTCCTCTGCCGCCGACTTGGCCTTAGGGGCGGCCCAGACGCTCAGTTCGTAGTCGCCCTCCGCGCACTCCTCGGAGGCCACCGTCTCCTGGTTATTCTTCGACACCGCTGACCAGCCGATGATCAGTGCGGTGACCAGCACGACCGCGATCAACACGGCCCAGACCCACCCGGCGACCTTGAAGTTATTCTCACCATTCGCGTGACGCGCCATCGACCCTCCAAAAATCGTGTTCAACCCTTCAGTTTAGTGCAGCCCGGTGCACCCCAGCCGTCGATCACATGCCCGGCGCGTTCTGCGTCGGCTGCCGGGGTTGGTCCTCGTGGCTGAGCAGCAGATCCAGAAGCTCCAGCAGCTCGCCGCGCAGCTCCTGGGCCCTGGTCGTCAGCTCTCGCTGGCGGCGGACGTACTCCGCCTTTCCCTCGGCCATCTCGATGCGCACCGGCTCGAAACCCCATTCCCGCAGGTCATAGGGGCTGGCCTCCATGTCCAGCTGCCGGAAATCCCGCGCTAGCTCGAAGCAATCCACCCACAGCTCGCCCGGCACCACCGGACCCAGCTTGGTCGCCCACTTGTACAAGTCCATGCCCGCGTGCAGGCAGCCCGGCTGTTCAAAGAGCTCCTGGCTTTCCCTGGTGAGCTGATTCGCATTCATCGGTGCGGAAGAAGAGGTGAAGAACCGGAAGGCGTCGAAGTGCGTGCACTTCAGCTCGTGGCATTCCACGACCTCGTTGGTGCCAGCCGCACCCAGCCGAAGCGGCTCCGGGTGCCGCGGGGCATCCCGGTAGACCATGGCCCACTCGTGCAGCCCGAAGCAGCTTAAGACCGCGGGCCGGGCAGCCGTCGCCGCGAGCAGCCGCCGGATGAACCGGGCGGTCCCGCCCCGGCGCGCCAGAAACGCTGCTGGATCCAGCACCCAGGTATTCCCAACGCGGTGGTAGAAGTCCTTAACCTGCGGCAGCCCCTCCACCGGTTCGTCTGGGCGGATCTCCAGGGCCGTGCCCAGCCCCGGGTGCCACTTCTTCAGCTTTCCAGGGGTTACCGGGTAGTAGCTGAACAGGAAGTCCCACACCGGGTGGCGTTCGCCCTGCTTGCGGCGCGCCTGGTGTGCCTCGGTCAGCGACTCCACTCGCTGCTGGTGGGCAGCCTCGCGGGCGTGCCACTCACCCCAGCCCAGGACACGCTCGGCCGGGCGGGTGGGGGATAGCTGCGTATCAGTAGCCATGCAAGCCTTCGCTGCCTCCTCTTCTCTACGGGGAACTAGTGCTTTTAGTCGTGGGTCCAGTCGCGGACCGTGCCCACGAGTTCCTCAATAATGTCCTCGAGCATGACCAGGCCGATGGTGCGTCCGTTCTCCACCACCGCGGCGACGTGCGAGGAGTTCACGCGCATCGCGCGCATCGCCAGGTCGAAGTTCTGGGTGCTCGTCACGGTGATCAACGGGCGGATAGGGACGGCGACGTCGCGGTCTGCAAGGAAATCATCCAGGGCGTCCTTGACGTGCACGTAGCCCAACCAGGTGCCGTTCGAATCGGCGACAGGGAAGCGGGAGAAACCCGTCTCCACCACCGCGTGGTGCACCTCCATGACCGTCGGGCCGGACGTCCCGAACGGCAGGGCGTAGACGTCCTCACGGGGGATGAGAACCTCGCCCATCGCGCGGCGGGAACTAGCCAGGGCGTTGGAGATGCGGTCCGCCTCGTCGGCGGCGATCAGGCCCTCGGAACGGGACTCCGCGATCATGTTCGCCAACTCATGCGGCGAGACGGTGGAATCCAGCTCGTCCTTCTGTTCAACACCGAGTGCATGGAGCACGGTTCGTGCGATCCAGTTCAGCACGACCATGATCGGGTGCGTCACCTTAACGAACGCCAGGTGCGGCAGAACCAGGTACGTGCCGACAGTCTCAGGGCCGGCGAGCGCGATATTCTTCGGCACCATCTCGCCCAGCACGATGTGCAGCATCGTGATCAACAGCAGCGCAATGGTAAAGCCAATCGGGTGGACGAAACTCTCCGGCAGCCCCAGGGCCGCCAGCGGGGCCTCGATGAGGTGGGCTATCGCCGGCTCGCCGATCATGCCCAGCAGGACGGAGGCGATGGTGATACCGAACTGCGCGCCCGCCAGCATGATGGTCAGGTGTTCAACGGCGTAACGGACCTTCTTCGCCCGCTGGTTGCCCGAGGCGATCATCGAGTCCAGGCGGTCCTTACGGGAGGAGATCAGCGCGAACTCCACCGCCACGAAGAAGGCGTTGACCAGGATCAGAAAAGCGGCAAGAAGAATGCCCCACAGATCACCCATTAGTTTTCACCCTCCTCATCGATGTACTCGGCGGCCTGTTCCTCGGTGATCGGGCTCAGGATCACCCGATCGACGCGGTGCTCATCCATCGACACCACGCGCGCCAACCAGCGGTTGTTCAGCCCGCTTTCAAACGAGTCCCGGAGTTCCCGCTCGGAGCGGGGGAGGACCACCTGGTCGCCCTCCAGCGGTACCCTGCCCAGGGCGGACATCACGAGCCCACCGAGGGTCTCGTAGGGGCCGTCTGGGGCGGTGTAGCCGACCTCTTCGAAAATCTCGTCGGTACGGACCAGGCCGGACATCTCCCACATCTGCCCGGTGCGGCGGACCTCGGCGTCCTCGTCCTTATCGTCGTACTCATCCCAGACCTCGCCGACGATTTCCTCGACGACGTCCTCGATGGTGATGATGCCGGAGGTGCCGCCGTACTCGTCCGCGACGAGGATGAGCTGCGAACCGGCGGATCGCACGCTCTGCAGGACGGCCTCCCCGCCCAGGCTTTCCGGAACGGTGGGGACGGGGCGGGCGAGGCGTTTGACGGTGGTCGTCGCCAGCCGCTCCGGCTGCAGCGCGACCGCGTCCTTGACGTGCACGACGCCGATCGTGTCGTCCAAATCGCCACGGGTAACGGGGAAACGGGAGTGGCCGGTCTCCATGGCGAGCAGGATCAGCTTGTCCGCGGTGTCCTCCTCATCCAGCGACTCGACGGTGGAACGCGGCGTCATGATGTCGTCGGCGGAAATGTCCCGGAATCGCAGGGAACGGTCCAGGATCTGTGCTTTGGCCTGCGTGAACTCGCCGGTGCCGGCGGAGGACTTCACGATGGCGGCCAGCTCCTTCGGGCTACGGGCGCTCGCAAGCTCATCGGCCGGTTCGATGCCGAAGCGGTGCAGTACAAAGTTGGCGAGGTTGTTCAGCCAAGAGATGAAACCACGGAAGAACTGGTTGAAAGCCCACACCGGGCGGATCGCGAAGCGCGCAACCTTGATCGGGTCGGTGATCGCCAAGTTCTTCGGCACCAGCTCGCCGAAGATCATGGAGAGGGCCGTGGCCAGGATGACGGCGAGGGTCAGCGCGATCGCCATCGAGGCGGAGTGCGGGATGCCGAATAGATCCAGCATCGGGGTGAAGAACTTCGCCAGGATCGGCTCGGCGAGGAAGCCGGTAGCCAGGGTCGTGATCGTGATGCCCAGCTGCGCGCCGGAGAGCATCAGGGAGAGCTCGCCGTGAGCCTTTTGGATCAGGCGTGCCGGGCCGTCGTTCTTGTCCTTGACGTGCTGGTCAATGGTCGATCTTTCGAGACCGGTGATGGCGAACTCGATCCCGACGAACAGCCCGGTACCCGCGGTCAGCGCAATGAAGCCCGCGAGGCCGAGGATGCTCAGCAGTATGTCCATATTCTTGAGAAGTTGTCCTTGGCGAGGAGTGAGTGGGTGGTGGGTTGTGCGTGCTCCGGCGGACCGGGACGGTGGTGGCTATTCACGGAGAATCCGGCGGACGAGCCTGGTGGACTCGACCTTCTCGTAGCCCAGGTTAGCGGCCCGCATCATGGTCGAAACGTCGCGAACCTGGTCGGGGAAGGCAAGCAGGGCGACCGTGCCGGACGCACCCGCGCGGCCCGTACGGCCCGAGCGGTGTACGAGCGCCTTGGGATCGCGCGGCGGGTCGATGTGCACGACGGCGCGCACTCCCGGCACATCGATTCCCCGGGCGGCGATGTCGGTGGCGACAAGCACCCGCACCTTACCCTCGCGGAAGTCCGCGAGCGCGCGCTGGCGGGACTGATGGCCGCGATTGCCGTGCAGGGCGGAGACCTTGACCCCGCCCGCGGAGAGGTACTTCGCCCAGCGCGTCACCGCGTGAGTGGTGCGCACGAAGAAAATCACGCGCGGCACCTTGCGGGCGATCGCGCGGACCGCCGCCTGGCGCTGGCCGTTATCAGCGACCTCGCTGAGGAGGAACTCCACCGGGGAGTCCGCGCCCTTGGTGGGGCGTGGGGTTGGTCGAGCCGCCGTGGCTCGTGCGCCTGCCGCGTCCCGGTCATCTGCGCCTCCGGCGTCGGTGGCGGCGATGCGCGGAGCAACTGGCGGGGCGGAGCGTGCGCCTGCGGCCTCGATGCGGACTGGGTTGCGAGTCCAGCCCTCAGCCAGGGCCGCGACCTCGCCGTCCAAGGTCGCGGAGAAGAGCAGCCGCTGGCTGCCTTGCGGAGTGCGTTCGAGAATTGCCTGCACTTGGGGAAGGAATCCCAGGTCTGCCATGTGATCGGCCTCGTCCACGACCGTGACGGCGCAGTGCTCTAGGGAGATCGCACGCCGCTCAATGAGGTCATTCAGCCGACCCGGGGTGGCCACGACGATATCCACCGTGCGGGCCAGGGAGGTGAGATTGGCTCGCACCTTCACCCCGCCCACCAGGACCAGCGCACGCAGGCCCAGAGCTGCGGCATGCGGGTCCAGGTTTTCGAAGACCTGCTCAGCGAGCTCGCGGGTGGGGCAGAGCACCATACCCCTAGGATTGCTCGGCCGGGTCGCGCGCGGCAGATCCCCGGAACTCAACCGGGCCAGCATGGGAAGCCCGAAGGCGAGCGTTTTTCCCGAACCAGTCGGAGCGCTGGCCAGCACGTCCTTGCCCTCAACGGCGGAGGGGATCACGCTGGCCTGGATGGGAAAGGCTTCACGCAGCCCCGTGCGCTGCAGGGACTGGGCGAGCGCCACTGGTAGCCCGAGCGATCGAAACTCGGGCTGGGAAGACGGTGGCTCGGGGTCAGGCGACGGCACTTAAGCCTCGACCTCGCTGCGGTCGCCGGACCAGAGGGTGTGGAAGGCGCCAGGCTTGTCCACGCGGCCGTAGGTGTGGGCGCCGAAGAAATCCCGCTGGCCCTGAATCAGCGCGGCCGGCAGGCGCTGGGCGCGTAGGGAGTCGTAGTAGGAAAGAGAGGAGGCAAACACTGGAACCGGGTGCCCCTGCGCGGTCGCGGTCCCGACGACGCGGCGCCACGAATCCACCAGGCCAGACATCTGCTCCAGGAAGTACTCGTCCAGCAGCAGGGACGGCAGCTGCGGGTTGGCCTCGTAGGCATCGACAATGCGGTTGAGGAAGCGGGCGCGGATGATGCAGCCACCGCGCCAGATTCGGGCCAGGTCCCGGGGGTCGACGTCCCAACCGTATTCCTGCGAACCGGCGAGGATCTGGTCGAAGCCCTGGGCGTAGGCAACCATCTTCGACGCGTACAGCGCACGGCGGACGTCCTCGATGAAATCCTCCCGCTGGGCGGCGTCCACTGGGGCAGCAAGCTCACCGGAAGCGAGCTTGCCCTGGGCGGCCTGGCGGGCAGGGCCATCAGAGGAGAGCGCGCGGGCAAAGACTGCCTCGCCGATACCGGTGACCGGGATGCCCAGGTCGCAAGCGGACTTCACGGTCCAGCGCCCCGTGCCTTTCTGGCCGGCTGCGTCCACGATGATGTCCACCAGCGGCTTGCCGGTTTCAGCATCGACCTGCGCCAGGACTTCCGCGGTGATCTCCACGAGGTAGGACTCCAGCTCGCCGGTGTTCCACTCGCGGAAGACCTCGGAGATCTCCTTCGGGCTCAGCCCCGCCCCGTAGCGCAGCAGGTGGTAAGCCTCGCCGATGACCTGCATATCCGCGTACTCGATGCCGTTGTGGACCATCTTGACGAAGTGGCCGGCGCCGTCCGGGCCGATGTGGGCGCAGCACGGCTCGCCATCAACCTTCGCGGAAATGGACTCCAGCAGCGGGCCCAGGGACTCGTAGGCCTCGGCGGTTCCGCCCGGCATGATCGCCGGGCCGTTCAGGGCGCCCTCCTCGCCACCGGAGATACCGGTGCCGACGAAGTGCAGGCCGCGCGCAGAGATCTCTTTCTCGCGGCGGATCGTGTCCGTGTACAGGGCGTTGCCACCATCGATGATGATGTCGCCCGGGTCCATGAGCTCGGCGAGCTGCTCGATCATGGCATCGGTGGCGGGGCCGGCCTGCACCATAATCAGCGCGCGGCGCGGCTTTTCGAGGGAAGCCACGAAGGCCTCCAAGGTCTCGGCTGGGATGAAAGAACCCTGCTCGCCGAAGTTCTCCATGAAGCCCTCGGTGCGGGCGAAAGTGCGGTTGAAAACCGCCACGGTGTGGCCGTGATTCGCGAAGTTGCGGGCGATATTGGACCCCATCACCGCCAGGCCGATCACGCCGATCTGGGCGAGCTCGCCATCTGGTGCGCCTGCGGGTGCCTGATTCGAGGAAAGATTCGGTGCCGAAGGTTTACTCATGATTTCCCAGTTTACCCCGACACTTCGTGGTTAATCTATTGACATGAACGAACACGTGAAGACCATGCTGGAGCTCAGCAGCACTGCCGGCCAGCGTAAGCTCACCGGCGAAGAGCTTGACACGCTCAATGGAATTATGACCGCAACCAACGGGCTGGAAGAGACACTGGGTGTTCGCTACACCGAGGTAGCACCTCATTCCCTCACCCTGCGCCTCGAGGTGCAACCGATTCACCTGCAGCCTTGGGGGATCACCAACGGAGGCATCTACGCCACGCTGGGGGAGACCGCAGCCAGCATGGCCAGCTTCGTCGCCGCGGGCGCCGGGCCGATCGTCGTCGGAACGAACAACAATACGGACTTCCTGCGGCCATCGAAGGTCGGCGACGTCATCGTCTCCACCGCGACCGCTGAGCACCTGGGGTCGACCTCCCACCTGTGGCGCGTCGAGCACCGCAATGAGGAGACCGGCAAGATGCTGGCACTGACCATGTTGAAGACCGCCGTGATGAATAAGTGAGTTAACGCCAAGCAAAAATCCCCGGCCGCCCACCACGAAGGTGGGGCCGGGGATCGAGCTTTTCTAGCGCCCTCGGGCGCCAGCGCGGGAACTAGTCGGCGTCAGCCGGGGTGTCGCGTCCCTCGCCGAACTTGAGGTTATCGCGCACCTCGAGGGAGCGGATGCCCTTCTCGTCCTCCAGCTTGCGCAGCTTGTTCAGCGCGTTGCGGGCGTGCAGCTGCTGACGGGTAGCAACCAGCTGCCAGCGGCGACGGGACACGGAGTTCAGGCCCCAGCTGAACGCGGCGATCGCGCGGTTGCGGAAGCCGACCAGGTACAGCAGGTGCAGGGCCAGCCACATCAGCCAACCGATGAAGCCCGAGACCTCGGCCTTGTTGATCTTCACCACAGCGTTGAAGCGGGAGACGATCGCCATCGAGCCCTTGTCGAAGTAGTCGAACGGAGCGCGAGCCTCCGGGCTGGTGCCATTCTCGATCTCGTCGATGATGGTCTTCGCAGCGTACTGACCACCCTGCATAGCGACCTGCGCCACGCCCGGCAGGCCGTTGAGGTTGATCATGTCGCCGATGAGGAAGACGTTCTTGTGCTCACCCAGGGTCAGGTCCTCGTTGACCATGACGCGACCCGCGCGGTCGGACTCCACACCAGCCTGGTCGGCGACGTGCTTGCCCAGCGGGGAAGCGGCCACACCGGCGGACCAGATCTTGGCGTAGCTCGGGATCGAGGACTCCTCGCCCGTCTTCATGTTCTTGTAGGTCACGCCCTCACGGTCCACGTTGGTGACCAGGGAGTTCAGGACGACCTCGACGCCAAGATCCTCAAGCTTGCGGCGAGCCTTGCGGCCCAGGCGCTTGCCGAACGGAGGCAGAACCTGCGGGCCACCGTCGATGAGGATGATGCGGGCGTCGTTGGTGTCAACCTCGCGGAACTCCTTGGCGAGGGTGCGGTGCGCCATCTCAGCCAGCTGACCAGCCAGCTCCACGCCGGTCGGGCCCGCGCCGACGACGACGAAGTTCAGCAGGCGGCGGCGCTCCTCCGGGTCAGTGGTGATCTCGGCGCGCTCGAAGGCGCCGGTGACGCGGGCACGGATCTCCAGCGCGTCGTCGACGGACTTCATGCCCGGCGCGAACTCGGCGAAGTGGTCATTACCGAAGTAGGACTGTGCAGCGCCCGCAGCGAGGATCAGGGAGTCGTACTCGATGACAGCTTCCTTGCCGCCCAGGTCCGCGGTGACGTTCTGGCCGTCGATGTCGATGTTGCGGACCTCGCCCTTGATCACGCGGATGTTCTCGTCGTCAGCCATCAGCTGGCGGATGGAAGGTGCGATCTCACCTTCAGACAGGATACCGGTCGCGACCTGGTACAGCAGTGGCTGGAACAGGTGGTGGTTGGTGCGGTCGATGATGGTGACCGCGATGTCCTTGCCCTTGAACTTCTTTGCCGCGAACAGACCGCCGAAACCGCCGCCGATGATGACGACGTGGTGGCGCTTACCTGCTGGACCAAGGGAGTTGGTGGTCATAAGAAACTAATGCTCCTCAGCACAATATTTTTGGTTTTTGTATTCAAGTTCTCGCTGATATACGGACCCTGTGAGATCCTCACGAAACGTGCTTCAACAATCCTAATGCTTAAGGCCTTCTAAAGCACTTCCGGGATCCACCTGATGTGGGTTGCTTCCTGAGTGTTAATACCCCGTTTGGGGCGCAATATCGGCTAACTTTAGGGATAACTTCACCGCGAATGGCCGAGTCGGCCCCGCGAGCACCGGGAGAGGAGTGTCTGATAGTTCCCGTGGAACGTTTCTCTCTCGACCCCTATATCGACCCCGAGCGGTGGCCGCACCTCGCTGAGCTGCCCCGCGGCCGGTTCCTCGGCAAGCGATCCGAGGCCTTTCGCGAGCGGTTGGAAGAGCTATTGGACGATGAGGGTGTCTCCTTCGACTCCAAGGACGAGACCTACCTCGAGGTGCGAGACGGGCTCATGCTCGACCGGGTGGTTGCCCAAGGCTGGCTGGGGCTTGCGGAAAGCTACCTGATCGGGGAGTGGCGGGCCGAGCCCCTGGTCAAGGTGCTGGAAGTTCTCCTTCGCCAGCCCCTCGAAGCGCCGATGAATACCTTGCTGGCTGGGATCAGCCCACGAAAGCCGCGCCACGATTTTGGTTCGGTGCGCGCCGGCGAGCTGCCCGATGGTCTCGTGGAGCTGTACGCGGGAGCCACCCGTGCCACCGCCACCGCGCTGTTTGCCTCGGCCGCCCGCACCACGGAAACCGTTCAGGTTGACCGCAGGACCGGAGAGACCCTGGTGGACGATGAGGAGAAACCCGCCCCCCGCGGTGTGGCGGGCCTGACCAGCGGCGTGCGCCGCCGCCTCAGCAGGCCGGAGGAGCCCGTCAGCCTCGATGAAACCTGGTACCTCGAGCCCGCCGACGTGCAGCGCCAGGACCTCAACTCCGGGCAGCTGCGCCGCATCAACCTGATGCTGGACGAGGCGAATGTTGGCCCGGGTGACCGCGTCCTCGAGCTCTCGAGTTCCGGCGGGCAGCTGGCGATCCTCGCTGCCCAGCGTGGCGCGTCGGTGAGCGTGCTGACCTCCGATGAGGAGCACGCCGAGGTGGTTCGCTCCCGCGTGCGTCAAGCCGGCGTGGCCGGTGGCGTGCGGGTGGAGCTGATCAGCGGTCCAGTGCCCTCGCCACGGCAGTGGGCAGGCGAATATGACGCCATCTTCTCCACCGAGCGGCTGGAAACCCTGGGGCGAGGTGGCCTTGGGCACTTCTTCCGGGCCGTGGATAGGCTCCTCGCGGACGGGGGCGTGGCCGTGGTGCAGACCCTGGTCGCCACCCCGCAGATGCGCGATACCGCGCGGGAATCCCTCGACGTGGTGCGTGGCTACATCTGGCCCGCGCTGGAATACTCGCCGGCGGCACTGATCCGCCAGCACATCTTCGCCGCCGGGCTGGACGTCGTCGCCGAAAATCACCTGGGGCCGCACCTCGCGGCGACCCTGCCGATGTGGCGTGCCCACTTCGCTTCCCGCGAGCGACAGGCTGCTGCCGCGGGCTTCGACGCGATCTATCGCCGCCTCTGGGACTTCCAGCTCGCGTTGCACGAGGCGCTCGTGGACGCCGGCGACATCGACTGCATGCAGTTCGTTATTCGCCACCGCCATTAGCGTGAGGCGGGGGTCGGTCGTGCGAGGGGTTGATGGAAATTTCGCAATTCACGCACACAGCAATGTCCTTTGCCTAAACTAACCATCTATATTCGCGCCCCACGATCCCGTGGAGCCGAGGCAGATGCCCGTAGACAAGGGGAGGACAGTTTGAGCACGCAGTGGAATCCGGACGTCATCGTCGTCGGAGCAGGCCTGGCAGGCCTCGTCACCGCATACGAGGCCGCAACGAGCGGGTTGAACGTCCTCATTCTGGACCAGGAAAACCGTAATAACCTCGGCGGACAGGCGTTCTGGTCCCTCGGTGGCCTGTTCTACGTCGACAGCCTAGAGCAGCGGCTCATGGGGGTCAAGGACAGCGAAGACCTCGCCTGGCGGGACTGGGAGAACTCCGCGCAATTCGAAGACACCCCGAACGACCGCTGGCCGAAGGCCTGGGGCCGGGAGTACGTCCGCTTCGCCGCCAATGAGAAGCGCAGCTACCTCAAGAACCTGGGGCTCAACGTGCTGCCCACCGTCGGCTGGGCCGAGCGCGGCTCCGGCGACGCCTCCGGGCACGGCAACAGCGTGCCGCGTTTCCACCTGACCTGGGGAACGGGCCCGGAGGTCGTCCGCGTCTTCCGCGAGCAGGTCGAGAAGCTGGAACAGGAGGGTCGCATCCGCTTCGAGTTCCGTCACCGCGTCGACGAGCTGATCACGGGATCCGGGGCCGACGGGCGCACCCGGATCGAGGGCGTGCGTGGCACGGTCCTGGAAGCCACGGACCTCCCGCGCGGCGAGGCGTCCTCCCGAACAGCGGTGGGTGAGTTCGAGTTCCGGGCGGCGGGCACCGTCGTCGCCTCGGGCGGAATTGGCGGAAACCTCGACCTGGTGCGCAAGCGCTGGCCGACGGACCGCTGGGGACCCGCCCCGGAGGACATGGTCACCGGCGTGCCGGCCCACGTCGACGGCCGCATGATCGGCATCTCCGAAACTGCGGGCGCGAACCTCGTGAACACCGACCGGACCTGGCACTACCCGGAGGGCATGCACAACTGGAACTCCATCTGGCCAGGCCACGGCATCCGAATCATCCCAGGTCCCAGCGCGATGTGGCTGGACGCTGCGGGGCAGCGGCTGCCCAGCACCCTCATTCCGGGCGGCGATAACCTCGCGGCACTGAGCCATATTGGGCGCACCGGGATGGGGTACAGCTGGTTCATCCTGAACAAGACCATCGCCGCCAAGGAGTTCATCTTCTCCGGCTCCGAGCAGAACCCGGACCTCACGGATAAGAGCGTGAAGAAGTTGCTCTCCAAGCTCGGCTCCGGCATGCAGGTCGCCGTGCAGGCCTTCATGGACCATGGCGAGGACTGGGTGATCGCGGACGACCTCAGCAGCCTGGTCAAGAAGATGAACGAGCTGGTCGGGCCGGATAAGCCACAGGTCGACGAGGCCGAGCTGCGCCGCCAGATCGAGGATCGGGATAGCCAGATCGAGAATAAGTTCTCCAAGGACTATCAGATCAACTACATCCGCACCGCCCGCCAGTACTTGGGCGACAAGGTGGTGCGCTGTGCCGCACCACACGAGTTGATGGACCCGAAGCACGGGCCGTTGATCGCTGTGCGTCTGAGTGTGCTGACCCGAAAGACCCTGGGCGGGATCGAGACCGACCTGGCGGGGCGTTGCCTCACCAACGACGGGGAGGTCCTGCCGGGCCTCTACGCGGTGGGCGAGGTTGCCGGCTTCGGTGGTGGCGGTATGCACGGCCAGAACGCGCTGGAGGGAACCTTCCTCGGTGGCTGCATCCACTCGGGGAAGCGGGTTGGCGAGCAGTTGAGGTACACGCTGCCTAAGGCGGGCGCCGGGGCGTAGCGCGACCCACTTGGGGTATATGGGCTCACACGCGGGTGTGGCGACCGGGCAAGCGCTGTGCCCCGCTGTAGCCCGGGGGCCCGGCGATGGAGATAGCTCGGAAGAAAGCGGTTGATGAAGATGTCACCTCAGGGACACAACGCCAGCATCCGGCGCGAAGACACGGGGGATACCCCGTGGCACGAGCTCGACGTGCACCAGTGGCGTGGCCGGGTAGCGGAGCGTTCGGCGGTTGAGGGGGTGCGCGCCGCCCTCGACCGCATCAAGGAGCGGGACGGCTTCATTAACGCCTTCAGCCAGGTCTTCGCGGAAGCTGCCCTGCGGGATGCGGCATCGCTCGACCAGCTTGATCCCTCGGAGCGTGGCGCCCTCCACGGAGTTCCCATTGCTATTAAGGAGGAACACGATGTCGCGGGTGCGGTGACGAGCTTCGGCACCCGCGCGAACCACACGCCGAAGACCGCAGACTCCGCGGTCGTCGCCCGGCTCCGCGCCGCGGGGGCGATCATCATCGGCAAGACTCACATGCCGGAGTTCGGCGCCTACCCGCTGACCTCCTCGCAGGGTTACGGGGTGACCCGCAATCCCATCGACCTGTCCCGAACACCGGGTGGGTCCTCCGGCGGCTCTGCAGCAGCGGTGGCTGCGGGAATGGTGCCGATGGCGATGGGCGGCGACGGCGGTGGCTCAGTTCGGATCCCGGCTGCGATGTGCGGGCTCGTGGGGCTCAAACCGGGTCGGGGAGTGCTGCCCACCGCCCCTTATGCCGACCTCTGGAAATCCCTGGGGACCTCCGGGCCGATGGCGCGCACGGTGGAGGACATCGAGCTGATGATGTCCGTCTTGCAGGACGACGATCCTGCTCCACTCGGATGCTCCACTCGGACCGGGTGGACACGAAGGGGAGAGGTCCTGGCGGGTTGCGTGGCTGGACCGCTCGAGCACGCCGTTCATCCCGGTGGCCACGGCCAATCGCGAGGCGCGAAAGCGTGCCGCCGCGCAGCTCGAGGCGCAGGGGGTGGAGGTTCGGCCGCTGTCTGCTCGGCTGCCGGATCCCACGCTGCCGTTCCTGATCCTCATGTTCGCCGGAATCCGGAGCGAAATCGGACTGCTGGAAAAGCCCGAGCGCATCGAAAAGCGCCACCGACTGACGAAGCTGGTGGGCGCGCTCATGAGGCCGAAGATGGTCTCCTGGGCGGAGAGGAGGGCAGCCACCATTGGGCGCAAGGTCTCGGACATCATGGCCCGCGAGGGTATTGATGCGATCCTCACGCCGACCGTGGCCGACCGGCCACGCCGCGCTGACCTGCTGGTGGGGAAGGGGGCCATTCGTGCCTCCCTGCTGAGCATGCCTTCGATCGCCTACACCGCCATGTGGAATGTCGCGGGTCAGCCGGCGCTAGCCGTGCCAATGGGGCAGGGTAGCGACGGGCTTCCGACCAGCGTGCAAATGGTGGGAGATGTCGGCGCCGAGAAAAAGCTCCTGGACCTTGCCCGCGAACTGGCATGACCCAGGGGCTGCGGGGGAGATTTGTGTCTGCGAACACAGTTTCGCAGTATGAGAATAAGGGAATATTAAGTAATACTGGAGAGCGTTCGTATTTGTGATATTTACGAAAGAGGCTCTCGTTAGTGTCGTTAAAAAACACTTTTAAAATTGCATTATCCTTTGTGGGCCTCCTGGTTGGCGCGGGTTTCGCGACTGGTCAAGAGGTCATTCAATATTTCGGCTCTTTTGGGCTTTCCGCGCTGTGGGGCGCGCTGCTCGCCGGAGTCCTGATGACCATCGCCGGGGCAGTGATCCTGCAGCTCGGCAGCTACTTCCTGGCGCAAGAGCACCGCATGGTGTTCCGGAACATGTCCCACCCGATCGTCTCCAGGTTCCTGGACTTCGGCGTGACCTTCACGCTGTTTGCCGTGGGGTTCGTGATGCTCGCGGGAGCCGGGTCCAACCTGGAGCAGCAGTTCGGCTGGCCCGCCTGGGTCGGCTCCCTGATCATGCTGATCCTGGTGATGATCACCGGGCTGATGGACGTCGACCGGGTCTCCAGCATCATTTCGACGGTGACGCCGCTGATCATCGTCGCGGTGATTTTCGCGTTCGGCTACACGCTGTTCAACCTGCCGGATGACATGGCAGCGATGGGGCAGTTGGCTCAGGGGGCCGAATCGCCAATCAGCCCGTGGTGGCTTTCTGCCCTGAACTACACCGGGCTTGCGCTGCTGCTGGGGCTGTCCATGGCCCTGGTGATCGGTGGCGCCAATACGAAGCCACGCGAAGCGGGTGTGGGTGGCCTCATGGGTGGCCTCATCTACCTGACGATGCTGATGATGGCGACCTTCGTCCTGCTCGCAAACTTCGACGTTGTCGGGGATTCGAGCGTGCCGATGCTGAGCATGATCGATCACATCAACCATCCGCTGTCCTATGTGATGGTCGTGATCATCTTCATCATGATCTACAACACCTGCATCGGCATGTTCTACGCGCTGGGGCGCCGCCTGACGGCCAATCACCGCGATAAGTACCGTCCGGTGTTCCTGGGTGTCTGCCTGGTGGGCTTCGGCGTGAGCTTCTTCGGCTTCGAAGCGCTGATGGCCAATGTCTATCCGATCATCGGCTGGGTGGGGCTACTGACGATCGCAGTGCTCGTCGCCTGGTGGATCAAGTCTCGCGTGCGCATCCAGCGCGAGGCTAAGTACCGCGAGCGCGCCACCGAGCTGGTGAATAAGTTCCACGAGGGGGAGGAAGAGCTGAGCGACTCGGAGAGCCGCGAGCTCAAGAAGATCGTGGAGAAGTCCAACGTGGGCAACTACGAGCTCGCCGAGGCGTTGACCCGCGAGTCCCAGCCAGACGTTGAGGAGGATGATTCCGAGGACTCGGCTGACGACGATGCCGCCGAGGCGTCAGAGGCTTCCGAGAGTTCCGCCGACGATAAGAAGGGCTCGACGACGGAGGTCGAAAACTCGACCCAGGAGCTCATGGATGAGCTTGAGGTTGATTGGGAGCCCGGCGAGGATTCCGACTTGAAGGAGTCCAAGGACTCTTAGAGTTCCTAGGGGAGGACTGACGGCGCCCGCTGCATTAGCCGCGGGGCCGGAGGGGCTTGGCGCAGGCCAGTGCCCCATAAATGCAAAGTGTCATAATGTATATTATCGGACAATAACGGCCAGGCTGTTTGCTAGTGGAGCTGGCGATGATCCCCGTAGCCCTGCGCCTCTGGATCGATCAGAAAACTCTAGTGTGCGCGTCACTACAGGTCTAGGATTATTCTGGTGAATCGCTTATTCGCGTCCCTGACGCAGAATCCGGCGCGCCTCGTGTCCGTCGGGTTCTTGGGGCTCATTGCGCTTGGCACGTTATTGCTTCTCATGCCGTTCTCCGCGCCCGACGGCGACTCAGTCTCGCCGCTCGAGGCCTTCTTCACAGCGACGTCCGCGGTGACGCTGACCGGGCTGGGTGTTCGTGACACCGGCACGGGTTTTACTGCCGCCGGGCAGGTCGTCATTCTGGTCCTCATTCAAATCGGTGGCTTCGGGATCATGTCCTTGACGTCTCTAGCTGGGCTCATCCTCAGTGGCAGGCTAGGACTGAAAACTAAGCTTTATACCGTCGCGGAGCGGCGCACGCTCACCGTTGGCAGCGTGAAATCCACCATTATCGGCGCCATCCTTCTCACAGTGATCTGCGAACTGCTTGTTGCGGGCGTCCTCACGATACGAATGTTTATGGGCGGCTATGTCGATAGCCTCGGCTCCGCTGCATGGATCGGTATTTTCCACTCCATCTCTGCCTTCAATAACGCCGGTTTCGGGTTGAACGCCGGTAGCCTCATTCCCTACGTCGGCGATGCATGGATCGTCCTGCCGATCGGCCTGGCGATTGTCTTCGGCGGGCTCGGCTTTCCTGTGCTCGACGAGCTCATCGCGCGGGTGCGCCTGCGCAGGCAGCGGAGGAAACCACCGCGGCTGTCTATGACCGCTCGGATCACTCTCAACGGCACCGCGGTGCTCCTCATCGGTGGCTTCGCGATGTTCTGGGCGCTCGAGCGTAATCATGCATTCGCCGGGCTGAGCAGCGGGGATGCTGCCCTGGCGGCAGTGTTTCAGTCCATTACGACCCGTACCGCTGGTTTCCAGTCCGTGGACTTTGGCGAGATGTCGCCCAATGCCCTGATGGGTACCGACATTCTGATGTTCATTGGAGGCGGATCCGGCGGTACCGCAGGTGGCTTGAAGATCACCACGCTCTTCGTGGTGCTCGCGGCGATCGTGGCAGAAATTAGGGGTGAAAAAGACACTGTCATCGGCGGTCGTCGCGTTGATCACACCGTGATCCGCCAGGCTCTCACTGTCGGTGCTGTGGCAGTAGGTGTCATAACATTCGTTATCGCGTGCCTCCGTACCTTCAACCCTCAGTTCAGCGCCGACCAAATCCATTTCGAGGTCATCTCCGCCTTCGCCACCGTCGGCCTCTCCACCGGCGTCACCGCTGACCTCAGCGGTGCCTCGCAGATCCTCCTCTGCGTCCTCATGTTCATGGGCCGCGTCGGACCCATCACCCTCGTCGCAGCGCTCGCCACCACTACCCCGAGCAAGCACTACTCCTATCCTGCAGAAAGGCCCTACATTGGTTAACCCACTCGACAAGCTCCTCCCCAGCGCCCGCCCCATCGATTTGCCACCGGTCGCGATCATCGGGCTCGGCCGGTTCGGTTCCGCCATGGCCGAGGAGCTCCACAGCCACGGCGTCGACGTCCTCGGCATCGACGTCGAGGAGAAGCTACTGCACGACAGTGACCCCCACCTCACCGACTCATTCATCGCTGACGCCACCGACCCCGAGGCGCTCAAGCAGCTCGGAGTGAAGGATTTCCAGCAGGTCGTCATCGGCATCGGCAGTAGCCTCGAAGCCTCGATCCTGACCGCATCCAACCTCGTGGAACTTGGGGTCAAGGACATTTGGGCCAAGGCGGACTCCGATGCCCACGCCCGCATCCTCACCCGCGTTGGTGTGAACCACGTCGTCCGTCCCGAACGGGACACCGGACGCCGCGTTGCACACCTGCTCAGCGGCCGTTTCCAGGACTACACCGTCTTCGATCAGGGCTACGCGATGATCACCCTAAGAGCTCCCAAGGAGCTGGTGAACCACTCCCTCAACCGGCACAGCCTGTGGGCGAAGCACCGCGTCCAGCTGGTGGCCGTGCACAGCGGCAACCAGTGGGCACCACCCTTTGCTGACCACCAGCTCTCCCCCGACGACGACGTCATCCTCGCCGGCGCGCCCGCCGACCTGGAGAGGTTCGGCCGGCGTTAGTTCCCAGCCCCGGCGCTAGCCCCAACCTCGGTGCTAGCCACCCGTCGCCTGGCGGATCTGATCAGCCATGATCACACCGGCGATGCTGAAGTAAATGATCAGGCCGGTGGCGTCCACCAACGTGGACACCACGGGCGTCGAGAATACTGCCGGGTCCACGCCCAGCTTCTTCGCGACCAGCGGTAGCACGCCACCAACGATGCAGGCCCAGGTACAGATCGCCACGATCGTCAACGAAATAGTGAACGCGACCTGCGGATAGTACAGGAAAGCCAGAATCGGGAAGATCACCGTCCCCAGGAACACTCCCAGCAGGAAGCCCACCCGAACCTCACGGCCGATGACCCGCAACACGTCCCGGGGCCTCACCTCGTTGACCGCGAGCGCACGCACCACGGAGGACGCCGCCTGCGAGCCCGCGTTACCGCCCGTACCGATCAACATCGGCACGAAGATGCTCAGCACCACCACGGCCTCGAGCACATCCTCGAAGTACTGCATCACGTTGATCGTGAGGAACGCGGCCAGGATCAGGACGATCAGCCAGACGCCGCGCTTCTTCGCGAGCGTCATCACCGTCGCCGTCAGATAAGGCTCGTTCAGCGGCTCGGCACCACCGGCGCGGTAGGCGTCCTCCGTCACCTCGGCCTCGAGGACCTCCATAGCGTCATCGACCGTGATGACGCCCAGAATGCGGTCCTCGTCGTCGACGACGGGCAGCGCGAGAAGGTCAGCCTCCTGGATCAGGCGAGCGGCGTGCTCCTGGTCGTCGTAGGCAGAGACACTGTGCTGCTCCTCTTCGAGCAACTCCCCGACCAGCGTGCCCTCGGGCGCAGTGACCAGGTCCGCGAGCTCCACCATGCCCAGCAGCTTGCGCGACTCATCGGTCACCGCCACGGTGGCCAGCGCGATCGAGTGATGCGGGCCAGAGGCGTAGCGCTGAGCGCGCGACTGCAGCTTCTCGAGGGACTCCTCCCGGGTGGCGTCCGGAGTCAGCACCGTTGGCGTGGGCACCATCAGACGGCCTGCTGACTCGGATGGATAGCCCAGCAGTCCGCTGGTCACACGACGCTGGGAATACGGCAGCCCCTGCAGCAGGCGCGAGGCGACCTTCGCCGGCATCTCATCCAGCAGCGACGCCTGGTCATCCGGGGCCAGACTCGCGAAGATCTCCGTGACGTGGTCGTCTCGCAGCGCCTCCAGAAGCTCAGCCTGGTGCACCGGATCCAGGTACTCGAAGACATCCAGGGCACGATCCTTGGGCAGCAACCGGAAGGCCACCGCCTGCTCCGCCCCGGAGATTCGTCCGAGCTCCTCCGCCACTACGACGGACGAGCGATCGGCGAGCCACCGGCTTACCGCGTCGAGGTCCTTATCATCCAGCAGGTCTTCGAGGAAACGTGCGTTTGATGCCATATCAGTGGCTTCCCTTCTGGATGCTCGACCACAGTTGATAACAGGTCAGTGCGATCAGCGCGGCGCAGATCGCGGCAAAGAAGTAGTCAAGGCCAGTGCCATTACTCACGAGCCACCCGCCGAGCGCGAGCAGCACCACAAGCCGGATAACCCGGGACCACAGGAGAAATTGGGTATTCAATGGTGCTCCTAAAATTGACCGCGATCATTCTCGCGTACGTCGGGCGCGTGGGCTTTAAGGCTTCTCGAACACGAGAAGCAGGTCGATCGTTCCTTCGTCAGCGATCTTGGCCGCGACGAACTCTGGGGTCTTGATGTTGAAATCCGAACGTTTGAACGGCACCTTGCCCTGGACGACAACCTTGTCCCCCGTGCGCAGCACCTTCAGCGGCGCACTGACCTTATTCGACTCGCCGCGGAGGGTGAGCTCTCCCGTGACGTCGACCTCACCGACGGAGCCGTCCTCCGGAATACCACTCAGATCCACCGGCTCGGTGATGCTGAACTTCGCCTTCGGGTAGTCCTCCGTGTGCAGGATCGAGCGGCGGACGTTGATGTCGCGCTTCTCCACATCCGAGGAGATCCCCGCGACGCGGACCTCGACCAGGCCCTCCGTGAGGGTGCCGTCCGAGACCTGCAGGTCGCCCTTGATGTTCTCCTCCGTGCTGTTATCCGCACGTCCGGAGGTGGTCTTCTCCTGCCCTGGCAGGATCTCACGGAAGGTATAACCAGCCTGGGTGTGGTTGGCACCGGCACCAGGGACGATCACCCAGTGGCCGTCCGCTGACGTTGTTGGCTCGGGTCCGCCCTCGACGAGATCGGCGGTCTGCAAACCCCGATCAGTGAGCAGCTGATACGCGATCGGCCCAACGCCGAACAGGAATGCCGCGATAATACCGATAACACCCAGAGTGATAATTCCCTTGCGCATGGCACCCAGCCTAGTGCTAAGCAGGGAAGATTAGGAAAAGGTGCGGCTTAAGCGCGTCCCGGGGGTTGGGGGTGGTTCAGCTGCTCCGCGCGGTGCGCCAGCCGCACCAGGTCCGTAGCCATGCCGCGCAGTTCGGCGGGTTCTGCGCGCTCGTCCATCGCGGTGACGAGATCCTCCGCTGCGCAGCGGAGTTCGAAGAGCTGATCCCCCAACTCATCCCCGGTGTCCCCTGGAGTCCCCGGCCGGGTGCCCGTGGGCGCGGGTGCGTCCGCCGCCGGTTGGCTCGCGCGCTGCTCGTAGGCCCGTTGGCGGCAGGACCGGCTGCAGAATTTACGTGGCCTCCCCCGCTGCTGGCCGGGCATTTCCTCCCCGCACCATGCGCAGAACCCCGGCGTGTGGGGGAAGTCTTCGCGCGAGGTGGGGGTGCTCATGGCTAAAGATCCTAACCCTTTCGGGGAATCTGGGAACAAAACTCGCACCCGGTGCGTTATCTACATTGATGGCGCCCTGGAGGCGCCGCTAGCGAACTTCGGAAGTGAGGAACTAATGGCAGACCGCGTACTGCGAGGCAGTCGCATGGGTGCCGTGTCGTATGAAACCGACCGGGACCACGATCTCGCGCCACGTCAGATGGTGAAGTACCAGACTGAGGACGGCGAAATTTTTGAGGTCCCGTTCGCTGACGACGCCGAGATCCCGCAGGACTGGCTGTGCAAGAACGGCCAGATGGGCACCCTCGTGGAGGGCGAGGGCATCGAATCCAAGCCTGCGAAGCCACCACGTACGCACTGGGACATGCTTCTCGAGCGCCGCTCCCTGGAGGAGCTCGACGAGCTGCTGGAGGAGCGTATCGAGATGCTGCGTAAGCGCCGCCGCGAGGCGATGAAGCTGCTCAAGGAGCAGGAGAAGGCTTAAGCCCTCCCCTCGCCTCCGCACGAACAAAGGCCTGGCCACGTTATGAACGTGACCAGGCCTTTAGCGTTGCGCTATCCGATTAGCTCTGCAGCGCGCGCTCCACGGTGCCGGCGCCGATGCGTGCACCCTCGCGCATGAGCTGGCGGACCTGGTACATGCGGTGGCGGAAGCCCCAACGGGTCACCTGAGCCATCGCCTCGCCAATGATGCGGCTGCTCATCTTGGACTCGCCGATCTCGCGCTCGGTGAAGGTGATCGGAACCTCACGAACGTCGGCGCCCTCGTTGACAGCACGCCACGCCATGTCCACCTGGAAGACATAACCCGCGGAGTCCACGGCGTCGAGATCCATGCGCTCCAGCAGGTCGCGCTGGAAGGCGCGGTAACCGCCGGTGATATCGGACAGGCCAGCGCCCAGCGCCATGGAGGCGTAGATGTTGCCGCCACGGGAGAGGAACTTGCGGTCGGCCGGCCAGTTCACGGTCTTGCCACCCTTGACGTAGCGCGAGCCCAGGACGAGCTCCGCGCCGTCGTCGATCTTGTCCAGCAGCAGGTGGAGCTGCTCCGGGGCGTGGGACCCGTCGGCGTCCATCTCGCAGAGAACCTCATAGCCGTTCTCGATGCCCCACTTGAAACCGGCCAGGTAAGCCCCGCCGAGGCCGCCCTTGCCCTCGCGGTGCAGTACGTGGATGCGGGAATCGTCCTTGGACATCTGATCCGCCAGATCTCCGGTGCCGTCCGGCGAGTTGTCGTCGACGACGAGAACGTTCACGCGCTCCGGCTCGGCCTCCAACAGGCGGCGCGTGATGATCGGGAGGTTATCGCGCTCGTTGAAAGTCGGGATGATGACGAGAGTCTTATCGCTGAGCTTCTTCATAATGTGATTAGTTTATCTGCTTTTCTTGCGCCGTGTGGGCCGAGACGCGAGGAAGGCCCCGATTATCCCCAAAACACCCGCCGCAGCCAGCCCGAGCTCCACCCAGGGCCCCACCTTTACGGACGGCGTGATGCCATCGCGCAGCGGAATATCGGCCTGCAGGATATCCGGGCGGAACAGCCGACTCTGGGCCACCACTTCCCCATCCGGCATGACGATCGCCGAGACCCCGGAGGTCGCAGCAACCACGACCGCCCGGTCCGTCTCGATCGCCCGCATCCGGCTCATCGCGAGCTGCTGGTAGCTCATGTCCGTGAAGCCGAAGGTGGCGTTATTCGTTGGGCTAGCCAGGAACTGCGCACCATGACGCACCGCGTCGCGGGCACTGGCGTCGAAAGAGATCTCGTAGCAGGTGGACACCCCCACCTCGACGTCCCCGCGTGCAGCGGGCATCCGCACCACGCCGGGCCCGTCGCCAGGGACGAAGTTGCCCGCTCGCTCGACGTTTTCGTTGACGTGCTTGAGAACCTCTCGAAAGGGCATGTACTCGCCGAAGGGCTGGAGGAACTTCTTTACGTGCTTCTCCCCCGGCCCCGGCTCGCTGCTGGTGGCCGGGCCCCAGGTGAGCATCGTGTTTTCATTTCCGATGACGGTGCCCACCATCACCGGAGCGTTGACTGCCGTGACCGCCGAATCGATGGCGGCGTGGGCATCCGGGTCCTTAAACGGGTTCACATCGGAGGAGTTCTCCGGCCAGATCACCACGTCAGGCTGCGGTGCCTCGCCGGTCGCGACCGAGTCTGCGAGCTCGTGGGTGCGCTGCACGTGGTTGTTCAGCACGGCGCGGCGCTGGGCCGCGAAGTCCAAGCCAGCTCGGGGGACGTTGCCCTGGATTGCGGCGACGTTGACCTGACCCGCGGTGGGATCCTGGCTAAAACTCGAGCCGTAGATGACGGAGGCCAGCAGCACGACAGCCACCACTCCCGCGTACTGCAGGCGGACCTTCGGGGCGACCGCAGCCCGGCTCTTATACGGCGGACGGGCTGCCAAGTAGATCAATCCGCCGAGCAAGACGACCAGGAAACTCACGAACGCGGAGCCACCAAGGCGGATATCGGCGGCCAGCGGCCCGGAAACCTGGCCCCACGCCAGCCGACCCCAACCGAAGCCCCCGAACGGCCAGTGGGAACGGAACCCCTCGACGGCGACGAAGAACGCCGCCGCGCACATGATACTGCGCCAGTTCCAGGTTCCGTTGCCCCAGCGCAGCAACCAGCGGGCTCCGAGGCCAAAAAGCAAGGCGTAGAGCGCCTGCACGATGGCGAGCGCGATCCACGCCGAGGCGCCGACGAACTCCCCGATCCAGGGCAGCAGAAAGCCATAGGTAGCCAGCGAGTTGAGGAAGGCGAGCGAGACTGCGTGCCGTTGCGTGATAACGGCGAAGAAGAGCGCGTAGCCCAAGGGGGCTGCCCACCACAGCCCGGTGGGCTCATAGGAGGCGAAGACCATGAAGCCCGCAAAAAGGGCTCCCACCACCCGCCACGGTGAGGGAAGGTTAGCGAGCCACTGCTTCATCGGGCGTTATCGGTCCCGGCAGGACCCTCGTCCCCGAACTCCTCGCTGCGGTGGTCGATGACCTCGCCCCAGCCTGGAATGTTGCGCACCTGCGGGTCGCTGGCGCGAGAGGACATGATGAAGGACGCTCCTCCCAGGCGGGTGACCTTCGCTCGCAGAGCGGTTCCCATGGAACGTCGAGCGATCGAGCGGGTCGGCGGCAGCATGAACAGAATGCCCACGACCCCCGTCACCACGCCCGGCAAGGCTACCAGTAGGGCGCCGAATGCAGACAGCGCTGCGTCACCGGTCAGCTTTCCTGGCGACCTGCGACTCCGCAGCACGCGCACCGTCAGCGCGCGCATCTGCCAGGCGGCGATCGCGACACCGAGGATGAACAGCCCCAGGTACAGCAGGATCGTCCAGCCGAAGCCGAGCCACTTGCCCAGCAGAATAAAGGCCAACAGCTCCACGACCACGTAGAGGAAGAAGCTCCTGCGCATAAGTTTTCCGTGTCCTCCTAAAGACAATCAGCGCACCAGCGGCATGCGGTACCTGATAGCACTAACGCTGCAGCGGTGTTAGAGATTCCATCGTAGTCCCGGCGGTGGCAAAAGTGCTCTAACGCGGCGCGAGCCGCCACAGCCAACGCGGGACCAGCTGCATCACCGCAGCCAGCACGCGGAGCTTTCCCGGGATCCACACGTCGTCGCGGTTGCCTTCCAGGGCCTCCACGGTGGCCTTCGCAACCACGTCAGGGGTGGAGGACATCGGTGCAGGATCCATCCCCTCGGTCATCCGTCCGATGACGAAGCCGGGGCGCACGACCATCAGCCGCACCCCGCTGCCCCGCAGGGCGTCCTGCATCCCCTGGGCGAACCCATCCAGGCCGGCCTTCGCGGAACCGTAGACGTAGTTCGGGCGGCGCACCCGGGCACCGGCGATCGAGGAATACGCCACCAGCGTGCCCGTGCCGCGGCGCTTCATCCGCTGGGATAGTTCCGTGAGCAGCACGGCCTGCGCGGTGAAGTCGGTGTGCAGCACCCGGTAGACCTCAGCACCGTCCTCCTCCGCGAGCTGCTGGTCGCCCAGCACCCCGAACATGGCGAAGGCGGTGTCGATTGGCCCGCAGTCCGCCTCCATCTCATCGATGACGCCGCTGTGGCTCGCGGTATCTGCCGCGTCGAAGAAGTAGGTCTCCACCCGCCGTGCGCCCAAGCCGCGTAGCTCCTCGGCCAGGGTGTCCAGCGCTTCAGGCCGGCGTCCTGCCAAAAGGAAGGACTGCCCCGGTGCCAGCAGGCGCGCGATGTGCTCGCCGATCTCGCTGGTGGCGCCGAAAATGGCGATATTAGACATCGATAGCCACAACCCCTCGTTGCATCGCGTCCACGGCCTTACGCGCGGACTTCCTCACGTCGTTGGAATAACCGGTCATCTTGATCTGATCCAGCAGGTCCTTCACCCGACCACAGGCGCGGACGAAATCGCCCGGGGTCAGCACCGCCCCCGAGGCCTCCGCGGCCTGCAGGCAGTACTCCAGCGGTGCCCCGGCCACCCACTGGTGCACCGCCGTGGCGAAGCCCAGCTGAGGCTCCCGGGTGGCGGTCAGGCGGTGGCGTTCCTCGTCGCTGACCAGCTCCTTGTACACGCGCAGCGTGTGAGCCACCGCCTCCTCCAGCGCATCGGTCGGCAGCTGGGTGCGCACGGTGGATTCCCGACGGTTCTCAAACACGCAGGCACTCACCGCAGCGGCCAGCTCGGCCGGGTCGAGGTCATCCCACAGCCCGCGGCGGAGGCACTGGGCCACCAGCAGATCGGATTCGTGGTGAATCCGAGCCAATTTCTCACCTTCTTCGGTGACCTTCGCCGCCGGGGTACCACCCTCAGCCGTCCAGGTTTCCACGTAGCCCAGCTCCTCGAGCAGCGCAATGATCCGGTCGAAGGTGGCGGTCAGTGAGTCCCCAGGCTGCTCGGATTCTTGCTTCTGGTATTCCCAGCGTCGGCCGGCCTTCAGCACCGACTGCGCCTTCTTCGCCAGCTCCTCGCGCTCCGCCCAGGCATGCACCGGGTGGACATGCAGCTGATTGCGCAGCTCCGCGGCCTTCTTCGAACCCCCGCGGGCGTGCGGGCGGATCTTCTTCGGCTTATCCAGGTGCATGCGCCGGAGCTGGGAGGCCACAGCCCGAGCGTGGCGCTTCGGCGCGCGCTCCACGCCTCGGTGAATCCTCATGTGACCGATGATCACCGGGGTGTTACGGAACATGTCGGCGGCGACGCGCTCCACCCAGCCGTCGTCGAGAACCAAGGTAGGGCGCGGATTGCGACCCGAATCAGAACGGACGACCACCGCGGTCACCGGGTTCTTGCCCGTCGGCAGGGCGAGCACATCACCCACGTTGATCGAGCGCAGCAGGTGCTCGACCTCCTGCTGGCGCTCGAGGGCGGCATCCCGCTTCGCCTGCCGCTCCTCGTGGGACAGCGTGCGCCGTAGCTCCGCGTAATCCAAGACCTGCTCGGTGAGCTCGGCGGCGTCGGCCCGCTGTGCGGCCTCGGTGCGTCCCACCAGGGCCTGAAGCTCTGCACGCTCCCGGTCGAAGTCCTGCCGGCGCAGCTCGACGGCGTGCGCGCGCTCCACGATCGTGTCATTGGCCTGGTACTGGGCGAAGGAACGCTCCAGGATCCGGTGTGCCTCCGCCCAACCCTTCGTGGCGATGAGGTTGACCGCCA
Source organism: Corynebacterium sp. MSK039 (assembly GCF_030232315.1). NCBI lineage: Bacteria > Bacillati > Actinomycetota > Actinomycetes > Mycobacteriales > Corynebacteriaceae > Corynebacterium > Corynebacterium sp. MSK039. The sequence goes on from NZ_JASPJL010000001.1 coordinate 63,455, forward strand.
TGTTGTAGCCCGGCCGGAACGTCGAATCCAGCGGGTACGTCCGGGCCGAGGCCAGCGCTGCCACCGCGTAGGGATCGACCTGGGGGCTCCACAGCACCACGGCATTGCCCACCGTGTCGATACCGCGGCGCCCTGCGCGCCCCGTCAGCTGCGTGTACTGGCCCGGGGTCAGCTCCGCGTGAGCCTCCCCGTTGAACTTCGTCATCTTCTCCAGCACCACTGTGCGCGCGGGCATGTTGATGCCCAGCGCCAGCGTCTCGGTGGCGAAGCAGACCTTCAACAGCCCACGGCTAAACAGCTTCTCAACGATGTGCCGGAACGCCGGCAGCATCCCGGCGTGGTGAGCCCCGAATCCCCGCATCAAGGCCCGGCGCCACTGGCGGAAACCCAGCATGTGCAGATCCGCCGGCTCCAGCCCAGCTACGCCGTCGTCGATGATCTCGCCGATCTCACGAGCCTCCTCGGGCGTGGTGAGCTCCACCTTCCGGATCAGCAGCTGCTGCACCGCCTTATCGCAGCCGATGCGGGAGAAGATGAAGTAGATCGCCGGCAGCATCTTCGCCTGCTCCAGGTGGCGCACCACGTCCTCGCGGCGGGGCCCACGCTGATTGCCATAGGCCTCCGCCTTGCCCACCGCCGAGAGCAGGGAGCGGTTGATCGCGCCGGGGTGATTCTCCCCCGCCAGGTGCTCGGCGTTCTTGCTGAACAGCCGCATGATCTTCGAGCCGACCATCATGTACTGGGTCAGCGGAACGGGGCGCTTATCGGTGACGATGATGTCCGTCTCACCCCGCAGGGTGCGCAGCCAGCCGCCGAACTCCTCCACATTGGAGACCGTCGCCGAGAGCGACACCAGGGTCACGCGCTGGTCCAGGTTGAGGATCGTCTCCTCCCACACCGGCCCGCGCCACCGGTCGGCCAGGAAGTGGACCTCGTCCATCACCACGTGGGTGAGGCTGGCCAGCCGATTTGAGTCCGCGTAGATCATGTTGCGCAGGACCTCGGTGGTCATGACGACGATCGGCGCGTCCGGGTTGAGCGTCACGTCGCCCGTGAGCAGCCCGACGTTCTCTTCGCCGTAGCTGGCGCACAGGTCGTGGTATTTCTGGTTGCTCAGTGCCTTGATCGGCGTGGTGTAAAAGCAGGCCCCGCCACCGTGGAAGGCCATGTAGACCGCGAATTCGCCGACGATCGTCTTTCCGGCACCGGTCGGTGCTCCCACGAGCACTCCCCTGCCCTCGGCGATCGCAGCGGCTGCGTCGAGCTGGAATTCATCGAGTTCGAAGTCGTATTCCTTCCGGAACTCTTCGACCAGCGTGGGGTAGTTTTTTGCGTTGCACGTAGCGCTGTTAGCCATATGTGTACCGAGTCTATCCGCTCGCTGTTGCTCACGCGTTTCAGGACGTCGGTTCGGGCGGTCGCTCAAGCCTCGGCTCGCCACCCATTGGGGTGAGGTGGTGTTTAAACGTCCTCGTCGAAGATCTCGGCGTAGTTGAAGGAGTTCCGCCGTCCCATGCCAGGGTCCGCCGGTGCCTGACCCGCGATTCCTTGGGAGGCCCTGACCGGCTCGGCCCGTTCGACTGCCTCTGCGGGAGCGACCGCGCCGGAGGGGCGAATCTCGGAACCAGAGGCGTCCGCCGCCTGGGCCTGCCGCTTATCCTGGCGCTTATCGTTGAAACGGATGATCAAGTAGGCGATCTCCATCATCAGGGTCAGAGCGCAGCCGAGCGCCAGCATGGAGAATGGGTCAGCCGGGGTCACGAAGGCCGCGAAGGCGAAGAGACCGACGATGATGTAGCGGCGTTTCGTCTTGATGCTGTCGTAACGCAGCAGCCCCGCGAAGCTCAGCAGCACCGTGAACAACGGCAGCTCGAAGCTGACGCCAAAGACGAGCAGGAGGATGAGGACGAAGCTGAAATACTCGCTGCCCTTCAGTGCGGTGATCTGGGCCTCGTCGCCGACCGTTAGGAGGAAGTGCAGGCCGTGGTGCAGGACCAGGTAGGCCAGCGCGGCGCCGAAGAAGAAAAACAGTGTTGCTACCAGTGACACCGAGACCGCCCAGCGGCGCTCATTCTTCTTCAGCCCCGGGGTGATGAAGCCCCAGATCTGGCCGATCCACACAGGAGCGGAGAGCACGATGCCGGCGATGAAACCGACCTTCAAGCGCAGCAGGAACATCTCGAAGGGGCCGGTGGCCAGCAGGCGGCACTCCCCGGTCGCGGCACCGAAGCGCACCTCGGAAGGGAGTTTGCAATAAGGCTCGCGGAGGATTTCCCCGAGGCTGCGGATCGGGCCCACGTTGGTGCCGTACCAGAGGTAGCCCAGGATCGTGCCGATCAGGATTGCGATGACCGCGACAATGAGGCGGCGGCGCAGCTCCTGAATGTGCTCGACGATGCTCATCGCGCCGTTGGTTGGGCGCTGGTTGGCACGGCGAAAAGCCCGGCGGCGGGGCCGCTGGGCTGTGCGTGCTACCTGAGGGGTGTTACTCATGCGGAAGAGCGAAAACGCGCCGAAGGTGGGCGCGAGTTTCTACCTAGTTGCTGTTCTGATTCTGCTGCTGCGCTGGATTGACCTCCTGCGCCGGATTAGGCTGCGGCGTGCGCTGTTGCTCGATGGCCTCCTGCCCGTTCTGCTCTGGGTTATCGGTGCGCATTTCGTCCATCTCGGACTTGAAGATGCGCATCGAACGGCCGAGGGAGCGGGCTGCGTTCGGCAGGCGGGATGCGCCGAACACGAGAAGGACAACCAGCAACAGGATGAGGATGTGGCTACCAGAGAGCATGAAGGTTTTTGCCTTTCAGGACCTGCGTTAAAAATCTCAGCCTTCAGCTTACATCGGGGAAACGGTCCCGATAAACCCCCAGCCCTGTTTCCGCGCGTCGCGCGACGCGTCCGGCGAGGTCCGGGGTCGAGAGTTCCGCGACCTGCCCGGCATGGGCGATCAGGAAGCGCTCCAGCCAGGCCCCGGTGTCCGGCATCGTCACCGCGGTGCTCCTCGCGTCGGTGCTGGTCGCAGCGGACGTGGATTCGGCACCGTCGGCGTCGTTGCCGTCCTCGTCTCCCGCGTCGGCGTCCTGCCACAGCGGGAAGTACTCCAGCATCCACAGGGCGGAGTCGGAGAGACGGAAGTGCGCCCAATCGGCGGCCGCACCAAAGGCGAAGGGGTCGGTGGCATCCACCTCGGTGGACAATCGCGCCGGTGCGCTGGCCTCCTCCCCGAGCGTGACCTCGCTCATGCGGGAAACCCGGAAGTTCTTCGGGGACTGATCCACCACGCCCTCGTCGTCGATGCTGCGCGCCAACAGATAGGCGTTGCCCTCGATCATGCGGATTGCGTCCGGCACCAGGCGGCGGCTACTGCGCTGATCCCGGCTGAGGGTGAGGTATTCGCAGTCCACGACACGCCTCTCCGCGAGTGCGGTGCGCAGCAGATCCAGGGTGGACTCCACAGTGTTCTCCGGGGAGTTGGGCTGGGGTTGCGCAGCCGTGTCCAGGTGCTCCGGGGTGATGGTGCCGAATTGAGAGGGGCCGGAATCGGTGCCCGTCGAAGGCCGGTTGGCCGCGCCCTGCTTTCCCTTCAGGAGGCCACGCAGCTTGGCGGTGACCGAGTCCACGGCTTCCCGCTGCTCGGCGGGGACGGCGTCCCGGACCGCTTCCAGGTTGAGCAGCAAGGCGCCGGCCTCCACGGTGCTCAGCCGCACCGGGCCGTCCAACCCGGCGGTGAACTGCGCCTCCGCGGTGGTGCGGTCCATCGCGATCTCAACCAGCGATCCCGGGTAATAGCCCGGCAGCCCGCACATGCTCAGTTGCTTGAGCTCGTGCTGGATCTGGGCCACGCTGAGTCCCAGGTCGCGGGAAGCCCGCATGAAGGAGCCACGCGGGTGGGCCTGGAACCAGGCCAGCACCGAAAGCGTCTGGGCGAACTGCTGGGCCACCAGGTTGACCGGCGGCGCTTGGACGTTGGCCGGTTCGTCTTCGTCCATGGCCTGATCGGGGGCGTCGGCTTCCGTGATCTCCGGCTCTTGCTCGTCCACCGCTGAACCGCCATCCAAGGTCGCGGCCGGCGCGGCTGTAGCCTGCGTGGCTGAGATCCGTTCCTGGGTGCCCAGCCGCTGGGCGCGCTGCAGAAGGTCGAGGACCTCAACGACGAGCTGCTGGGGCCCCAGCAGCACTGCATCCGGGGCATAGCTCGCCGCCGTCTGCACTAGCCAATCACGATCCACCGGCCCGACCGTCCCCACTCGTCCGTCGGGCGTATCGCGGAGCTCGTGGGCCATGTCCTGAAGCTCGATGGCCCCCTCCCCCGTGAACAGCACGCTAGCTGTGACCTTCGTCTGGTGCCCTTCCAGCCCGCGACGAATCAACTCGCCGGCCGGCACAGGCTGACCGGTCGCGGGATCGGTGGGTGCCGGGTGCTGGGTGAACTGCGCCTCCGCCCGAACATCGGAGAGCCTGGCCAGGCGGAAGGTGCGCTGGGCACCCCGGTCAACGTCGAAACCGGTGACATACAGGCGGCCCTCGACCCCGGCAACCGCCCATGGATCCAGCGTGCGCTGCTCCGGCTCGACCAAGTAGGCCGGGTAGTACCAGAAAGTCATCCGCAGCCCGCGCTGGGTGGCGCGGAAAATAGCGTCGACGCTGCGCGGATCCAGCTCCACCATGTCGGGGACGGGCTGAACCACGGCGGCATCGTCGACCCTGCTGAGCCCCGCGCCGGCGAGCTTCAGCTGCGCTTGTGCCGTGGGGCCAGCCATCGCGGAGTCCACCGGTTGGCGTGCCCACTGCGTGGCGGTCGCCAACACCTGCAGCTCGGCTTCCGAGAGGTCCAGGTCCGGGAGGAAGACCTGCTCGGGGCGCAGCAGCCAGTAGTCCTGCCCTTCCCGGCTTTCGTGGCTCAGCTGGATCCCCAGCTGGCGCAGCGACTCCCGGTCCCTGTGGAACACGCGTTCCCGGGACTTAAGCTGCCCGGAATAGCCCTCGATATTCTCAACGACCCAGGCGGTCGGCCGGGGGCTTGGGGCGTTGAGCAGGCCGATGACCAGGTTGAATAGCCTGCTCGCGCCCTGCTGCCAGGTCACCTTCACTGGCCGGTTGCGGGACCCGGCGCTGCCGGGCTTGTGTGGACCCACCATCGGCGCTTAACCCCGCGCGGGCGCGTCGGCACCGCCGAGATCAGCCATGCTGGCGATCATCTCGTCTACCTGCGGATCCGTGGCCGCGAACGGGTCCGGGAGCGCAACCTCGCTGCCGAATTCGCCGTTGATCTTCAGCCGCATCCAGTCCACGGTCGTGGCGCAGCCGTGCTCCCGCGCGGCGGAGAGGAAGCGTCCACGCAGGGCCGCACGCGTCGTCGTCGGAGCCTGGTCCATCGCCTCGTGGATCTGCTCCTCGCTCAGGATCGACGTTGCCTGGCCGCGGCGCTTCAGCACGTTGAACAGCCCACGGGTGGGGTGAATATCGTGATATCGCAGGTCAATCTGCGCCAGCCGCGGATCGGTCAGCTCCAGTCCGTGGCGGGAGGCCATGCCGTCCAGCAGCTTCTTCTTGATCACCCAGTCGATCTCGGTGTCTACCGGGGAGAAGTCCCCGGTCTCGAAGCAGTCCAGGACACGACCCCACAGCTCCACCACCGGCTCGAGCTGCTCGCGCGGGGTGCCCAGCCAACGCCCATCGACGCACTCTGGTTCTGGGCGGCGCTCCAGCCACTGCACCGCAGCGGCGTGGAAGGTGCGCTGCATCTCCAGGGGGGTGGCAGTCTCGCCGCTGCGCAGCTTGACCTCGGTGAGCCCCGTGAAGTCCCGGGCGATGTCCCGGATGGCGCGAATCTCGTTGGCCAGCTCGTAGTTCGGCAGCTCCACGCCCGCCTCGATCATCTCGAGGACCAGCAGCGCGGAACCGATCTTCAGCGCGGTGGTGGTCTCGGACATGTTCGAGTCGCCCACGATCACGTGCAGGCGCCGGTACTTCGAGGAGTCCGCGTGCGGCTCGTCACGGGTGTTGATGATCGGTCGGGAACGGGTGGTGGCGCTCGAGATGCCTTCCCACATGTAGTCCGCCCGCTGGCTCATCATGAACCCGGCCTCGAAGTTCTCGTTCGGGGCGCCCGGGCTTGGGATCGTGAGCTTGCCCGCCCCGCAGATCAGCTGGCGGGTCACCAGGAACGGCAGCAGCTGGGAGGACAGGTGCTTGAGCAGCACGTTGCGGCTGATCAGGTAGTTCTCGTGGCAGCCGTAGGAGTTGCCCATCGAGTCGGTGTTGTTCTTCAGCAGGAAGACGTGCCCACCGACACCGTTGCCGGCCAGCTCTTCCTCGGCGCGGCTCGCCAGTTGCTGGACGAGCTCGTCGCCCGCGCGATCGTAGGCGAGCAACTGGTGCAGGCTATCGCACTCTGCGGTCGCGATCTCCGGGTGCGCGCCCACATCCAGGTACAGCCGGGAGGCGTTCTCGGTGAAGATATTGGAGCTGCGGTACTTCTCCACGATGGGAGAAAACAGCAGGCGGGAGACCTCATCGGGCCCCAGGCGGCGCGTGCCGTCGAGGACGTTCGTGATGCCGTACTCCGTCTCCAGCCCCATGATGCGGCGGACGTAGACGGGGTTCTCCGCAGCTGCCTGCTCCGTTGGTGTGGCGTCTCCGGTCACCGGGCTCACTGTCCGCCCTTCTGGACGTAGGAGCGGACGAATTCTTCGGCGTTGGTCTCCAGCAGTCCGTCGATTTCGTCCAGGAGGTCGTCCGTCCCGGTGACGTTGACCTGCTGGGTGCCCGAACCCTGCTGCGGGGCGTCGTTGTTTTCGGCGTCGTCGCCGCCCCCGCCGCCGAAGACCTGCTGCTGAGCGTTTGCCATGCCTATCTCCTCAAACGTTGATTAGTTGAACTTCACATTACCTGGGCTCCCAGGCGCGTTCGGCGCTAGCCCACGCCCATCACGCGCTCGGGCAGAGCGGCGATCAGCGCGGCAGCCACCTCCGAGAACTCCGGGGCCTGGCCCGGCTTGGCCTCCGCGAGATCCGCGAGCACGGTGCCCGAGAAGCTGTCGGCCGTGGCCTGCAGCGGCTCGGGCAGCCCGACCCGCATCGCTGGGTGCCCCTCGTGCGGGTGATCGAGGACAACGCTATCCCAGTTCGCGGCGAGGATCTTTGGGGCGTAGTGCTTCACCAGCGCCCCACGCAGCCAGGCCCGCGTTCCCCGAGGCGGGGTGTCGACGGCCGCGGTGATCTCGGCGTCGTCGACCAGCGTGCGCATCTTCCCGCGCGCGACAAGCGCGTGGTAGAGCCCGCGGGCCGGGTCGATGTCGTGGTACTGGATATCGATCAGCGCCATCCGCGGGTCCGACCACTCCAGCCCCCGGGCGCGGTAGCCGCGCAGCAGTGCGTATTTCGCCGTCCAGTCCAGCCGGTCGGAGGTGCGCAGCGGATCAGCTTCCAGGTCGTCCAGGATCTCCTCCCACAGCGCCAGCACTCGCTGCTCGTCGGTGGTGAGCTTTCCTGCCGGTTCGAGGGCGGCGATGACCTTCTCGCGGATCCTACGCTGCAGCTCGATCGCGGTTGCGGTGGTGTTGCCGTAGAGCCGCAGCGGGGTCTTCAACTCCAGGTCGCGGGAGACCCGGCGGACATCCTCGACCGGATCGATCAGCACGATGTCGCTGAAATCGGCGCCCGCCACGACGGCCTTGAGAACCAGTGCGGTGGTGCCGAAGCGCAGGTAGGTCGCGAACTGGCTCAAGTTCGCATCGCCGATGATCACGTGGAGGCGGCGCCAATCATCCGCGGTCGCGTGGGGCTCGTCGCGGGTATTGACGATGCCGCGGTTCAGGGTGGTCTCCAGGGACACTTCCGTCTCGATGTAGTCGGCGCGCTGGGAGATCTGGAAGCCCGCCTGCTCCCCTGCCTGCCCGAGCCCCACGCGGCCCGCGCCGGCGTAAATCTGGCGGGTGACGAAGTGCGGAATCAGCGCCTGGTGCACGTCCTCGACGTTGAGGTTGCGCGGGTAGAGGTAATTCTCGTGGGCGCCATAGGACGCGCCCTTGCCGTCCACGTTGTTCTTGTAGATCTTCAGCTCCGGCTGGCCCTCGACCTGCCCCGCTGCCTGCGCAGCAGCGTGCATGACCCGGTCGCCGGCCTGATCCCAGACCACCAGGTCATAGGCGCAGGTGACCTCAGGCGAGGAATATTCCGGATGGGCGTGGTCCACGTAGAAGCGCGCACCCGCCGGGGTGATGACGTTGGCGATGCCCACTGCGTTCGGGTCGTAGCTGGGGGCCGCGCCGGAACGGTAGCGGCGCAGGTCGAAGCCACGGGCGTCGCGCAGCGGGGACTCGGAGTCATAGTCCCAGCGGGTCCGGCGGTTGACTCCCTGCCCGGAGACCTCCGCGTAGGCGACGACCGCCTGCGTGCTCGTGTACACGGGGCTGGCTTCCGGGGCGTCGACGGCGACGATGCCGAACTCCGTCTCGGAGCCGAGCACGTAGCCGGTGGCCTCGTTATCCTTCTGCGCGTTCACCAGGGTTTTCCTTCCAGGATTTTTAAAGTGTTCTCTCGTCGGGCTTAGTTCTCTAGTCCGCCAGGGTGATGTCCACGACCCGGCCGGTGGCGTGCCCGGAGATGCGTGCCCATTCCGTGGGGTTGGTTGTGTCCGGCAGGTTCTCGCTGTCGTTGATCTCCGCCGTGATGGCATCCAGGACGTCCGCGGTGCTCAGCCCGCCCTCGGCGGCAGCCTGGCTGGTAGTAGCGGTCTGTGAGAGGGCGCGCTTGATCGCGAAGGTCTTGGCGCGGTCGACGATATTGGCCAGCATCGCGCCGGAGACGAAGTCTGCCCAGTACAGGTCCTTGGTCTGCCCATCCGCGAGGTGGAGGGTCACGTAGCGGTGCGCGGCATCCCGGCGGAAGAGCTCCTCGGCGATGATGCGGCATAGCGCGGCCGCGGCCTCCTCCTTGCCGCCGTGCTCCGCCACCAGGTCCGCGGCCAGCGGCAGGGAGGCGTCGATATGCTTGGACAGGATGTCGAGTGCGGCGTCCTGGTCGGGGCGGTCCACCCGGATCTTCACGTCCAGGCGGCCCGGGCGCAGGATGGCGGGGTCGATGAGCTCCTCGCGGTTCGAGGCGCCGATGACGATGACGTTATCCAGTCCCTCCACGCCGTCCAGCTCGGAGAGCAGCTGCGGGACGACCGTGGACTCCATGTCCGAGGACACGCCGGTGCCACGGGTGCGGAAGATGGCCTCCATCTCGTCGAAGAAGACGATCACCGGCTTACCGGCGTGGGCGATCTTGCGGGCGCGCTCGAAGATCTGCCGGATCTGGCGTTCCGTCTCACCGACGAACTTATTCAGCAGCTCCGGGCCCTTGACGTTGAGGAAGTAGGAATCCGCGAAGCGGGACGCCTTGTCGCTGGAGCCCATGGACTTCGACAGCGAGTTGGCCACCGCCTTGGCGATGAGCGTCTTGCCGTTGCCGGGCGGGCCGTAGAGCAGCACGCCTTTCGGCGGGCGCAGTCCGTAGTGGCGGTAGATCTCCGGGTGCAGGAAGGGCAGCTCCACCGCGTCCCGGATCTGCTCGATCTGATTGCTCAGGCCGCCGATGTTTTCGTAGCTGACATCCGGGACCTCCTCCAGCACCAGGGAGGTGACCTCGGCCCGGGGGATCATGCCGAAGGCCCAGCCGCTGCGACGGTCGACGACCACGCTATCGCCGGTGGTGAGCTCCCGGTTCGTGATCAGGGACTGCAGCGGCCGAGCTGCCTTGACGATCGACTCCTCCCCCAGCTTGTCCGCGATGATCAGGCGATCACCGACGACCTCGACGACCGCGGCGACGTCGCCAGAATCAGCGAAGCCGGTGACCTCCACGACCTGGAGATTCTCCCCCAGCCGCACCGTCGCCCCGGGCTGCAGATCCATCCGGTCCAGCAGCGGGGAAACAGCCAGGCGCATGTGACGGTTCGAGGTGAAGACCTCCGCGGTCTTCCCAGTACCGTTCAGCTGCAGCAGCGTGCCGTAAGTACTCGGCGGCTCGGCCATATCCGCCAGGCGGGAATTGATCTCCGCCAGCTTCTCGCGGGAGGCCTTCAGCGCCTCGGTGAGCTTCTCGTTCTGGGCCCCCAACCGATGATTGGCCAGCCGCAATTCGCGGGCGGTGGGCGAAGGCTGATCGGAAGGATTCTGCGCAGTCATGCCATCAATCCTACTGAAGGCACCGCAGCTCAAAACCTGCCGGTAGGCCTAGCGGAGAGGCTACCGGGAAGCGCGCCCGTCCCCGCTAGCCGTACTCGGATCGCTCTAGCGGCGTGCCCGGCGTTGTGGCCGCGGGGCGGTCACGCCATCCGCCAGGCGGCGGGCCCAGATGAGGAACGCGGTGTGCGCGTTCATGCGGTGCTCTGGGCGGGTGGCCAAGCCCTCCACCTTCCATTCGCGCACCAGCGACTCCCAAGCGCGCGGCTCGGTGAAGCACCCAAGCTCCCGGATGCCCTCCATCACCTTCATCAGCTGCGGGACGGTGGCCACGTAGGTCATGAACACCCCGCCCGGGACCAGGACGTCTCGCACCGTCTCCAGAACCTCCCACGGTTCAAGCATGTCCAGCAGGACGCGGTCGACCTCGCCCACAGACTCGCGGGTGGCCTCCTTGACGTCGCCCAGGCGCACGTCCCAGTTCTTCGGCTCCCCACCCATGATGTTGTGGACGTTGCTCACCGCGTAATCCAGGTGATCCTGGCGGACCTCATAGCTGATGACCTTCCCGTGCTCACCGACCGCTCGCAGCAGCCAGCTGGACATCGCGCCGGAACCAGCACCAGCCTCCAGCACAGTCGCGCCGGGGAAGATATCCCCCTCCACCAGGATCTGTGCGGCATCCTTCGGGTAGATCACCGCTGCGCCACGCGGCATGGAGAGTACCTGATCGACCAGGAGGTGGCGGAAGCAGAGGTACTCCCCGCCCACGCTGGACTCCACGACGGTGCCCTCATCCGCGCCAATGATGTCGTCGTGACGAATCTCGCCCTTATGGGTGAAGAAGCTCTCCCCCGGGGTCAAGGTGATGCTGAAGTGTCGCCGCTTCGCGTCGGTCAGCTGGACGCGGTCTCCGGCGGTAAAAGGTCCGGTATAAGCCATAGGAAAACCCTAACCTACTAGACTCTCAAATCACTATGATGGAATCGCGTCCCGGGGAACGGGTGCTGGCAGGCGTATTCGCCTTCATCGCCGGCTTTATCGACTCGGTGGGTTTTCTCTACCTGGGCGGGGTGTTCCTCTCCTTCATGTCCGGCAACACCACCCGCTCCGCCACCGCCATCGTCGACGGCAACTGGGACATGGTGAAAGTGGCCGGCGGCTGCATCATCTTCTTCCTGATTGGCGTGATCAACGGTGCGTTTACGAAACGCATCGTGGTCCGCGCCTTGGAGGAGACCCGGGGCCGGGAGTTCGTCCTCGTCAACGTGAGTTTCTGGTTCGTCCTCTCCAGCGTCCTCATCGAGCTGGAACACCACAGCGCGGCCATCATCGCCCTGTCCATCGGCGTGGGTACCATGAACAGCATCTTCGAACGCAACGGCGAGGTCGCTATCCCGCTGACGTATATGACGGGCACGCTGGTGCGCACGGGGCAGCGCTTCGTTGACGCGTTCTTCGACGGCCGTCACCTCGTCTGGATCCTCAACCTCTCGCTGTGGCTGAGCCTGTCCGTCGGGGCGATCGCCGGCGCCCTGGCCTACCGGATGCTGGGGATCCACGCCGTCGAGCTGATGACGCTGATCACCCTGGTGACCGTGGCGATCAACCAGCTGGTCCGCGACCACCGACGCCGCGCCGGCCTACCGCTGTAGCCCGCCGCAGCCACGCTTCGCAGAGCCCCTGCGGAGACCCAAACCTAAGAACAAAGCCGAAGGAGAATGAGTGTCCACCCCGACCGAGAAACCGCAGCCGAAGGTCTCCCTCGACCGCTTGGCGCTCTCCCCCTCCCGCGCCGGGGACTATCAGCAGTGCCCCCTGCTCTACCGCTTCCGCAGCATCGACAAGCTGCCGGAACCCAAGACGATCGCGCAGGTGAAGGGAACCCTCGTCCACGCGGTGCTCGAGGAACTCCACGCCCTGCCCCGTGAGCAGCGCACCTACCCGGCCGCAGTGAAGATGCTGAAGCCCGCGTGGACAAAGATGGTGGACAAGGACACCGATCTGAACGAGCTCGTTCCGGAGGACCAGCTCTACGACTTCCTCGTCGATGCCCGCGCCCTGGTCAAGGGGTATTTCCAGATGGAGAACCCCCAGGGTTTCGACGCCCACGAGGTCGAGGAGTTCGTCGAGGCCACCCTGCCCAACGGGGTTCCCGTCCGCGGCTTCATCGACCGGGTGGACGTCGCCGCGAATGGCCAGGTACGCGTCGTCGACTACAAGACCGGAAAGAAGCCGCCACCGCGCTTCGCCGCCCAGGCGCTGTTCCAGATGAAGTTCTATGCCCTGGTTTATTGGCGGCTGCACGACTTGATCCCGGCCCAGCTTCGGCTGATGTACTTGAAGGTGGCCGATGACCTGGTGCTGCAGCCCACCCCCGCCGAGCTGCAGTACTTCGAGCGCGACCTGCGCGAACTCTGGGACAGCATCCTCGCTGATATCCATAGCGGGGACTTTCAGCCGAAGACCTCCAAGCTCTGCGACTGGTGCTCCTTCCAGGAGATCTGCCCCGCCTTCGGCGGCACGCCCCCGGAGTACCCGGGGGTCCGCTAGCGCCTACTCGTAGCGGCGACCCCGGTACATCGGGTTGAGCAGGTTCTCCGTGCTCAGCACCTCGTTGAGGGTGTCCTCGTCGAGCAGCCCCTTCTCCAAGACGAGTTCGCGCACCGACTTCCCGGTCGCCGCGGCCTCCTTGCCGATCAGGTCGCCGTTGTGGTGGCCGATTAGCGGGTTGAGGTAGGTGATGATGCCGATCGAGTTCTCGACGTAGTTGCGGCAGACGTCTTCGTTCGCGGTGATGTCCACGACGCACAGCGTGCGCAGCGTGGTGCAGGCCCGCGCCATGAAGCGAATGGATTCGAAGGCGCACTGCGCGATGACCGGCTCCATGACGTTGAGCTGGAGCTGGCCGGCCTCGGCGGCCATGGAGACGGTGACGTCGTTGCCGAAGACCTTGAAACAGATCTGGTTGACGACCTCAGGGATCACCGGGTTGACCTTCGCCGGCATGATCGAGGACCCCGCCTGGCGTGGTGGGATGTTGATCTCCCCCAGGCCGGCACGCGGGCCGGAGGACAGCAGACGCAGGTCGTTACAGATCTTCGACAGCTTCATCGCGGTGCGTTTCACCGCCGCGTGGGTGTTGACGAACGCGCCGGTATCGCTCGTCGCCTCCACCAGGTCGTACGCGGAGGTGATGTCCAGGCCCGTGATCTCCCGCAGGGCCTCGATGGCCGCCTCGCGGTAACCCGGGGGTGTGTTCACACCGGTGCCAATCGCGGTGCCACCCAGGTTGACCTGGCGCAGCAGGGACTGCGCATGCCTGAGCTGCGCGGACTCCTCGGCGATGTTGTTCGCGAAGGCGCGGAACTCCTGGCCCAGGGACATCGGGACGGCGTCCTGCAGCTGGGTTCGGCCCATCTTGATGATGTGGTCGAACTCCTGGGCCTTAGCGAACAGCGCGCGCTCCAGCGCAGCCAGGTGCTTGAGCAGCTCGTCGATATCGAAGTGGAGGCCCAGGCGCAGCCCGGTTGGGAAGGCGTCGTTGGTGGACTGGGACATGTTGACGTCATCGTTCGGGCTGATGATGTCGTAGCGCCCCTTCGGGTACCCGAGGTGCTCCAGCGCGAGGTTCGCGATGACCTCGTTGGTGTTCATGTTTTGGGACGTCCCTGCCCCGCCCTGGAAGACGTCGATGGGGAACTGATCCATCGCGCGGTGTTCCTCGAGCACCGCATCGCAGGCCGCGACGATCGCCTCGCCCTTGTCGATGGGCAGCGCCTTGACCCGCATGTTGGCCATCGCGGCGGCCTTCTTCACCATCACCATGCCACGGATGAGCTCCGGGATGTGGTTGATGTTCGTCCGGGAGATCTGAAAGTTATCCACGGCTCGGAGGGTGTGGATTCCGTAGTAGGCGTCTGCCGGAACCTTCATCGTGCCCAGCAGGTCTTCCTCCAGGCGGTAGTGTGCGCCGCTGCGGGCTTCCAGGGAGGAGGATTCGGCTGAGGTGATGATGTCCGTCGAGCTCAGGACGTGCCCGTCGCTGGAGCTCTGGGAGTTTGGGGAGGGCTTGGGACGGTGTGCCATGTGAAACTGCCACCTAAACTTTCGCGTCAATCGCCACAGGCGTTAAGGGGTGTTGGGAGCCGTACTAATTCCCCGGTGCGGCGGAGCAGGGGACGCTCTCGCTGACCGGTGCCGGTACGGGTGTACTTAAAGAGTGTAGAAGAAACGGCGCGCGGCAGGCGCGGGGCTATCTCCCCTGGGGTAGCCGTGGAAGAAAAACGGGGCCGCCACGACGGCGACCCCGTTGAGGGATAAGGCGAATCCGCTAGATCCGGGCGATGCGGATATCCGTTGCGAGGATCGCCTCCGCCCCCAGGGCGGACAGCGAATCCATCAGCGCGTTGGCCTGCTTGCGCGGCACCATTGCGCGCACCGCGACCCAGCCTTCATTGGCCAGCGGGGAGACGGTCGGGGCCGAGAGCCCCGGGGTGATGGCGGCAACTTCGTCCAGCACGTCGCGGGAGACGTTGTAGTCAAGCATCACGTAATTCTGGGCGTGCAGGATGCCCTCCATGCGCTTCAGCAGCACCTGCTTTGCTTCGTCCATCTCGGCCCCCTTGCGGCCGATCATGACGGCCTCGGAGACGCACAGCGGCTCGCCGAAAGGCTCCAGGCCCTGCGTGCGGAGAGTGCGGCCGGTGGAGACCACGTCGGCGATCGCGTCGGCCACGCCCAGGCGGATGGAGATCTCCACCGCGCCGTCCAGGCGGATCACCGTGGCGTCGATGCCCCGGTTATTCAGGTCCTTGCGCACGAGGTTCGGGTAGGCGGTGGCGATGCGCTTGCCCGCCAGCTTCTCGACTGTCCAGCCCTCGCCCATCGGGGCGGCGTAGCGGAAGGTGGAGGCTCCGAAGCCCAGCGGCAGCAGCTCGGCGGTTTCCTCGCGGGTATCTGCGGCAAGGTCGCGGCCCGTGATTCCGATGTCGAGGTGGCCGGAGGCGACGTAGATGGCGATGTCCTTCGGGCGCAGGAAGTAGAACTCAACCTGGTTCTCGTGATCGACCGCGGTCAGCGCCTTGGAATCAGCGCGGGTGGTGTAACCCGCCTCCTTGAGGATGTTCGTCGCGGCTTCCGAGAGCGAACCCTTGTTCGGGACGGCGACGCGCAGGTAGCGCTCACCGGAATCAGTGGCGTTGTCTTCAGAGATCGGGGCGTTTAGGTTGGGCGCGACCGGGGACATGTGGCTCCTTGCGTGGTGGATACTGTGCAGCGCCGCCGCGGTGATGGGTGCGGCGCAGTCGGGTTCCGTGCGTTTAGTTCGGGCTTCTATCTGGGCCTAAAGATGCTTGTAGATGTCCTCGAGGCTGAGGCCCCGGCCGACTGCCACGACCTGTAGCCAGTACAGCAGCTGGGAGATCTCCTCGGCCAGCTCCTCATCCGACTCGTACTCGGCGGCCAGCCACACTTCCCCAGCCTCTTCGACGATCTTCTTGCCCTGGAAATGGACACCGGCGTCGAGGGCTTTGACGGTGCCGGAGCCTTCTGGGCGGGTGCGCGCCTTCTCGGAAAGCTCCGCGAATAGGGAATCAAAATTCTTGGGATTGCTCACGCCCCTATTGTGGCACGCGTCTCCCCCGAAGGTTGCAAGGAGCCCCGATAGTGGGGTGAATAATCGCACCACTATCGGGGAAAGTGTCCAGCCCCCGGGGGGGCTTAAGGGGCTACTCCTCGACGAGCTCGCGCACGGCGTCGCAGACCACCGAAGCCTCCCCACCCACTGTGGCAGTGAGTCGACTGAGGAACACCAGCAGCTCGTCGAGCTCCTCGCTATCCAGGAGCAGCCCGCCGTTGGCGTCGGAGATTGCGATGATTTTGCGGACCCCGGCCAGGGAGGTCTCCTGAGGATCTGCCCCGCCCAGGATCGCCTCTCCGATGGTCACCAGCTCTGCCTGGGCCTCGTCCACCGCAGACTCCGGGTACGGCGGGTCCCAATGCTCCCGCTCCTCGGCGCGCAGGTAGCTGCCGGTAGCCATCATCCGGAGGTTTCCGATGAACTCCGTGGCGGCCTCACGGACATCTGGTGGCCATTCGGAAAGCGAAGAATCGCCCGCCGAGTATGGGCGCTGTGTCACGGCGCTCGTCCCCCGCCCTAGACCGAGACGCCGAGCAGCGCGTCGAGACCCGCGGCGAGAGCCTGGGAAGCCGCAGTGCGCTCGGCGGCAGGGGTGACCCGGTAGCCACTGGCTCCAATGCCCTTGTTGACCGCCGCTGCCCACTCGTCGAGCGTGCACAGGACGGCTGGAGTGTCGAGATCGTTGGCCAGGTGCCCGGTGACGGCCGCCAGCACTTCCGCGACACGCTGCGGATTGTTCTCCTCAGCGGCAGCGGCGCGCCACTTGGCGAGGCGATCCTCAGCCTCACTGAGGACCTCCGCGGACCAGTCACGATCCGCCCGGTAGTGCCCGGCGTAGAGCCCCACACGGATTGCCGCGGGGTCGAAGCCCTGCGCGGTGAGCGCGGAGACGAACTCCAGGTTGCCCAGGGACTTGGACATCTTGGTCCCCTCAAGGCCGATCATGCCGGTGTGCACGTAGTGTCCCGCCATACGCTGGGTGCCGCAGGCAGCCTCCACATGAGCTGCCGAGTACTCATGGTGCGGGTAACGCAGATCAACGCCGCCACCCTGGATGGCGAACTGCTCCCCCAACCGGTTCATTGCGATGGCCGCGCACTCCACGTGCCAGCCAGGGCGCCCTGAGCCAAAGGGAGCATCCCACTCCGGCTCACCCGTGCGGTGGGCCCGCCACAGCAGTGCATCCAGCGGATGGCGCTTACCCTCCCGCTCCGGGTCACCACCGCGCTCGGCGAAGAGTTCCCGCATGGTGGCCTCGTCGTAGCGGGACTCGTAGCCGAACTGCTCGGTAAAGGTGTGGTCGGCGTAGATATCCGGGTATTCCCCCTCCACGACGTAGGCCGCGCCCTTGTCGAGCAGCGTGCTGACCATCTCGACGACCTCATCGATTGTCTCCATCGCCCCGACGAAGAACTCCGGCGGCAGAATCCGCAGCTGCGTCATGTCGGAACGGAACAGGTCGGTCTGCTCCTTGCCTAGCTCGCGCCAGTCCACGCCATCGCGCTCGGCGCGCTCGAACAGCGGATCGTCGACATCCGTGACATTCTGCACATAAGTAACGGCGTGCCCGGCGGCGCGCAAGTAGCGGTTCACCAGGTCGAAGGTGTTATAGGTCGCCGCGTGCCCCAGGTGGGTGGAGTCATACGGGGTGATCCCGCAGACGTACATGCCCACCGGGGCGCCGTCCTCTGGCAGTGCGACGGGCTTGACCTGGTCATCTGCCGTGTCGTAGAGCTGCAACGCTGGCGGGGCAACCACCTCCGCTGCAGCGGAATCGGCCACCGCCGGAATGGCCGTCGGGAACTGTGGGACACGGAGAGCAGACCAAGAATGCATGGTTCCCCACTATAACGGCTGCAAAACTCCCGCGCCCAGCAGCACCATCACCAGCACACCGACCGGGATGCGCCATGCTGCGAACCAGGCGAAACTGTGGTTAGACACGAACTTCAGAAGCCAGGCGATGGAGGCGTATCCGACGAGGAAGGCGATCAGCGTGCCGACCGCCAGCTGGCTCCCGCTCGCCGCCTGGCCTGCGGCCGGATCGAACACATCCCCCAGAGAAAAGATGCCGGACGCCAAGACTGCGGGAATCGCCAGCAGGAAGCTGAACCGGGTGGCCACCTCGCGGTCCAGGTTGAGGAACAAACCGGCGGAAATCGTACCGCCCGACCGGGACACGCCAGGGATCAAGGCGAGGCACTGAGCCAGACCCATGAGCACGGCATCCCGCATGGTCAGCTCATCGAAGGAGCGGCGTCGACGTCCTACCTTCTCCGCGAGAATGAACACGAAGGAGAAGAGGATCAACATGGCAGCGGTGATCCACAGGTTGCGCAGCTGGTCACGGATCAAATCCTTGCCGAAGAACCCCAGCACCGCGATGGGGATGGTGCCCGCGATGACCATCCACCCCATCTGATAGTCGTGGTTCCGCCGGGACTTATCCACCAGGCCGGCGAACCACGCGGTGAGGATCCGCCAGATGTCCTTAGCGAAGTACACGAGCACCGCCAGCTCCGTGCCGAGCTGGATCACAGCTGTGAAGGAGGCGCCCGCGTCGGCTCCCCAGAACAGCTCGGAGACAATCCGCAGGTGCCCGGAGGAGGAAACGGGTAGAAACTCGGTGAGACCTTGCACGATCGAGAGCACGATCGTCTGCAGCCAAGACATTTCGGTAGGCATGCTTAAGGACGATACACCGACCCACCCAACTCGGCTGGTAGCGTACTACCTGATGAATGCAGGTAAGCGTGTTTGGCGTAAACGAGGCGATGACGCGATGGCTTGGAAGAAACCTCTGACGTGGGCGGCTGCGGTGACGGCCACCGTTGGGCTCGGGTTGGCAGGCTGTGCCACCGAGGATGCGGCGGACAACAGCGCGCCGGAAGGATCCGCCGCCCCAGAGTCGGCCCCGAAAGGTGGCACGCCCGCCACCCCGGCGGACTCCCCGGCAGCGAAGGACCCGCTCGGTGAGGTGCAGAAGGCTAGCGAAGTCGGCGAGGTCATCGACGTCTCCCAGATCGGCCTGGACCCGAAGACTGAGCAGGTGGCGGCACTGAGCGCATCCACGCTGCGCATCGGAACGCTGGCCGAGCTGTCTGGCGAGGGCGAAGCGAAGAAGATCGACGTGCCGGAGAAGTGCACGAAGGTCACGCCTTCGGCCGACGGCGTCATGCTCGCCTGCGACGGCGCGCTGTATGAATACGGCGCCGACGGCAAGCAGCTGAAGAAGTACAGCCTCGACGGAACTCCCACGGTGGCCACCGTCACGACGGACGGCCGGGTCTTCGTGGGCTTCAAGGATTCCAACCAGCTGCACTACTACTCCCCATCCGGCGATCAGCTCGGTGAGGCGGAGACCATCGTCGTCAGCCGTAGCCTCGACGACCTCGTCCACGTCAACAACGAACACGGTGAGGAAAGGCTCGCGGTGATCGACCGCGACCAGACCAGCATCACCGACATCGACCTCGCCACCAACGGCCCGCGCGGTGCCCTGCGCATCGGCCAGGGCGTGGGTCTGAACAGCGTTGGTCGTGGGGATCAGGGGATCTTCATCGCGGCGGATACCGTGCAGGATCAGTTCCAGGTGTTCACCCTGAACGACGTGGTGCGCCAGGTTCAGGCCGCTCCCACGGGTAAGAGCCCGTGGGCGGTCCTGTGGGACGGCAAGCGCCAGATCGCCTGGGTCTCCACCACTGGCGATAATGAGGTCACCGGTTACCGCATCGACAGCGGTACCCCGATCCAGGTAGCCGCGTTCGACTCCATCGCGAACGTGCGCCACATCCTGGACTCCCCGGACGGCGACATGCTGCTCTTCGGCGCGGACGGCGCCACCCAGCGGGTGTCGGCCGCGGACATCGACGTCGCCGTTGAGCGCGGGGTGCCGGAGGCTGAGGACTTCCCCGTGACTCACGAGGATCAGTAGCCCACTGGTCGCCATAGAGAACCACGTCCACCACAACACGATTCAGGAGACTGCCATGGCCAATACCCCGACTTCCCGCCGCTTCGATCACCTCTCGGACTCGGCCTACGAGAAGCTGTTGAAGCTGATGTTCCGTATCCCGCCGGAGCGGATCCACGGCATGCTCTCGGGCGTTTTCCGTCGGATCGCTGACTCGCAGGTCGCCTGCGCTGCGGTGCGTCGCGCGCTAGTCGTCGACGACCCGGTGCTCTCCCAGACGGTGGCCGGTATTCGCTTTGACCGGCCGCTCGGCCTGGCTGCGGGCTTCGATAAGAACGCCGAGGAGTTCCACATTTGGGGCCCGCTCGGCTTCGGCTACTCGGAGCTCGGCACGCTGACCAGCGTGGCCCAGCCGGGTAACCCGACCCCGCGCCTGTTCCGGCTGCCTGAGGACCGCGCGATTCTCAACCGCATGGGATTCAACAACGACGGCGCGATTGCTGCCGCTCAGCGTCTGTCCCGCCGCCGCTGCCTCGAGCCCGTGGGTGTGAACCTGGGCAAGGCGAAGATCACCCCACCGGAGCTGGCCCCCAACGACTACCGCGAGTCCGCGCGTGCGGTGAAGGACGTCGCCGACTACCTGGTGATCAACGTGTCCTCCCCGAACACGCCGGGGCTGCGCGACCTGCAGGCCGTGGACTCGCTGCGTCCCATCGTCGCAGCAGTCCAGGAGGAAGCCGATCTCCCGCTGTTCGTCAAGATCGCGCCGGATCTTTCCGATGAGGACATCGACGCCGTGACCGATCTGGCCATCGAGCTTGGAGTTACCGGCCTGATCGCGACGAATACGACGATTAGCCGGGAAGGGCTGAAGTCCGACGCGCAGTGGGTTCAGTCCCTCGGCGCGGGTGGGGTCTCCGGGGCTCCCCTGGCAGAGCGCTCCCTCGAGGTGCTGCGGCGCATTGCGGCACGTGCGGAGGGCAAGTTGGTGCTCATCGGTGTGGGTGGCATCGAGACCCCGCAGCAAGCCTGGGAGCGCATCGCTGCAGGTGCCAGCCTTCTGCAGGGCTACACCGGCTTCATCTACGGCGGCCCGAACTGGATCTCGAAGATCCACCGGGGCCTGGCCGCACAGATTCGAGCCCACGGCCTGCGGAACATCTCCGAAGCGGTGGGCTCAGGTCTGGAATGGAAGGAGCTCTAAAGCAGCTCCCTTGCGTTGAGCGCTTAAGGGGCTTAGTTCTCTGCCCAGCCCCACAGGATGCCGCGCGCCAAAGCCTTGAACTGGAGGTTGAACCCCAGGACGGTTGGCGTTGCGGAGTCGCTGATGTCCAACTTCTCCCCGACAGCGTGCACCGCGAAGAGATAGCGGTGCGGGCCATGGCCCTCTGGAGGCATGGCGCCGTAGTAGCCACGGCTACCGGAGTCCCCGCGCAGAGCTGTCGCTCCCTTTGGAAGGCCGGCGAGCTCCTCGTCCCCCGCATCGAGCTGGAGGCTAGTCACGGACGCCGGGATATTGAACACGGCCCAGTGCCAGAAGCCGCTGGCGGTGGGCGCATCCGGGTCAAAGCACGTGACCGCGTAGCTTTCGGTCCCCTCCGGGCCGGGCTCCCAGCTCAGCTGCGGGGAGACATCGTTGCCACCGAGTTGCGCCTCCGGGAGGCGGTCTCCGTCGGCGAAGGTCTCGCTGCTGATCTTAAGCTTGGGCAGGTCGGCTAGTGGCGCATACGGGTCTGGTCCCGGGAAGCGCTCGTCGACATAGGAGGCTTGAGTTAAAGCATCTTCTGGATTGAGAGTCATGCTGTTTAGTCTACCGAACAATCTTGCGCTCTAGCCACGGATTTCCGGAACTTTTATTGCCCTGACCTGCCAATTTGTTTTAATTTCATAAGCTGGATAGAGTGTTTCAAGCACGCACGGGCTAGGTGCTAAGGTATCTAATCGCAGTGCATGCTTACCCTGTCCGGGTGGCGGAATGGCAGACGCGCTAGCTTGAGGTGCTAGTGCCCTATTAACGGGCGTGGGGGTTCAAGTCCCCCTCCGGACACCATGATTCGCCCCGCTTGAGCCAAGCGGGGCGATTTTTTATTGGATCTCACGTGGCTGGAAGGGGCGCCCTCAAGTGCTGACCCATCTTCGCGAACGTTGGGCGCAACTTGGAACGTGGGCTCAAATCGGTCTCATCCTTGCCTCGCTCGCCACGGTCGCGTGCCTTTTCTTTATCCCGCTGCCCTCCCCGCACACCATCCGCGACTGGGTGGGGTCAACTGGCCCCTGGGCGCCACTGGCATACCTGGTGTTGATGGTTCTGTGTACCCAGTTCCCGTTCCCTCGCACAGTCTGGACGCTGACCGCGGGGCTGATGTTTAACCCGTTGCTGGGCATCACACTGATGTTCCTGGGGCTCGCGCTGTCAGCCACCATCTCCGTGCTGATTTTCCGCCGCGTCGGCGGTCGGTGGCGGCCGGCCGAGGATGGTGACGACCCGCGCGTTGGGACCTTGCGCGAGCTGATTGAACAGCGTGGTTGGCTGGCCGTGCTGGGGCTCCGGCTCGTGCCAGCGGTGCCGTTCAGCTTGTTAAACTACGCCTGTGGCCTGGTGCGCATCCCCCTCCCGGGTTTCCTTTTTGCCACGGTGGTGGGCAGCGCTCCCAATACTGTTGGCCTCATCATCGCGACCAACAGCCTTACCTCCCAGCACATGGACTCCGGGACGCGAATGCTGTGGCTCGTGGCCTCGGCCCTGTTGATGCTGGCGGGCCTGGCTATCGCCTCCCGTGAGGCCTGGCTCTGGCGCAAGCTCGTGAGCAGCAGGCCTTAGAATAAAAATCACCGGCGCACACGCGCCGCTTTGTTTGGTGTGCCCCCGCCACCGCAGGCCACCAGCTAACGTCCCGCAGTTCCCAATAAGAAAGCTCTGACAGCAAGTGTTCGCAATTTTCGCTTCCTACCGTGGCCGGTCCCGCCGCCGGGCGGAATACGTCGAAGAGGTCACCGAAGCCTTCGCTAATGCGGACTCCGTTTTGAACGTGGAACAGGTCGGGGTCGAGGACCTGCTCTGCCACACCGAGGGGGCTGAGGAGACGCTCGCGGTGGTTCTGAGCCTGATCCAGGCCGGGGACTTCGCCATCGGTATCGGGCGGACGGTGACCATGGCCGAGGCCTACCCAGAAGGCGCTGAAGAATGGGAGGAATTGGCACCGCACGAGCAGATGGCTGCCACGGGTGAGGTCGCTCGGCGGGCGGTCCGCATCCGGCAGCGGGCTGGCGAGGTGAGCGTCCGCCTGGAGCTTCCTGGCTCGGACCACACCCAGGCGCCGGGCAAGGGGACGGAGATCGCCGAAGATATTGCCGCCGCGTTTACCCTCATCGCCCATGTGTTGGCCCGGCGGACAAAGGAGGGGCGCGAGGCTACTGCCCTCCTGCGTTCCGGTTACTCGCAGTCGGAGGCAGCGGAGGTCGTCGGCATCTCCAAGCAGGCGATGAGCCAACGGCTCGCTTCTGCGGGTTGGCAGGCCGAGCAGGCCGGATGGAACCTTGCGGTGCACATGCTCGCCCGCGTGGACGAGCTGGGCTGACTCACACCGAGCTTGAGGCAACTGCCGAAGTTGGCACTGACCCTGCCTGGGGCCAACCGTGTGGCGCAAAACGCCCCGTGGAAATAAGAGTTGGCTACTCCCCGACCGTCACGAAGTCGATCAGCCGCTCCACTGCCCCCAGCAGCGAGGAATCGAGGTCCCGGAAGGTCTTCACGGAGGAATAGACCTTCCGCCAGCCATCCTGCGGGGTTCCCCAACCGAGTTGCTGGCACACCCCGGTCTTCCAATCGATCCCACGCGGAACGTGAGGCCAGGCTTTGATCCCAACTGAGGACGGCTTCACGGCTTCCCAGATATCGATATACGGGTGGCCGGTGACCATCACATGGGGGCCAAGGCTCTGCACGAGCCGCATTTCCTTGGTGCCTTCGATCAGGTGATCGGCGAGTACGCCGACCCGCCGATCCGCGGTGGGCTGGAACTCGGCGAGCCTCTCGTGGAGGTTGTCCAGGCCCTCGATGTACTCCACCACGATGCCCTCGACGCGGAGGTCGTGCCCCCAGACCCGCTCGACGATCGCGGCGTCGTGAATCCCCTCCACCCAGATACGGGAAGGGGCGGCGACCTTTGCTTCGACGTTGGCGACCCGTCGGGAACCAGAATTAGAGATCGTTGGCTGAGCGGGCACCTCGCGGGGCGCGACGTACCGGCTGAGGCTGACTCGCTGCCCCTCGAGGAGAAAACCGCCAGGGCGTAGCGGGAACAGGCGCTGGGAGCCATGGCGGTCCTCGAGCTTGACGCACCAGCCGTCGATCGTCTTCTCGCCGCCGACGACCTCCCCCACGAAGTCATCGGCGAGAACCTCGATGATCAGCCCAGGTTCGGCGGGCACCTCCGGGTACTGTGGCCGCTTCGTGCGGGCGTGACCTTGAAAAATGTCGCCTGCGTAGGGGTCGCGATTGTTGAAGCTCATGGCTGTCAAGCTTAGGCTAAGGCGGATGAAAGAGGTCGGTGGCGCAATGCCTAATGCTGAAACGAAGCGGCTGATCCGCAGCCAGCTGTGGTCCCCGGTGCAGAACACGTCCCTATGGTTGGCGTGGTGGCTGCATGGCGTCATTAGCACCGACGAGGTGATCGACTCCTTCCATGCGGTGCAGGGCCGGCATCACCGAGTGCTGGCCCGAGCCGGTGGGACGGTATCCGGAACTGCCGCAGAGGCGGATGAGGCCACCGGTTTGATCGACCTCCTCAAGACCGTGCGCGCAGTCACTGAGGGAGCACCCGTCGGCCTGGAACACCGGCCGTTGGTGAATTTGGTGCTGGCTGGAATGGGGGATCCGCCCCCACTGCCGGCCGGCGAGGCCGCTTCGGCGGTCGCCGCGGCGGGTGCGGGGATTGCCTTTGCGGACGCGACCCCAGATGTCCACCACGTCGCCGTGCCCGAGATCGTTGATTCCTCGGTGATCTACTGGCACTGGCACACCGCCGAGGGCCGGGCTCCGCAACTGCCAACCAACGGGCCGGGCGACGCGGATGCGATGTTGCGGCAGGCGACGGATCGGGCGGTTGCAGGAATCGAATCCAGTGGAGTGATAGTTCGCTGGCCCACCGGCTCGGTCGGGCCACGGATGTTGGTGGGGGCGCTGAGCGATGCTTTCGGTGTGCCGGGGTTGCCGGTGAACGTTCCCTCGCGCGCGGAGAAGCTCATGGCTCGTGCGGACTATGTCGCGGCCATTATTGATGTCGCGCGCGATTCGGCGCCGCAGTCAAGCCTCGATCCTTTTCTCCTGCCGCTGGGGCGGGCGGTGCGTATCGCTCGGATGACCGCGGTGGATTACGCACAACGAGAACTGCTCCGCTAGTCAAGTCATTCACCTTGACTATCGGAGCAGTTCCCCAGGAGCTCTTTTAGCGTCTCATCACTCGATCATGCGCACCGCGTAGGGGCTCATGCCGTTGTAGCGGACGTCGGAAATCTTGACCACATCGCCCGACTGCGGGGCCTCGATCATCTTCCCGTCGCCCAGGTAGATCGCGACGTGGAATTCGGCGTTCGGTCCCCAGAAGAGCATGTCGCCACGCTTGATCTCCGAGACCGGGATCTTGCGACCCTGGTTGTACTGGTAGCCGGTGTAGTGACCGATATCCAGGCCCACTGCGGCGAAGGCGTAGAGGGTCAGACCGGAGCAGTCGAAACCGATCTTCTGGTAGTCGCCGTACGTGTCAGCCACACCCCAGTCGCGGATTCCGAGCGTCGGGCCATTGGCGTTTCCGCCGCCCCAGGCGTACTGCACGCCGAGCTGGCTCATCGCACGGTCGATCACACGCTCGATCTTCTCTTCAGCGGTACCGCTGGTGTCGACGGTGGTGTCCGCGGCCGGCAGGTTGTCGTTATCCGGTGCCGTGACCGGTGGCATCTCGCCGGGGCGCTCCTCCTGAAGGCCCGTCTCAGGGTTGATCAGGATGCCCTGGGACTCAGCCTGCTGCGCCGGGTTGTCGCTCTGATCCTGGGTCTCTGCCTCTGCGGTCTGCTCGGCCTGCTGTTCAGCGGGCTCCTGCGCAGACTCAGGGGTGGTCGCAGGAGTGGTCGCCGTCTGGTTCTGTGATGGCGCCTCAGTGGCGCTCGGGGCGGTCTGCGCGGTCTGTGCGCTGCCTGCGTTAGCGACGAGCTGATCGTAGTGCTGACCGGCGGTATTCCGGCCTGCTTCCCCAGCGGCGCGCAGCGCGGCGGCACGATCCTGCCCATTGGCGGTGGCGGTGGCGCCTGCCCGGAAGGCGTCTTGGCCGGCTGCAATCAGGCCGTCGATAGCCTTCTGACGGTGGTCGTCGCCAGCGTTGGACTGCTCGAAGGTAGCAGGTGTCTCCGGCGCAGCAATTACCGCGGTATCCGGCGTAGGTGCCTCGGATGGCGCCTGGGTCTCGGTAGATGCTGCAGTGCTTTCAGCAGTGTTGTTGCCGGACGTTGCTTCCTCAGTCTGCGGGGTGTTCTGCTGTGGTGCGCTCGGCTGCTCGGACTTCTTATCGGAGTCCTTCTCCGCCTTTTTCTCGACCAGGTTCGCGGCCTTCTCCGCTGCAGCACGCTTTTCAAAGGAGGAAGCCTTGGGCTTCTGGTTTGCTAGCGTCTCGATCGCGCTCTTGGCTGCGCGAAGCTTTGCCTGAGCCTGCTCGGCCTGGCGCTTGAGCTTCTGGTACTCCGCCGAGATCTGCTGCAGCCGCTGCTGGGAGTTGCGCAGCGTGTCCACGGCAGTCTGGTGCGCCTTGACCGCGTTCTGCACCGCGTTATCCGCGGCCTCGCGGGACGCGCGCAGGCGAGACTCCTCGTTCGCGCTCTGGGTGCGAGACAAGTCTAAACGGTTGACTACGCCCTGCTGCTTCTCCGTCGCGAGACGAACATAGCTGGCGCGATCCATCTGGGACGCGGCGGAATCGGCGCCCGCGGCGAGAGTGACCGGAGCCGTGTGGCCGCCCTGCTTATATGCGGAGCGAGCAATTTCGTTCAGCTTTTCCTGGGCGGTGTTGACGTCCTTTTCGGCGCTGTCGAGCCGCTTGCGCGCGGACAGCGTCTTATCCTGCGCTTCCTGGGCGGCCTTCTGGCTACGCTCCAGATCCACGCGGGACTTATTTGCTGCTTCGCGGATGCCGCCCATCTGGTTGAGGATGTTGTCAACCTCGGACTGCTTGCTGGACGTCTGATCCACCAGGTCCGCGAGATATGCCTCAACGGACTCCTGGTCGTCTGCTAGTGCGGGTGCGGTGGCCGTGTGCGCATAGATGCCGGCGGTCACAGCGACCGCGAGAAGAGTGCGACTAGACCGCGCGATGTTTGCCGTGTCGTTACGGCCGATGCTCGGGCGAGATAGCACGTTAAAGGTCTCCTGGTTGACGGTGGACATCCACAAGAAGGTCACCCGCGGTCCGGTTTATCTCACTTCCCCATGAGATGAAGCACGGTCCAGGGGGTGTCCGAAGGTTTCGGTGCAGCTCGAGTAACTCGAGTGCCTTCCTGTTTCAGTCGATGACGTTCAAAACCCTAGGGCACAAATGCATAACTGAGCGACTCAATTCACATAAGTATCAAATTAAACACACGCCACTTTGGTCATGTCACATGGCTTGACCAGCGGAAAGGTAAAGAATTGGCAACATTGTGAGGTGGGTCACAATTTGGAAGATGCTGGCGTGTCTGCTTGAAGGGTGCAAGAAAGCGTGTAAATCGCTCAACTCTCGATTAAGGTCTGTCAAGCCTGTGGGATTGACCCCAATTTTTGCCAGTCCGGTTGTATGGTTTTCTTCGCCTTGTCGTGACCTTTGGGTCCTTAAAGTGCGCGGAACTGAAGACTTGCCTGTTATTGCCCTGGTGATCCGGTGGAGGCGAGCTGGGGTGATGCGGCTAAAAGTTAAGGGGTGGAGCTTCGGACACGCGCGTATCGCTGAACTGTGTGCGGACCCCTGCGGCTACTTTTGTTTTGCTAGCGGCGCCGCTGCGCGAACAGTGCGGTGATCGCAATCGAGAGAATGGTGATTCCCAGCAGGCCGTTGCTGACGGCAGTTGTCGGTGTTGCTGTGTTTTCTACCGCGCTGAGGAAGTTCTCGACGGCATCCGCGCTGAGGTTGCCGTGGAGCTTTCCGTGGTTTCGTTCCAGGGTGAAGCGTGGGTAGAGATCGGACACTGACGTTCCCCACTTTGGCGTCATCACGAGAGTCGTGTCCGAACATGTCGCGTCGTGGAGGATTTGCGCGAGGTCGCGTTCGGTCGCTGGCTCTAGCTGGGTGCTGTTAACTACCGCGAGCTGAATCCGCGACCCCCCTTCCGCATCGTCCAGTGCGGCACGCATTCCCGAGACTTCAGGTTCCACGCGAGCCTCAAGTTTGGGATCCACCCACAGGGGACCCTCCTCGAGCCCGCTAATGATCTGCGGGGCATCGATTCCCAACTTGGCGAACTTTTTTACGGTGTCTGGATGGGGTGAGGTGGCTACGGAACACGAAGTGTTGGCCATGAGATCTCCATCCGGAACTTTAAAGGGGAACTTGAGGGTTTGGTTCCATGAAGTGTAGATCATGGCTGTCTCGTCATGCATCTCGGAACGGAAATTCAGTTTTCTCTTGGGGCGCTGCGCAGCCCGTGGGTGTTCGGGGGTAATGCTCCCGCGGGGAGCGATAGCGAGAGATTTCTAAACGTAACGGCCGTACTGTTAATGTCGGTGGCAGACGTCACCGGGAAAACCTGCATAATAGAGGTGTACTCCCCGTGCTACGTCCACGACGAACTCCGGGACGTAATTTTAAGGAGCGCTCCCCCGCGCTCCAGCCCGCGGAGCGACTTATCGACTACGAGAAGAGACTCAGGAGCTAATAGTGACTGAAAGCATCAACTCCTTCGACGCGAAGGGCACGCTGGAGGTTGGCGAGAAGAGCTACGACATCTTCCGCCTGTCCGCAGTGCCTGGCATGGAGAAGCTCCCTTATTCCCTGAAGGTGCTTGGCGAGAACCTGCTGCGGAACGAGGATGGTAAGAACATCACCCGTGAGCACATCGAGGCCATCGCGAACTGGGATCCTAAGGCCGACCCATCCATCGAGATCCAGTTCACCCCGGCTCGTGTGATCATGCAGGACTTCACCGGCGTGGCCTGCATCGTTGACCTCGCAACCATCCGTGACGCAGTGGTCTCCCTGGGCGGCGACGCCGACCAGGTCAACCCACTGAACCCGGCTGAGATGGTCATCGACCACTCCGTCATCATCGAGGCCTTCGGTTCTGACCAGGCCTTCGAGCAGAACGTTGAGATCGAATACCAGCGCAACGAGGAGCGCTACAAGTTCCTCCGTTGGGGCACTGGCGCCTTCGAGAACTTCCGCGTCGTTCCTCCGGGAACCGGTATCGTCCACCAGGTCAACATCGAGTACCTCGCTCGCTCCGTCTTCGAGAAGGATGGCGTGGCCTACCCGGATACCTGTGTTGGTACCGACTCCCACACCACCATGCAGAACGGCCTGGGCATCCTGGGCTGGGGTGTCGGTGGCATCGAGGCCGAGGCTGCAATGCTCGGCCAGCCGATCTCCATGCTCATCCCGCGCGTCGTCGGCTTCAAGCTCAGCGGCGAGATTCAGCCGGGCGTGACCGCAACCGACGTCGTCCTGACCATCACCGACATGCTGCGTCAGCACGGCGTCGTCGGTAAGTTCGTCGAGTTCTACGGCGCAGGCGTTGCCGAGCTGCCGCTCGCAAACCGCGCAACCATCGGCAACATGTCCCCAGAGTTCGGCTCCACCGCCGCGATGTTCCCGATCGACCAGGAGACCGTCGACTACTTGGCTCTGACCGGCCGCGACCAGGAGACCCTGGACCGCGTCGAGGCTTACGCCAAGGAGCAGGGCATGTGGCTCGACCCGGAGGCCGACGTCGAGTACTCCGAGTACCTCGAGCTGGACCTGTCCACCGTCGTTCCGTCCATCGCTGGCCCGAAGCGTCCGCAGGACCGCATCGAGCTCACCGACTCCAAGTCCCAGTTCCGCAAGGATCTGCACAACTACATCGACACCGCAGTCGGTGAAGAGGGCGGCGCCTTCGACGCAGAAGGCCCAAGCACGAACGACACCTCGAAGGCTGAGGGCACCCCGGCCTCCGCTGCTGATGCCAAGGGCAACCTGCCGTCCGCAGCCGCTGGTGCTGAAGGCCGTCCGTCCGCTCCGACCACCGTGAACTACAACGGTCAGGACATGGAGCTGGACCACGGTATGGTCGCCATCGCGTCCATCACCTCCTGCACCAACACCTCCAACCCGTCCGTCATGCTCGGCGCAGGCCTGCTGGCACGCAACGCACGCAAGAAGGGCCTGAAGGCTGCACCATGGGTCAAGACCTCCATGGCACCGGGCTCCCAGGTCGTCACCGGCTACTACGAGAAGGCCGGCCTGTGGGAGGACCTCGAGGCAATGGGCTTCTACCTCGTCGGCTACGGCTGCACCACCTGTATCGGTAACTCCGGCCCGCTGCCAGAGGAGATCTCCGAGGGCATCAACCGTTCCGACCTGGCTGCCACCGCAGTCCTGTCCGGTAACCGTAACTTCGAGGGTCGCATCAACCCGGACGTCAAGATGAACTACCTGGCGTCCCCGATCCTCGTCATCGCTTACGCCATCGCCGGCACCATGGACTTCGACTTCGAGACCCAGCCGCTGGGTCAGGACCAGGACGGCAACGACGTCTTCCTGAAGGACATCTGGCCATCCACCGAGGAGATCCAGGACGTCATCAAGTCCTCGATCACCAAGGAGATGTACGTCTCTGACTACGCCGACGTCTTCAAGGGCGACGAGCGTTGGCAGGGCCTGGACGTCCCGACCGGCAAGACCTTCGACTGGGATCCAAAGTCCACCTACATCCGCAAGGCTCCGTACTTCGACGGCATGAGCCGCGAGCCGGAGGCAGTTGAGAACGTCGAGGGTGCACGCGTCCTGGCTCTGCTGGGCGACTCCGTCACCACCGACCACATCTCCCCTGCTTCCACCATTAAGCCGGGCACCCCGGCTGCTCAGTACCTCGACGAGAACGGCGTTGCCCGCAAGGACTACAACTCCCTCGGCGCACGTCGTGGTAACCACGAGGTCATGGTCCGCGGTACCTTCGCGAACATCCGTCTGCAGAACCAGCTGCTGGACGGCGTTGCAGGTGGCTACACCCGCGACTTCACCCAGGAGGGTGGCCCACAGTCCTACATCTACGACGCTGCAATGAACTACAAGGAGCAGAACACTCCTCTCGTGGTTCTCGGCGGCAAGGAGTACGGCACCGGCTCCTCCCGTGACTGGGCTGCAAAGGGCACCCTGCTGCTCGGCGTGAAGGCCGTCATCGCAGAGTCCTTCGAGCGAATCCACCGCTCCAACCTCATCGGTATGGGCGTTGTTCCGCTGCAGTTCCCGGAGGGCGAGTCCTGGAAGTCCCTGGGCATCGAGGGCACCGAGACCTTCGACATCACCGGTCTGGAGAAGCTCAACGAGGGCGAGACCCCGAAGACCGTGAAGGTCGTCGCTACCAAGGAGAACGGCGAGAAGATTGAGTTCGACGCCGTGACCCGTATCGACACCCCGGGCGAGGCTGACTACTACCGCAACGGCGGTATCCTGCAGTTCGTCCTGCGCAACATGATGGACGAGAACAAGTAGTTCTCTCCATCCGCTGAGGGGCCTTCCGGCCTAGCCGGTGGGCCCCTCTCCCCTTTTCTTAAACTTTTTCTTCGACCCCGCGCGACCCCACCCCCAATCCCGAAGGTGCGCAATCAAGGAATCCGCCATGCCCATCGTCAGCGACCGTGAACTATCCCGCCGTCGTCGGGAGATTATCAAGCAAGCCCGTGGTTGCTTCGCGCAATATGGCTACGAGGGAGCGACCGTCGCCCGGCTAGAGAAGGCCACCGGAAAGACCCGGGGTGCGATTTTCCACCACTTCGCGGACAAGGAAGCCCTGTTCCTCGCGGTGGTGCGGGAGGACGCCGCCCGCCAGGCGGAGGTCGTGTCGAACCACGGCCTCATTGAGGTCATGCGGCACATGATCACGCACCCGGAGACCAACAGCTGGTACATCACCCGTGCGGAAACGGTCCGTAAGCTGCGCACCGACCCGGAGTTCGAGGCGCGGTGGCGCAAGCACCAGCAGGTCCTCGATGCCGCCGTCCGGGCCCGCCTGTCCCACAATGTCTCGATGCGCACCGACGTGCCCCTGGAGGTCATCCAGACCTACCTCGAGACCGTCATGGATGGGCTGATGGCGAAGATGGCGGAGGGGGCCGACACCGCGCAGCTCGAGAAGATGCTCGACCTCGTCGAGCAGTCGGTGCGCGGCGTGTAGCCCCCCCGCGGTTAGACGTCGGCGACCGAGCCCGTTCCGTTTTCGAAGTCGAGCGGGTTGCGGCCAAAGGCTTCCCCACGCCCGAGGGACTCGACGATGACGTCGGCGACCAGCTCGCGCGGCGTCTCGGAGGCGGGGTCCATGGCGCCGTCCAGCACCGGCGGACCAGACGACCACATCGAAGGGGCTCAGCAGACGCGCCCAATCCTCTGTGCTGATCGTAGTGAGATCGCGCACAATCGCGGTAGCACCCTCGTCGACGAGATTTTGGACGTGCCCGGGGTTGCGGACCAGGGCCGTGACGCTGTGGCCTGCTGCGACGAGCTTCGGGATGCTGTGGCGCGAGATGTTCCCGTCGGCGCCAAGGACAAGAACATGCTGCTTTTTCATGGCGCCCACCCTACACCCGTTTCTAGGCGCATTTTTCCAGGTCTATACTGGCCGCATGTATGCAATCATTACCACTACCGGCAAGGATCGCCCCGGTGTTATCGCCGCCGTCGCGAAGGCGGCAGCCGACGAGGGCCTGAATATCGTCGACGTCTCCCAGACCATCATGGATGACTTCTTCACCATGATCATGCGCGTGGAACTGCCGGAAACAGACGTGGATATGGGCGCCCTCCAGGAGGCCTTTGACGCCGCGGGCCAGCCGCTGGGCATGGTCGTGCGCATCCAGTCTGAGGCTCTGTTCAGCGCCATCAACGATATTTAAGGCGGCCCGGCGTGAACTTCGAATTCTCTTCTGCCCGCTTCCTCGAGGTCATCCGGATGATCGAGGACTACCGTCTGGACATCCGCACGGTGACGATGGGCATTTCACTCATCGGCTGCACCCGCTCCACCATGGAGGCCACGGCTCAGGCGGTCTACGATCGCGTGACCGAGCGCGCCCGCGACCTGGTGCCGGTGTGTGAGGGTATCGAGCGCGAGCTGGGCATCCCGATCGTCAACAAGCGGGTTTCCGTCTCCCCCATCTCCCTCGTCGCCGCCGGCGTGGAGGGTAACCCGGTGGAGATCGCCAAGGCGCTGGACCGCGCCGCCGGTGAGCTGGGCGTGAACTTCGTCGGTGGTTACTCCGCGCTGGTGGAGAAGGGCGCGACGACCTCCGACGAGCGGCTCATCC
The DNA here is from genome assembly GCF_030232315.1 of Corynebacterium sp. MSK039. Taxonomy (NCBI): domain Bacteria; kingdom Bacillati; phylum Actinomycetota; class Actinomycetes; order Mycobacteriales; family Corynebacteriaceae; genus Corynebacterium; species Corynebacterium sp. MSK039. Next base: position 96,693 of record NZ_JASPJL010000001.1, read on the forward strand.
GCTCCATTCCCGAGGCACTGTCCACCACCGGCGCGGTCTGCGGCTCGGTGAACGTCGCGACCTCCCGTGCTGGCGTGAACATGGACGCCGTCGGCCTGATGGGCCAGGTCGTCAAGGAGGCAGCTGAGCTGACCAAGGACGAGTCCTCCATCGCCTGCGCGAAGCTCGTGGTCTTTGCCAATGCAGTCGGCGACAACCCGTTCATGGCGGGTGCCTTCCACGGCATCGAGGAGCCGGACACGGTGATCTCCGTCGGTGTCTCCGGACCGGGCGTGGTGAACAACGCCATCTCCCCGATGGCTGGCGCCTCCCTCAACGAGATCGCTGAGGAGATTAAGAAGGCTGCCTTCAAGATCACCCGCGCGGGCCAGCTGGTCGGCACGATGGCCGCCGAGCGCCTCGGCGTGCCCTTCGGCATCGTCGACCTCTCCCTCGCCCCGACCGCCGAGGTGGGTGACTCGGTGGCGCACGTGCTCGAGAGCATGGGTCTGGACCAGGTCGGCACCCACGGCACGACCGCGGCACTGGCCCTGCTCAATGACGCGGTGAAGAAGGGTGGCATGATGGCTTGCTCGCGCGTGGGCGGGCTATCCGGGTCCTTCATCCCGGTCTCCGAGGACAAGGGCATGATCGACGCCGTCCGCGAGGGCTCCATCACCATGGACAAGCTCGAGGCCATGACCAGCATCTGCTCGGTCGGTTTCGACATGATCGCCATCCCGGGTGATACGTCCGCTGAGCTCATCGCGGGCATGATTGCCGACGAGGCCGCCATTGGCGTGATGAACCATAAGACCACTGCTGCTCGCCTCATCCCTGTACCGGGCACGAAGCCGGGCGATGAGGTCAACTTTGGTGGCCTGCTGGGCTACGCCCCGGTCATCCCGGTGAATGCGAAGGGCAACGACGCCTTCGTCCACCGCGGCGGTTTCATCCCCGCCCCGGTGCACGGCTTCCGTAACTAGCGAGCCTCGCGGGCAAAGCCAAGCACAGTGCATAAAGCCAAGTCGTGCTTGGCCTTGTCCGTTTTTTGCGTGTCGGTGGCTGAATCACGGCGTATGCTGGTGGCACTTTGTTGTCTACTTCACAGCGACGAGGGGCCAGAGCTTTGACGCAGCCGACGCGCATGCCGCGCACACAACTGAAGTTCAAATCCGGGCTGGAGAATCCGCTGGTGCCCGAGCGAGACGAGGACTTTTATTCCAGCCCCAACCCGATGCGGGACCACAGCGGGGTCTTCGAGGCAGTGAAAGCGGCCGGGCCTGCGCCCTACCGGGGAGCGCTGCCCGGGCGCATCGCTTTCTTCCTGATCTTCGTGCTCTTCGGCGGTTTGTTCGCGCTGATCGGCTTTCGCTTCCTGCTCAGCGGTCTGAGTGATACCGGGTCATGGCGCGATAAATTCGACGTCATCGACATCGGCTTTGCCGCTATCGGCAGCATCTTTGTCCTCGTCGGGGCGTACGCGATCTCACGCGACGTTTCCCGGCGCAGGCGGATCGTCACAGCCTGGAAGAATGGCTGGATCGACTACTACCCTGCGCTGGTCGGGCAGTTCTATCACTGCCGCACTGATGTCAGTAGTTCCAGCGACTCCGGCCGAACGTTTTATTACTACTACCGGGCGCCGCTGAAAGTGCTCCACCCCGATGGCTCGCTGAAGGAGATGCATTCCTTCGAATTCGAGATGAAGCGCAGGCCCGACTGGTACCGCACACGTTTCAACATGGCGAGCTCGGCGGAGGATGCCAAGTTAGATGACTGGAACAATAACGGCTGGGCGATTGTCGGAATCAGCCGCCGTCCCGGACAGACCTACGCTGAGCTGGACTCGGGGCTGACGAAGAAGCAGCGCGAAGCCGTCTTCAACCTCGCTGAGCGCAACTGGTTCGGGCGGACCGGCTGGTCCTGGTAAGCGCCAACTGCGAACCGGCACACCGTGCCGGACAGCCAACCAACCGACCAGACAGACGGGCCTAGGCCAGCTCGACGATCTCCATGTACTCGTCGTTCCACAGGTCCTCCACACCATCGGGCAGGACGATGACCCGCTCCGGCTCCAAAGCCCGCACGGCACCCGGGTCGTGTGTCACCAGCACCACCGCGCCCTCGTAGGTGCGCAGCGCGTCCAGGACCTGCTCGCGGGACTGCGGGTCCAGGTTATTCGTCGGCTCGTCGAGCAGCAGCACGTTCGCACGTGAGGAGACCAGCGTGGCGAGCGCCAGGCGTGTCTTCTCGCCGCCCGAGAGCGTGCCCGCCGGCTGATCCAACTTCTCCCCAGAAAACATGAACGCGCCCAGCAGGCTGCGTAGCTCCTGCTCATCGGCGTCGGGGCAAGCATCGATGGCGTTCTGCCACACGGACTTGCTCCCGTCGATGGTGTCGTGCTCCTGGGCGAAGTATCCGATCTTGAGCCCGTGGCCCGTGACGATGCCGCCCTCCCCGTCCGTGCGCTCCACCCCGGCCAGCAGCTTCAGCAGCGTGGTCTTACCGGCGCCGTTGAAGCCCAGGACGACGACGCGACTGCCCTTGTCGATCGCCAGGTCCACGCCCGCGAAGACCTCCAGGGAGCCGTACATCTTGGTCAGCCCCTTGGCGAACAGCGGGGTTTTGCCGCACGGGGCGGGTTTCGGGAAACGGATCGAGGCGACCTTATCCTCGACGCGCACCTCATCCAGCTGGTCGAGCATCCGGTCGGCGCGGGCAACCATCTGCTTGGCGGCGCGGGCCTTGTTCGCCTTCGCCCCGAACTTATCCGCCTGCTTCTTCAACGCGGAGGCCTTCTTCTCCGCGTTCGCCCGTTCCCGACGTCGACGTGCCTCGTCCAGGGCGCGGGCGTCCAGGTACTTCTTCCAGCCCATGTTGTAGACATCCGCCTCGGCTCGGACCGCGTCCAGGAACCAGACCCGGTTGCAGACCGCCTCGATGAGCTCGACGTCGTGGGAGATCATGATCAGCCCACCCTCGTGCTTGGAGAGGAAGTCCTTCAGCCAGGCGATGGAGTCCGAGTCCAGGTGGTTGGTCGGCTCGTCGAGCAGCAGGGTGGTCTTGGAGCGCCCAGAACCTGCCGTGGCGGCGAAGAGAATCTGGGCGAGCTCCACGCGGCGGCGCTGTCCACCCGAGAGGGTCTTCAGCTGCTGGTCGAGTACCCGTTCCGGCAGGCCCAGCGCGTCGCAGATGCGGGCAGCTTCGGCATTGGCCTCGTAGCCGCCCAGCGAGTGGTACTGCTCCTCCAACCGGGAGTACTTGCGGATCGCGGCATCGCGCTTGGAGTCCGTCGTCGCGGTCTCCATGATCTCCTGCTGGCGCTCCATGGACTGCCGGATCCGGTCGAGCCCGCGCGCCGAGAGGACGCGGTCCCGGGCACTCTGTTCGATGTCCCCTTCCTTCGAGTCCTGCGGCAGGTAGCCCAGCTCCCCGGAGCTGACGACGCTGCCGCCGTAGGGCTCGGTCTCCCCCGCCAAGATCCGCATCGTGGTGGTCTTTCCGGCGCCGTTACGCCCCACCAGCGCGATGCGGTCGCCCGGCTGCACCCGTAGGTGCTCGCCGGGGGCGGTGAGGAGCGTGCGCGCGCCCACCCGAACTTCCAGATCCTTCGTCACAATCACAGGCAATACCCTAACACTGCCCGGCCCTTGGCTAGATTGGGGGCATGAGCTGGAGTATTAGCGCAGCCCCTGGGGCGCCCGCCCGGGGTGCCGGTCCGCGCCGGATCAACGTCATTGGTTTGGGGCCAGCGGGTGCGATCCTCGCGCTTCGGGCGGCCGAGCGGGGTTGGCAGGTGGACGGCTACGACCCCGGTTCTCGTCCGGACGCAGCAGGGGCGGATGCGTGGCCAGCCTGGCCCGCCACCTATGGAGCCTTCGCCCCGGAGGTCCCCGACTGGGCCGATGAGCTCTTCTCGCCTGCCGAAGCCATCCGCGTGACCCCCACCCCGGGGAGCACCAAGCAGTTAGGCTTTCGCTACCGGATGATGGCCAAAGACGCCCTGCGAGCCGGGGCGGCCGAGGCAGTGAGGTACGCCGGGGGAAGCCTGCACGCCGAAGCCATGACCGAGGAACAACTCGCCGACTTGCCGGGGCTCACGGTGGACTGCCGCGGGGCGGCCACAGGCGGTGCGCTGTGGCAGATTGCGGTCGGTTACGTGCTCCGCCCGGTGCCGGGATCCGGCGCCACGCTGTCGGAAGCGCTGATCACCCCCACGCTGATGGACTGGACAGCCTCCCCCGCGGCAGAACCCGGTGGCGCCAAACCCAGCTTCCTCTACGTCCAGCGCCTCCCCGAAGGCTGGCTGGCGGAAGAGACGATCCTGGCAAGCACCTCCCGCCCCACCGACGCTGACTTCGCCCTGCTGCGCGCCCGACTCGAAGCGCGGCTAGCCAGCCTCCAGGGCGAGGGTTGGCGCGAGGAGCTGGAGGTCGTGGATGAGGAGCTCGTCGCCATCCCGATGGGCACCATCGCTGCTGGCTCAGGGGTGCTCGCCTTCGGGGCCCGAGACGGGTTCATCCACCCTGCGACCGGCTATTCGGTCGGCACCGCACTGCAGGAGGTGGATGGCTTCCTCGACCGCGTGGAGGCGAAATACGCTCGAGCAACACACAGTGGGGCGAATCTTATGGGGCTGGCTCGGCGGGCGAACGTGACCCTCGCCCGGGCACTGCGGCGGATCGGTTCCCTGCTTGTCGCCGAGGCCGACACCGAGGACGTCCAAAGCTTCTTCGCCGCCTTCTTTTCCCTGTCCACCGCCGACCAGCTGGCTTACCTCTCCGGGCGCAGCGGGCTGCGCACCGCCAGAACCATGTGGCGGTTAAGGAAAAACACCGGGTGGGTTCACCCGGTGTTACTCCCCCTCTATCGCCGCCCCTGGCGGTACCTACGCTTCGGCCTGCAGCGAAATTAGACCGAGAAGCCGAGGTAACGCAGCTGCTCGCGGCCTTCCTCGTTGATCATCTGCGGGCCCCAGGCTGGGGTCCAGACCCAGTTGATCTGCAGGTCCTCATACTCCTGGAGCGTGCTCAGCACCGCGGTCTGCGCTTGGTCCTCAATCATGTCGTGCAGCGGGCACGCCGGGGAGGTCAGCGTCATATTGATCATGACAGTCTTGCCCTCATCCCAGATGTCGTATACCAGACCAAGGTCGACGACGTTGATGCCCAGCTCCGGGTCGATGACGTCGAGCAGGCACTCCTCGATCTTGCCGTAACGCTCAAGATCCTCCTGGCTTGGGTTTGCCGGTGGCTCCGGAACCTCGTTGAGCGGCGATGGGTCCATCTCCGGGCTGGAAGGGTTCTGTTCAGACATTGCTTTCCTCGCTTAGGGGGTTGGGCTTAAAGTGCCGTGAAAGAAACGGTGAGTTGTTAGTTAATGGGTGATTTCTAAGCATCTTCGGACTGCTCGGGCGGGGTGACGCCTGCGTCGATCGCGGCGGCCTCGAAGGCCTTCCAGCCCAGCAGGGCGCACTTCACGCGGGCCGGGTACTTGGAGACACCGCTAAAGGCGATGCCGTCGCCGATGAGGTCCTCGTCGCCCTCCAGTTTGCCTCGGGAGGTGATCATCTTCTCGAATTCGGCGAGCTTTGCGAAGGCTTCCGTGACCGGCTTGCCCACGATCTCATCGGCCATCACGGAGGTGGATGCTTGGCTGATAGAGCATCCCACGGCGTCGTAGGAGATGTCCTGAACCGTCTTGTGGTCCTCGCTCAGGTGCACCCGCAGCGTCAGTTCGTCACCACAGGAAGTGTTGACGTGGAAGACCTCCGCGTCATACGGCTCGCGCAGACCCGCGTGTTCCGGGTGCTTGTAATGGTCCAGGATGACCTCCTGGTACATCTGTTCCATTCTCATGTACTTTCACCACCGTTTTGAAGGTTGAGGTTGTGTAGTTGGGTTCAGGTCTTCTGCTACGTGGGGGGCGTTGACGTCCTGAAAAGGAGCGTCACCACCCCGGCGGCGGGGCTAGACGCCGAAGAACTCCTGCGCCTTGCGAATGCCCTCGACGAGCCGGTCGATCTCCCACTTCTCGTTATAGACGTAGAAGCTGGCGCGCGCCGTGGCCTGCACGCCCAGGCACGTGTGGGCCGGCCATGCGCAGTGGTGTCCCACCCGGATGGAGACTCCCTGGTCGTCCAAGATCTGACCCAGGTCGTGCGGGTGGATTCCATCGACCACCATGCTCACCGCGCTACCCCGGTTGTGCATATCCGTTGGACCGATGATCCGCAGGCCCGGGATCTCGCTGAGCTGGGCCAGCGCATAGGCGGTGAGCTCGTGCTCGTGGGCGGCGACCTTGTCCATGCCCAGCTCGTTGAGGTAAGCCACCGCAGCGCCAAGACCCACGACCTGGGAAGTCATCTGGGTGCCCGCCTCGAACTTCTGCGGGGCGTCGGCGAAGGTGGAGCCCTCCATCGTCACCTTCTGGATCATCGACCCGCCGGTGAGGAACGGTGGCAGCACCCGCAGGTGCTCCTTCTTGCCGTACATCACGCCCACGCCGTTGGGCCCCAGCATCTTGTGCCCGGAGAACGCCGCGAAGTCCACATCCAGGTCGTGGAAATCCACGGCCATGTGCGGCACGGACTGGCAGGCATCCAACACGAAGAGTGCGCCGACCTCGCGGGCCCGCCGCACAGCCTCCTTGACGTCCAGCACCGCACCGGTGACGTTGGACTGGTGAGTCAGAGCCACGACCTTCGTCTTCTCACTGAGCTGCAGGCTGTCCAGGTCGATGCGGCCGTCCTCAGTGGCGCGGAACCACTTCAGGGTCGCACCAGTGCGGCGTGCCAGCTCCTGCCAGGGCACGAGGTTGGCGTGGTGCTCCAGCTCAGAGACGACGATCTCGTCGCCCTCGGTGACCTGCAGCTCCCCTGCCCGCGAGTCCCCCAGGATGAAGGCCACCTCGTTGAGCGCCTCGGTGGCGTTCTTCGTGAAGGCGATCTCCTCATCCGCCGCGCCAACGAAGGCCGCGATGGCCTCGCGGGCGCCCTCATAAGCGTCGGTGGCCTCCTCCGCGATCTGGTAGGCGCCACGGTGGACCGGGGCGTTGTGCTTGGTCAGAAAATCGCGCTCCGCGTCCAGCACCTGCAGGGGCCGCTGCGCGGTCGCCCCGGAATCGAGGTAGATCAGCGGCTGGCCGTCCCGAACGGTGCGGGAAAGGATGGGGAAATCCTGTCGGATCGCTTGGGTGTCGAGATGAGTATCAACCATGAAAACCTTCGATTCTTCGCTTCTCTAACCGCAGTGACGCGGTTGAAGCATGCCTGCGGGGATTGAAAACCCACCCCAGGGGTCGCGGGGTGGGACTTTCGGTGCGTCTTTAGGCGTTGACGAACTTGTCGTAGCCCTCGTTCTCCAGCTGCTCTGCCAGCTCCGGGCCACCGGAGGTCACGATGCGGCCGCCGGCGAAGACGTGCACGTGATCCGGCTTCACGTAGTTCAGGATGCGCTGGTAGTGCGTGATCATCAGCACGCCGCCGTTCTCGCGCTCCTGGTAGCGGTTGATGCCCTCGGAGACGATGCGCAGGGCGTCGACGTCCAGGCCGGAGTCGGTCTCGTCCAGGATGGCGAACTTCGGCTTCAGCAGGCCGAGCTGCAGCACCTCGTGGCGCTTTTTCTCGCCGCCGGAGAAGCCCTCGTTGACGGAACGCTCGGAGAAGGACGGGTCGATGTCCAGCTCCTTCATCGCCTCGCGGGCCTCCTTGACCCACTCGCGCAGCTTCGGGGCCTCGCCACGGGTGGCGGTGGCCGCGGAGCGCAGGAAGTTAGCCATGGAGACACCCGGCACCTCGGTCGGGTACTGCATCGCCAGGAAGAGGCCAGCGCGGGCGCGCTCATCGACGTCCAGGTCGAGGAGGTTCACGCCGTCGAGCAGCACCTCGCCCTCGGTGACCTCGTAGCGCGGGTGGCCACTGATGGCGTAGGCCAGGGTGGACTTACCGGAGCCGTTCGGCCCCATGATGGCGTGGGTCTCGCCGGAGTTGATGGTGAGGTTCACGCCGTTGAGGATCTTCTTCGGCTCGTCGTTCTCGTCCGAGGGCAGGACCTGGGCGTGGAGGTTCTTGATCTCAAGAGTGCTCATACTAGTGATGTTTCCTTTGAAAGATTCTTGGGAGGATTAGCGGGTTAGAGGACGGTGCGCTCAAGCTCGTTGCCGACGAGCTCTTCCAGGTGCTCGCGGACGGACTCCACCGGGATGCGGCGGATGACGTCCGTGAAGAAACCGCGGACGATGAGCATCTTGGCCTGTGCCTCCGGAATGCCCCTGGCCTGCAGGTAGTACATCTGCTCGTCGTCGAAGCGACCCACCGTGGCGGCGTGGCCGGCACCTGCGATCTCGCCGGTCTGGATCTCCAGGTTCGGCACGGAGTCCGCACGGGCACCGGTGGTCAGCAGCAGGTTGTTATTGGTCTCGTAGGTGTCCGTCCCGGTGGCCTCCGGGCGAATGAGGACGTCACCGATCCACACGGTGCGGGCGTCGCGCTTACGCTCGGACGCCGGGCGATCCGCGTCGGCCGGGTCGCCCTGCAGTGCGCCCTTGTAGAGCACGTTGGAGCGGCAGTTCTGGACGGAGTGGTCGATGAGCAGACGCTGCTCGAAGTACTGATCCGCATCAGCGAAGTTGACGCCCAGCATCTCCACGTCGCCACCCGGTGCGGTGTAGCGCACGTGCGGCACGGAGCGCAGGATCTCGCCGCCGAATGCCGCGTAGGCGTGGCGGACGGTGGCATCTCGGCCAGTCTGGACGTGCGAGTTGGAAAGGTGGACGCCATCGTCCTCCCAGTCCTCCAGCACCACGGTGACCAGCTTCGCGCCGTCGCCGACGACGAACTCGACGTTGTCGGAGTGCGCGCCGGAACCCTGGTAACGCAGGATGACGACGGCCTCGGCGTGACGCTCGAGCTCGACGACCAGGGTGCTGTACGAAACCTGGTCCTCGCCCGGGCCAGTGATCGTGATCTCGATCGGCTCGGTTAGCGCGGTGTCCTTGGCAACCTGGACGTAGTCCGCGACCGGGGCATTCTCCCAGGCCTGGGCTGCAGCACGGTCGACCGGTGCGCCGGCCAGACCCACGCGCGGGTCGGAGGAGTCAACCTTCGTCACGGAGACGTTGTCCCCGGCGTTCTCCGGGACCTCGATGACGACGTTGGCGTCCGTGGGCGCCGCGGCGGTGCCGTCGTGCAGACCGCGGAGACGACGCAGCGGGGTAAAGCGCCAGTCCTCGTCGCGGCCCTTCGGGATCGCGAAATCCTCAGCCTTGAAGGAGGTGAAGCGGTCGCCCTTAGTCTGGTGATCGGTTCCCGCCTTGACGGTTTGGTTCTGAACGTTTTCCAAGGTGGTCATCTGGCTTAGCCCACCGATCCTTCCATTTGCAGTTCGATCAGACGGTTGAGCTCAAGCGCGTACTCCATCGGGAGCTCCTTGGCGATTGGCTCCACGAAGCCACGAACGATCATCGCCATCGCCTCGTCCTCCTCGAGGCCTCGGCTCATCAGGTAGAAGAGCTGATCCTCGGAGACCTGGGAGACGGTTGCCTCGTGGCCCAAGGTGACGTGGTCGTTGCGGATGTCGTTGTACGGGTATGTATCCGACCGCGAGATGGAGTCCACCAGCAGGGCGTCACACTCAACCTGGGAGGCGGAGTGGTGCGCGTTCGGGTGAACCTCGACCAGGCCGCGGTAGGCCGCGCGACCACCGGAGCGGGCCACGGACTTCGAGACGATATTGGAGCTGGTGTACGGCGCCATGTGGGTCATCTTCGCGCCGGTGTCCTGGAACTGGCCCTCACCTGCGAAGGCGACGGACAGGACCTCGCCCTTGGCGTGCGGACCGGTCATCCAGACGGCCGGGTACTTCATGGTGACCTTGGAGCCGATGTTGCCATCGACCCACTCCATGGTCGCGCCCTCTTCACACTTGGTGCGCTTGGTGACGAGGTTGTAGACGTTGTTCGACCAGTTCTGGATCGTCGTGTAGCGGCAGCGGCCGCCCTTCTTCACGATGATCTCGACGACGGCGGAGTGCAGGGAGTCGGTCTTGTAGATCGGGGCGGTGCAGCCCTCGACGTAGTGCACGTAGGCGTCCTCGTCGACGATGATGAGAGTGCGCTCGAACTGGCCCATGTTTTCCGTGTTGATGCGGAAGTAGGCCTGCAGCGGGATGTCCACGTGGACTCCCGGTGGGACGTAAATGAAGGAACCACCGGACCACACGGCGGTGTTGAGAGCGGAGAACTTGTTATCGCCCGCGGGGATCACGGTGCCGAAGTACTCCTTGAACAGCTCCGGGTACTCCTCCAGGGCGGTGTCGGTGTCGACGAAGATCACGCCCTGCTCCTCCAGGTCCTCGCGGATCTGGTGGTACACAACCTCGGACTCGTACTGCGCGGCGACACCGGCGACGAGGCGCTGGCGCTCCGCCTCCGGGATGCCCAGCTTGTCGTAGGTGTTCTTAATATCCTCCGGCAGGTCCTCCCAGGTCGTCGCCTGCTGCTCGGTGGAGCGGACGAAGTACTTGATCTGGTCGAAGTCGATGCCGGACAGGTCCGCGCCCCAGGTGGGCATGGGCTTCTTGTCGAAGATCTCGAGGGCCTTGAGGCGACGCTCGAGCATCCACTCCGGCTCGTTCTTCTTGGCAGAAATATCCCGGACGACGTCCTCGTTCAGGCCACGGCGCGCGCTGGCGCCGGCGTCGTCGGAATCGTGCCAACCGTAGCCGTAGGCACCGATCGAGTCGATGATTTCCTGATCGGATTGCAGTTTGTCAGCAGCTTGAGTCATAGATTCTTTAGCTTTCCTTCGTTGCGGAAGGGGTAATGGTGGTCAGCGGAATATGGGTCGTACAGATACCGTTGCCGTCCGCGATAGTAGCGAGCGGCTGAGTGTGCTGGCCGAGTAGCTCCGCAACTACCCGGTGCTCTGCAGCGCACAGCTCGGGGAACTCCTCCGCCACGTCCTGGATTGGGCAGTGGTGCCTGCAGATTTGGACGCCGCCCGCCGCGTGGCTCACGGTGGCCGCGTAGCCACGGTTGGTCAGCGCCTCCGCGATGTTCTTGGCCTGGGCCTTCACATCACGGTCGTCTGCGTAGTCACCGTCGAGTTCGGGGATGTCCCCCAACAGATCATTGATGCGTTGCGCAGCAAAGGCCTCGACTGCTTCCTCTCCGCCCGAGTTCTTCAGGGCGCGCAGCGCGAGGAGTGCAAGGGTGTCGTAATCATGACCGAACTGTGCTCGACCCGCATCAGTGAGGCGGAATAGCTTCGCCGGTCGCCCACGCTGTCCTGACCGTGGCGCGTCAACGGCCTCAGCGAGCCCATCTGCAACGATGTTGTCCAGATGGCGCCTCACGCCAGCGGCGCTCAAACCAAAAGCCTCGCTGATGGTTGTCGCGCTCACCGGCCCGTGTCTCAACACGTACAGCAGGATGCGACGGCGCGTGTCGGTTTCCACTGGTGCCATATCAACCCGCCTTTCATCGTTGAGTGCCGTCATGATTAGACAACACGAGTGTGTCTTAAATAATTCCCCCTGTCTACTAAGGCGAACCTATGTTCCCTAAAAACGCTGGCTTCATTATCGTGGTTGCATGTCTTCGAACCGACCCGGCCGCGCGTTGATCCGCGGCCCCTTCAGCCTGTGGCGCCGCTATTTGGACGTGCTGCCCCGGCTCGGCCTGGCCGGTTCCCGATCGGCACAGCTCCACCAAGAGGGTCGGGTGCTTCCCCTCCACGCGCCGTTGGAGCCCCTGAACCCCGCCTACCGGCTGCGGCTGCAGATCGCGGTGTGGCTGGGATCCATCGGCACCATTCTCATCGCTCTCGGGGGTATTGGCGCGGGCGCCATGCCCGTGGTGGGCAACCCATTCTGGTCCGTTCCCGGGATCAACGTCTTGGCCCGGATGCTGCACAGCACCACCGTGACCGTCTTCGTCGGAATCGGATTCCTAGTGCTCGCCTGGCTCCTACTCGGCGCCTTCGTGCTGGGGCCAGGGGGAAGGCAAGTCCCCCGCCTGCCCATCCGCACCTATTGGCGGATCTTCGCCCTCTGGGTGCTTCCCCTGGCGATCACTGCGCCGATGTTCACCCAGGACATCTACTCTTATCTAGCCCAAGGGGCGATCGCCGCGCAGGGGCTGGACCCGTATAGCGCAGGTCCGGTGGACATCCTCGGGATGCAAGACCCGCTCGCCCGTTCCGTGCCCTTGATGTGGGCGCACTCCCCTGCGCCCTATGGCCCGGTCGCACTGGGCTACGGGGCCGTGATCTCCATGATCACCGGCAACAACATCGTGCTGGGGGTCTTCGGCCATCGGCTGATGAGCATCACCGGGCTGGTGCTCACCGGCTGGGCGTTGACGAGGCTCGCCCAGCGCTGCGGCATCGCGCCCCAGACAGCCTGGTGGCTCGGGGTGCTGAACCCGCTGACGCTGCTCCACCTCGTCGCGGGTATCCACAACGAGGCGCTCATGCTCGGCTTTCTGCTCGTGGGCATGGAGTTCGTGCTTCGCGGCACCGACCATTACGAGCGACCTTTGAGCAGCCGCCTGCTGCTCATGGCCTCCGGCACGGTGCTCGTCACCTGCGCGGGCCTGATCAAGGTGACCGCCCTGATGGCTCTCGGCTTCACCGCAGTGGCGATCGCGCGCTGGTGGGGCGAGGGACTGCGACACCTTATCGGTGCAGGAGTGGCCAGCGCGGTGGTCGCCGCGGCCACTGCGAGTCTGTTCTCCGTGATCACAGGCGTGGGCTTCGGTTGGATCACCTCCCAGGGCGGGGCGGCAGAAATCATCAGCTGGATGAGCCTGTCCACGTTGGGGGGTTTGGCGTCGTCGTTCTTAGGGACCCTCCTTGGCTTAGGGGACCAACAGTCCGCTGCGCTGCTCGTTTTCCGCTTCCTCGGGGTGATGATCGGCGCATTCTGGGTTGTGCGCATGCTGTGGGCCTCCTACCGGGGCCGAATCCACCCCGTGGGAGGGCTCGGGGTCGCCACGCTGTTCCTCGTGATCTTCTTCCCCGTCGTCCACCCCTGGTACCTGCTCTGGGCCATTCTGCCGCTCGCGGCGTGGGCCAACCGGCCGGTCTTCCACTTCGCGACAATCGTGTACTCGGTGGCTTTCAGCTTCTTCATCCTGCCCCGTGGTCTCGGGCTACCGCCGGCGACGGTGGCCTTCATCTACGCCATGTCCGCGCTACTTTTCCTCGCGTTTCTGGTCGCCAGCTGGCGCTACCTCAAGAAACACCCGGCATATGCCAACGCCCTCGCGTTGCCTCGCCCCAAAGAAATGCCCACGAAGGCAGACACACCCAACAACCGGTGATCCCCCAGCCCGCGCCATCTGGCTAGACTGAATAGCTGTGAAAATGCAGGACTCTTCGGCCCCCCAACTCCAACCACTGCTGCAGGTCACTGGCGCGGTGAAGAAGTTTGGCGCCCACACCGCCGTCGATGGGCTGGACTTCCAGGTCTACCCCGGCGAGATCGTGGCACTACTGGGCCCCAACGGCGCGGGCAAAACCACGACCATCGAGATGTGCGAGGGCTTCGCCCGCCCGGATGCCGGCGAGATCCGGCTGTTCGGCCTGGACCCCGCTAAGGAATCCGACGCCGTGCGTTCCCGCATTGGGGTGATGCTGCAGGGTGGCGGCGCCTACCCCGGCATCCGGGTCGGCGAGATGCTCAAGCTGGTTGCCAGCTACAGCGAGGACCCGCTGGATACCGAGTGGCTGCTGGACATGGTGGGGCTCACCAAGCACCGCTCCACCACCTATCGGCGCCTCTCCGGCGGCCAGCAGCAACGTCTAGCGCTCGCCTGCGCCCTGGTGAACCGCCCGGAACTGGTCTTCCTCGATGAGCCCACCGCAGGGCTGGATGCACAGTCCCGTCACGCGGTATGGGATATCGTGCGCTCCATGCGTCGCGATGGCGTGGGTGTCGTCCTCACCACCCACCTGCTCGACGAGGCTGAGGCGCTCTCCGACCGGGTCGTCATCATCGACAAGGGCAAGGTCGTCGCCGCGGGCACCCCGAAGGAACTCACCTCCGAGCGCGCGGGTGGCGGTAGCGGGCATACCTTCCAGGTCAGCGTCGACGCCGATCTCGACCGGGACCACTTCCACCGTGCCCTCCTCGAGGTCAAGGCCGGTGCGGCCAAGGCAGGACAAGGAGTACTGCTGGATGAGGTCGGCGGTGCCGCGTCGGCGCCTTCGGTACTAGTCCGGGAGATCAAACCACGCCAGTTCGCCGTAGAGGGCATTCCGGCCACACCCGATGGCGTCCTGATGATCGCGCTCGCCGCCCGTGACTGCGCAACGATGATCACGAAGCTCGACAGCACTGAACAGACCCTTGAGGAAGTTTTCCTCTCGCTGACCGGATGGGAGATGCGTTCATGACTTCCGCGAATAACCGAGGCATGCAGAACAGCCATCCCGCAGGTACGCCATCGGGTCAGGGGGCCGGAACTCCGGTGGAGCCTGTGGCCGAGACGGGTGCAGTGATGGAGGACGCGCCAGCTACCGGCGGCCGCTTCCCCGTCGGGACCTTCGAGCCTGCCCCGAAACAAGCCAGCTTCGTGCGGATGCTGTTGGCACAGACCAAAATTGAGTCGTTGCTCTTCCTGCGTCACGGCGAGCAGCAGCTGCTGTCCCTGATCATCCCGGTCGGCTTGCTGCTGGGGCTGGCACTCGTGCCGGTCGTCCCGTTGGACGACCCAGTGGCCAGAGCGTTCCCGATGGTGCTGGCGGTGGCGATCATGGGTGCCGGTTTCACGGGCCAGGCCATCGCCGTGGCCTTCGACCGGCGTTACGGGGCACTCAAACGGATTGGGGCGGCCGGGGTTCCCACCTCGGCTCTCATCGCCGGCAAGATCGCTGCAGTGTTGATAGTGGTCGCCATCCAAGTGCTGATCCTCACGGTGGTCGCGCTGCTGCTGGGGTGGTCCCCGCCAGGGCTCGGCCTTGTGATCGCCGTGATCTTCCTCATCCTGGGGGTGGGGTGCTTCACCTCGCTGGGCCTGCTGCTCGGGGGAACCTTGAGCTCCGAGATGGTGCTGGCACTCGCGAACACCATTTGGTTTGTACTGCTGGGTGCGGTTGGTTACTCCACCGTCGCCTCCGACCTGGGGCCCCAGGCACAAACCCTGTTGCAGCTGATTCCATCCGTGGCGCTGGCCGCCGGGCTGGAAGAATCCTTTGCCGGTGGGGTCGACTGGTTCGCCATCGTCGTCCTCGCGGTCTGGGCGATCGTGGGTGCGGTCGCCGCCCGGAAGCTGTTCTCTTTCACCATCAAGGGCGACTAGCCCTCACCGGGAATCCTCCCCTGTATTCGCTAGCCGACCCCCTGCCCCACTGCCTGAGGTGGAACGCTGCCTGAGCTGGCACGCTGCCAACGAACCGCGGGGTGAAACGAGCCCCGCGCGCCCTTTCGCTTTGCTCCCTCACCACGACTAATCTTGAGTGCTGTGATGGATCCGATTAGCCAACAAGCAGCCCAAACGAACAACCCGTTGAGCCGGGCAATGCTGAAACTCTACGCAGCTATTTACCGCGCGGACCGCAAGGTCGGCCTGCCGCGCGAGGTGGACTCCGATGGCAACAAGGCCGTGAAGGTTCCACGGCTCAAAACCCAGTGGGTACTGACCCTCATCCTGCTGATCTGCCAGACGGGGATCACCTTCACCGGATCCCTCGTCCGCGTGACCGGCTCCGGGCTTGGTTGCGAGACCTGGCCACAGTGCCACCCGGGTTCCTTCGTGCCGGTCCCCGGGTCGGCCCCCTGGATTCACCAGATCATTGAGTTCGGCAACCGGATGCTGACCTTCGTGCTGGCTGCCGCCGCCCTCGCCGCCTTCATCGCGCTGCTGCGCGCCGGCCGACGCTCCTCGATCCTCCACCTGTCCTTCATCCAGGGTCTGGGCATTATCGCCCAGGCAGTCATCGGTGGCATCAGCGTGCGCCTGGATCTGGCGTGGTGGATCGTCGCCGCCCACTTCCTGCCCTCCATGCTGCTTGTCTTCCTGGCTGCGGTCCTGCTCGTCAAGGTCACCGAGGACGACGACGCCCCCATCAAGGAGCAGATGCCTGCTGCCCTGCGCGTCCTCACCACCATGAACGCCGTGGCGCTGGCATTTACCTTGTTCACGGGCGTGCTCGTCACGAGTGCGGGCCCGCACGCCGGTGACGAGGCCATCAAGCCGGAGCACCGCCTGCAGGTGAGCCTTGAATCCATCGCCCACATTCACGCCCACGCCATGTACCTCTACCTGGGCTTGACGATCGGACTGATCGCCGCTCTCATCGCCGTGGTGGCCGCTCCCCGCGTGCGGAAGGCCGCCGCCTGGATGTGCGCCGGCATCCTCTTCCAGGGCGTGGTGGGCATCATCCAGTTCTGGTTGGGCGTGCCCCGTTGGACCGTCCCGGTCCACGTCATCGGATCCGGTCTGGTCACCCTGGCCACGGGTTACCTGTGGGCGCTGCGCTACCAGAAGACCCATGAGGAGCAGAGCGAAACGGTGAGCCACGCCGTCCAGGGAGACTAAACGGATTTCCCCTTCCCAGCGCATGCGCCCCTCAAGCGCCGGGCAAACGCCCCCAAAAAATTCCAGGGGCCGCAACATATCGACGCGGCCCGTGACCCGCACAAGCCCGGGTGGTCCGTTGTTTTCCAACGGCTCGGCCCGGGCTTTTTGCCACGACTTTTTTGCCACGACGGGGGCGAGACCTATTCGCTGATGGCTGTATGCGCCTTGCGTACTGCGAGCATCACCAGCACAAACGTGATCCCCGCAGTTGGCAGAGTTGCGTAGCCAATCTGCTCGTCACTGGCGAAGATGAAGAAGATCCCACCGAGGATCATCGGCACGCTGCTGGCTTTGAGATAGCCCGCAGCAGCCTTATGCCCCGTCAGCCAGGCCTCATCGCTGGAAAGCGTCTTGTGGGTCCTGATTCCGATCCAGTCGTTGCGGGGCAGAGTTTCTGATCCGCCCTTCACCCCAACCCACAGCAATACGGCGCCCCCGGCCAGGTAAGAAGTCACCATGATGATGGAAAAGAGCGGCATAGGTACTCCTCTTCGCTAACAAAAAAATAACGGCCGCATCCTCCCGGATGCGGCCTGCAGATCGGGGCGAATCCCCGGGTTAGGGCTACAGCTTAGTTGCCGAGCATCTGCCAGACGGTGTCCCAGCCAATAACGGCGTCGACCGAAAGGGCAACGAAGAGCAGGGAAAGGTAGTTATTCGACAGGAAGAACAGCTTCATCGGCTTGACCGGCGTGCCCTCCTTGACCCCGCGGTGCAGGCCGTGGGCGCGGAAGATGAACCAGGCGCCGGAGGCCAGAGCCGCGACGGCGTAGATCCAGCCCGCGGCGGGGACCAGAAGCAGCGAGGTGATGACCGTAGCCCAGGTGTACCAGAGGATCTGGCGGGTGACCTCCAGCGGCGGCTTGACCACCGGCATCATGGGTACGCCCGCGGCCTTGTAGTCCTCGCGGTAGCGCATGCCCAGCGCCCAGGTGTGGGGCGGAGTCCAGAAGAAGATGACCATGAACAGGATGATCGCCTGAATCCAGGAGCTCCAGCCGGCGTTGAAGGCGCCGCCGTTGTTGTCCGTCACAGCTGCCCAGCCGACCATGACGGGCATGCAGCCGGCGGCCCCACCCCAGATGACGTTCTGCCAAGTGCGGCGCTTCAACCACTTGGAGTAGACGTAGACGTAGAACCAGATGGTCAGCAGAATGAACGCGGCAGACAGCGGAGAGTGCACGAGGAAGGTCAGCCACAGCACACTGGCGATCATCAGCACCCAGGCGAAGATCTTTGCGTGCTCGACCGGAACCGTGTCCTTGGCTAGCGGGCGGCGACGGGTGCGGCGCATCAACTGGTCGATGTCGTAGTCGACGACCATGTTGAAGGTATTAGCGGAGGCTGCGCCCATCCAGCCACCGATGAGGGTGAGGATGATCAGGCCGAGCTCAATCTCACCGCGATTGGCCTGGAGCATCGCCGGGATCGTCGCGACGAGGAGCAACTCGATGACCCGGGGCTTAGTCAACGCTAGATAAGCCTTGACCGCATCCAAGATTCCATTCACGAAGCCTTCTGCCTCCACTTCTCCACGTCTTATCCGCCTATACGCTACCCGAGCGCATTCTGTGGGCGAAACTGCGCCGATACCGCGAGTCGCCAGATTTGGGGGCTGGATTGGCGACGTTTCATCAAGCCCTCTTGAGTAGTCGAAAATGACCGCTAAAAAGTTCCGGCTGCCCCAAGAACGCAGAGTTTTGCCGTGGCCGGTAGATTGAATATGCATAGTTAAGCCTCGCCCGCGCGTCCGCGGCGGCGAGAGCTACAACCCGAGTACGTCACACCCCGAGGAAGGCCCAAGTTCGTGTCTTATAATCCGAATCTCCCTGCCGAGCTCCAAGCATTGATGGCCCGCAACTTCCCGGCGGACTGGTCTGAGAAGGACACCCGGGCGGTTGACCTCGCCCGCGTGCTTGCCGCCGACGCCGTGGAGAAGTGCGGTTCGGGCCACCCGGGCACCGCGATGAGCCTCGCGCCCCTGGCCTACACGCTCTACCAGCGCGTGCTGCGCCACAACCCGAAGAACCCGACTTGGGTTGGTCGCGACCGTTTCGTCCTCTCCTGTGGCCACTCTTCACTCACCCAGTACATCCAGCTGTACTTGGGTGGTTTCGGCCTGGAACTCGAGGACATCAAGCAGCTGCGCCAGTGGGGCTCCCTGACCCCGGGCCACCCGGAGGTCGGCCACACCGACGGCGTGGAGATCACCACCGGCCCGCTCGGCCAGGGCCTGGCATCTGCCGTGGGCATGGCGATGGCCGCCCGCCGCGAGAAGGCGCTCTTCGACCCGAACGCCGGCGACGGCGAGTCCCCGTTCGACCACTTCGTCTACGTCATCGCCTCCGACGGCGACGTCCAGGAGGGCATCACTGCCGAGGCGGGCTCCCTGGCCGGTACTCAGGAGCTGGGCAACCTCATCGTCTTCTGGGACGATAACGGCATCTCCATCGAGGACGACACCACCATCGCCTTTACCGAGGACGTCGCCGCCCGCTACGAGGCCTACGGCTGGCAGGTCCTGGAGGTCACCGGTGAGGACGTCGAAGGCATCCTGGACGCCGTGGAGCGCGCGAAGCAGGAGAAGAACAAGCCGACCTTCATCCGCATGCGCAGCGTCATCGCCTACGGTGCACCGACCGCGGTGAACACCGGCGCCTCCCACGGGGCGGCTCTGGGTGCCGAGGAGATCTCCGGGGTCAAGAAGAACCTCGGCTTCCCGGACGAGGCCTTCCCGGTCGAAGAGGAGATCATCGATCACACCCGCCAGCTCATCGACCGCGGCGAGGCGGCGGAGGCCGAGTGGCGTAAGAGCTTCGACGCCTGGGCTGAGGCCAACCCAGAGAACAAGGCGCTCTTCGACCGCCTTTTCGCCGGCGAGCTGCCGGAGGGCTTTGATGCCGAACTGCCGAGCTACGAGGCTGGAGAGTCCGTCGCGACCCGCAAGGCCTCTGGTGCTGCGCTGCAGGCTCTGGCGAAGAAGATGCCGGAGCTGTGGGGCGGCTCTGCCGACCTGGCTGGCTCCAACAACACCCTCATCAATGGTGAGGACTCCTTCGGCCCGACCAGCATCTCCACCTCCACCTTCACTACCTCCCCGACCGGCCGGAACCTGCACTTCGGCATCCGGGAGCACGCGATGGGCGCGATCATCAACGGCATCGCCCTGCACGGCCCGACCCGCCCGTACGGTGCGACCTTCCTGCAGTTCTCCGATTACATGCGCGCCTCCGTCCGCCTGGCTGCGCTGATGAGCACGGATAGCTACTTCGTGTGGACGCACGACTCCATCGGCCTGGGTGAGGACGGCCCGACCCACCAGCCGATCGAGCACCTGGCTGCGCTGCGCGCGATCCCGAACCTCGCGGTGATCCGTCCGGCTGATGCCAACGAGACCTCCGCCGCATGGGCGGAAGCCCTCGAGGCTCCGGCCGCGCCGAAGGCCATGATCCTCACCCGCCAGAACGTCCCGGTCCTGGAGGGCACCAAGGAGAAGGCCCGCGAGGGTGTGCGCCGCGGTGGCTACATCCTCCGCGAGTCCTCCACCGAGACCCCGCAGGTCATCCTCATCGGTACCGGCTCCGAGGTGCAGCTGGCTATGGCTGCGGCCGAGGCGCTGGAGGCCGAGGGCATCGGCACCCGCGTGGTGTCCATGCCGGTCGTCGAGTGGTTCAAGGCCCAGGACCAGGCTTACCGCGACGAGGTGCTGCCACCGTCCGTGACCGCCCGCGTCTCCGTCGAGGCGGGCATCGCGATGCCGTGGCACGAGTTCACCGGCTTCGGTGGGCGCAACATCTCCATCGAGCACTTCGGTGCCTCGGCGGACTACCAGCGCCTCTACCAGGAGTACGGCATCACGGCAGAGGCTGTCGCCGACGCCGCCCGCGAGCTCGTCTAGCCAGCTCGTTACGGCGCGCTCCCCCGGCGTTTTTCGGCGGGTTTTCTGCCCGGGGGAGCAAAGTCGAAACCATCGCCTGCCAGCAGTAGGCTGGTGAGCGATGAACACTCCAAGCAATATCCAGAAACTCGCTTCCGCTGGCACTTCCGTGTGGCTCGACGACCTGTCCCGGCCACGCCTGACTAGCGGTGAGCTCGCCTCCCTCATCGATGCTAAGGGCATCGTGGGAGTGACGACCAACCCAGCCATCTTCGCGGCTGCCATGTCCCAGGGGGATGCCTACGACGAGCAGCTGCGCGAGCTCGCTGCCGCCGGCGTCGCCGCCGACGAGGCGGTCTTTGCCATGGCGGTCAAGGACGTGCAGGATGCCTGCGACGTCCTGGCTGGCGTCCACGAGCATACCGGCGGGGTCGACGGCTGGGTCTCCCTCGAGGTCGACCCTCGCCTCGCCCACGACGCTGCCGGGACGGTCGCGCAGGCCAGGGAGCTGGCCGCTCAGGTCAATCGCGCAAACCTGATGATTAAGATCCCCGCGACCACCGAGTGCCTGCCCGCGATCAGCGAGGTGCTGGCCGCAGGCATCAGCGTCAACGTGACCCTCATCTTCAGCGTGGAGCGCTACGAGCAGGTCATGGAAGCCTTCGTCGAGGGCATCGCCGCCGCCGAGAAGGCGGGCAAGGACATCAGCAACATCCACTCGGTTGCCTCCTTCTTCGTCTCCCGCGTGGACAGCGACATCGACCCGCAGCTGGCTGACAAGGGTGCGGAGGCCGCAGCGCTGCAGGGCAAGGCGGCACTCGCCAACGCCCGCCTGGCCTACGCTTCCTACCTCGACAAGCTGGCCAATAACCCCCGCTGGCAGGAGTTTGTTGGCCGCGGGGCGAACACCCAGCGCCCGCTGTGGGCATCCACCTCCGTGAAGAACCCGGAGTACCCAGACACCCTCTACGTCACCGAGCTCGCGGGCCCCAACACCGTCAACACGATGCCTGAGACCACCCTCGACGCGACGATTGACCACGGCGAGACCACCGGCGACCAGCTGAGCGGGCGGGCCAGCGAGTCCCTCGAGGTCTTCTCCGCGCTCACCAGCGCCGGCATCGACCTGCCAGAGGTCTGGCAGCGCCTGGAGACCGAGGGCGTGCAGAAGTTCGAGCAAGCCTGGAACGAGCTCCTCGCGACCCTGCGCGAGCAGCTCGCGAAGGCCAAGTAGTTTCCCGGCACACGTACCGCCAATCGGAAAGGGGATCGCTTCGACGTGGGCGCATCACAGGAGAACCTGAACAACCCGCTGCGCAATCCGCAGGATAAGCGCCTCCCGCGCATCGCCGGCCCCGGCGGCTTGGTGATCTTCGGGGTTACCGGTGACCTGGCACGCAAGAAGCTGCTGCCCGCGATCTACGACCTCGCCAACCGCGGTTTGCTGCCCCCGGGCTTCTCCCTGGTGGGCTACGGGCGACGCGCGTGGAGCAAGGCGGAGTTCGAAGCCCAGGTTCTGGAGAGCGTGAAGGCGGGAGCCCGCACCCCGTGGCGTAACGCGGTCTGGGACCGGCTCGCCGAAGGCATCGAGTTCGTCCAGGGCGACTTCTCCGACGACGCCGCTTTCGACAAGCTCGCTGCTGTCACCGCCCAGCTCGACGAGCAGCGCGGCACGTCCGGGAACTGGGCCTTCTACCTCTCCGTTCCGCCACAGCACTTTTCCAGCGTGATCCACCAGCTGCAGCGCTCCGGAATGGCCCGCAGCGAAAACGGCTGGCGCCGCGTGGTCATCGAGAAGCCCTTCGGCCACGACGAGGCCTCCGCGAAGGAGCTCAATGATGTGGTCAACGAGGTCTTCCCCGAGTCCGATGTCTTCCGCATCGACCACTACCTGGGTAAGGAGACGGTGCAGAACATCCTGGCGCTGCGCTTCGCCAACCAGCTTTTCGACCCGCTGTTTAACTCCCACTACATCGACCACGTGCAGATCACGATGGCTGAGGACATCGGGCTCGGGGGGCGCGCAGGCTACTACGACGGCATCGGTGCCGCCCGGGATGTGCTGCAAAACCACCTGCTGCAGCTGCTCGCCCTCATCGCGATGGAGGAACCCGTAGCCTTCAACCCGGCAGAGCTGCAGAGCGAAAAGATCAAGGTGCTGCGCGCCACCCGCCCCGTCGGCCCCTTCGCGAAAACCACCGCACGGGGCCAGTACACCGCGGGCTGGCAGGGCAGCGTTCCGGTGTGTGGCCTGCGGGAGGAGGAGGGCTTCGACCCGGAGTCCACCACCGAGACCTTTGCGGCGGCCACCTTCGAGATCTCCTCCCGCCGCTGGGCGGGCGTGCCCTTCTACCTGCGCACCGGCAAGCGCCTGGGCCGCCGGGTCACGGAGATCGCGCTGGTGTTTAAGAAGGCCCCGCACCTGCCCTTCGTGGACGGCCAGACCACCGCCCAGGGCAGCAATATGCTGGTCATCCGCGTTCAGCCCGAGGAGGGCGTGCTCATGCGCTTCGGCTCCAAGGTGCCTGGCTCCGGGATGGAGGTCCGCGATGTGAACATGGACTTCTCCTACTCCGAGTCCTTCACCGAGGAGTCCCCCGAGGCCTACGAGCGCCTGATCCTGGATGCCTTCCTCGACGAGGCGAGCCTCTTCCCCACCAACGAGGAGGTGGAGCTCTCCTGGCGCATCCTGGACCCCATCCTGAAGTCCTGGGAAAGCCACGGTACTCCAGAAGATTACCCAGCCGGCACGTGGGGTCCACCGGGAGCAGACGAACTCATGTCCCGCAGCGGCCGCCAGTGGCGCCGCCCATAAGCCCGCTTCCCCACCATTCAAGCGAGAGAAGGAAGAGTTCAGGCATGATCATCACGCTTCCGAACACCAGCACCCGTGAGGTGACCCAGCGGCTCAACAAGGCCCGCGAGGAACGCGGTGAGGTCGCGTCTGGCCGCGTGCTCACCGTGGTCGTCAGCTCGACTGCAGCAACCCCGCTGGAGACAATCCTGGTGCCGGTCACCGACGCCGCCCGCGAGCACCCCGCCCGTGTGATCATCCTGCAGGAGGCCGACGGACCCAGCGTTGAGCCGCGGTTGGACGCGCAGATCCACCTTGGTGGCAAGGCCGGTGCCTCCGAGATCATCGTGCTGAGCCTGCACGGTGGCTTGACCGAGCACGAGGACTCCATCGTCCGCCCGCTGCTGCTGCCGGACACCCCGATCGTCGTCTGGTGGCCGGGAGATGCGCCCCGCAACCCCGCCGCCGACCCACTTGGGGTGCTAGCGGATCGCCGCATCACGGACGTCAACGCGGAGACCACCACCCGCAGCATTTACCGCCGCCGTACCACCTACTCCCGCGGGGATTCCGACCTCGGGTGGAGCCGCATCACCCTGTGGCGGGCGCTGCTGGCATCCACGCTGGACCAGCCGCCCTTCGAGCCGGTGGAGTCCGCGGAGGTCACCGGCCCGACCGACGATGCCGCCGTGGATCTGGCAGCGGGCTGGCTTGCCGACCAGCTGGGGGTTCCGGTGAAGCGGATTAATTCCGACGCCCCCGTCCCTCCCGTGGACGCTGCGGGCCACGAGACCATTCCCGTTCAGAAGACGGTCCTGAAGCGGAAGGGTGCGGACATCACCGTCGCTGTTCAGGACGCCCACACCGCCGAGGTCACCGTCGGGACGCGACGTTCCCTGGTGGCCCTGGCTCCCCGAGATCTGGGCGACTGCCTCGCCGAGGAGCTGCGCCACCTGGATTCCGACTACGCTTTCGGGCGGGCCCTCCGTGGACTGGTGCGTGTGAATCGCTCCCGCCGCAGCGGTGAGACGGTCACCCGCATCGTCGAGGACCTGGAGAGCCTCGAGTCCCAGCGCTAAACACTTCTTTCCCACCCAGTTGTGGCTGAACACAAGGAGAAAGCATGACCGCAGAACACCGTGGAGAACACGGCACCATCGACGGCACAGTGAGCGAAGGTGGCGTCACCGTCGTCCAGAATGTGGACCAACGAGGCCTGGCTGCTGCCGCGGCCCGGGAAGTCGTTCGCACGGTCACGAAGATTCAGCGTGAGCAGTCCGGCGTCCACGGCGATGGGGTCGCACGCATCGTGCTGACCGGCGGGGGTGCCGGCATCCAGACTCTCCGCGAGCTCGCGGTGCTGGATCACGCCGCTACGACGGCCGCGGAGGACTTCCCCATCGATGCGATCGATTGGTCCCGGGTGCTGATCTTCTTCGGCGACGAGCGCTTTGTGCCCGCAGGTGATTCCGAGCGCAACGAGAAGCAGGCCCGCGACGCCCTGCTGGACCACATCGCGATTCCGGCTGAGAACATCGTGAGCTACCTCGCCCCCACCGGTGCCGGTCCAAGTGATGGTGCGGAGCTGGATGAAGCGGCCCGTGACTACGAGGAGAAGCTGGCCCGCCTGGCGCCACAAGGCTTCGACGTCCACCTGCTGGGGATGGGGCCGGAAGGGCACATCAACTCCCTGTTCCCCCACACCCCTGAGCTGCTGGAGGCCACCGGTGAGGTGGTGGCGGTGCGTGACTGCCCCAAGCCCCCGCCGGAGCGGGTCAGCCTCACGATCAGCGCGGTGAACCGGGCAGCCCAGGTGTGGCTGCTGGTCTCCGGGGCCGAGAAGGCCGAGGCTGCCGAGCAGGTGGCCAACGGCGGCAATGGGGCCCAGTGGCCGGGCGCGATCGTGGCGGGCGTGGAGCGCACCGTGCTGTGGGTCGACGAGGCCGCCTCCCCATGGCTGGCCGAGAGCGCCAGCGACTCTGCTACGGTCGCGGCCACAGAGGACGCCGAGAACGCCGAGAATTAGGTATAGGTAGCACGAAGCCCCGCTCACAGAACCGACGAGCGGGGCTTCAATCTATGCGGGCGTCGCTAACACTATGCAGCGACGCGGG
This sequence comes from Corynebacterium sp. MSK039, assembly GCF_030232315.1. Classification (NCBI taxonomy): domain Bacteria; kingdom Bacillati; phylum Actinomycetota; class Actinomycetes; order Mycobacteriales; family Corynebacteriaceae; genus Corynebacterium; species Corynebacterium sp. MSK039. Next base: position 122,044 of record NZ_JASPJL010000001.1, read on the forward strand.
AAATGTGGTGTCGCGAGAACTGCTTAGCCGTAGTGCAGAACCAGGTTCAGCGCGATGATGCACAGCAACCACACGACGCCGGTGCCGACGGTGAGCCGGTCCAGGTTCTTCTCTGCGACCGTGGAGCCGGAGAGGTTGGTCTGCATACCGCCGCCGAAGAGGCTGGACAGCCCGCCACCCTTGCCCTTGTGCAGCAGCACGGACAGCCCCAGCAGCAGGCTGGTGATGACAAGGAGAATCTGGAGAGTGAGGATCAAAGCCTTAAACCTTTAAAAACTTCTCGCTGAAGAATCTAACTAACAGAATAAATCTACCCAGCCAGGCGGGCGGCGGGCAATTCGGCGCGCCGCCCGGTCGGCGGGATTGTTGCGTGCCGACTAGCTGACGGACGCCGCGACGAGGCGGGCGAACTCTGCACCGTCGAGGCTTGCGCCGCCGACCAGGCCGCCGTCGATATCCGGCTGCGCCATCAGCTCGCCGATGGACTCCCGCTTCACGGAGCCACCGTAGAGGACCCGGACGCCAGCGGCGACATCCTCTCCTCCCAGCTCAGCGAGTGCCTCGCGGACCGCGGCGCAGACCTCCTGCGCGTCCGCGGCGGAGGCGACCTTGCCGGTGCCGATGGCCCAGACGGGCTCGTAGGCGATCACGATCTTGGAGAGTTCCTCCCCACTGAGGCCGGAAAGCGACGCCTTGAGCTGGTCGACGACGTAGCCCACGTGCTCGCCCGCCTCACGAACCTCCAGCGGCTCGCCGACGCAGATGATCGGGGTCAGACCATGCTTGAGCGCGGCACGCGCCTTCGCAGCGACCGTCGCATCGTCCTCACCGTGGTATTGACGGCGCTCAGAGTGACCGACAACCGCGAAGCTGCAACCCAGCTTCGCGAGCATCGCACCGGAGACCTCACCGGTGTACGCGCCGGAGTCGTGGGCAGAGACGTCCTGGGCGCCATAGCTGATCTGCAGCTTGTCACCCTCGACGATCGTCTGCACGGAGCGGATGTCGGTGAACGGTGGCAGAACCGCAACGTCGACTCGCTCGTAGTACTCCTTCGGCAGAGCGAAGGAAAACTTCTGCACCACCTGGATCGCCTCAAGGTGGTTGAGGTTCATCTTCCAATTGCCCGCGATCAGGGGCTTGCGCTTGACGGCGCTGTGAGCTGCCACTCAAGAATCCTTTCTGTGACTTCCCCGCCCCGTGCCTCGGGTGCGGGAAAAACGGCGGGTTGCGGCCCGGTACCTCGGACTAACCCGGTATCTCGGACTAACCCAGTACCTCGACGCCCGGCAGGGTCTTGCCCTCCAGGAACTCCAGGGAGGCGCCACCGCCGGTAGAAATGTGGCTGAAGCCCTCCTCGTCCAGTCCCAGGGTGCGCACAGCGGCAGCGGAATCCCCGCCACCGACCACGGAGAAGGCACCGGCGTCGGTGGCCTTGATGATGGCCTCAGCGACCGCCTTGGTTCCAGCGGCGAACGCCGGGAACTCGAAGACACCCATCGGGCCGTTCCAGAAGACGGTCTTCGCCTCGCCGAGTACCGCAGCGAACGCGGCCGCGGACTCCGGTCCGATATCCAGGCCCATCCAGCCGGACGGGATCTCGGACAGGCCCACGGCCTTGTGCTCGGCGTCCTTGGAGAAGTTTTCTGCTGCGACGACGTCCGTCGGCAGGACGATGACGTCGCCGTAGCGCTCCAGCAGGTCCTTGCAGGTGTCGATCATGTCTTCCTGCAGCAGGGAGCCGCCGACGTCGTGGCCCTGGGCGGCCAGGAAGGTAAAGCACATGCCACCGCCGATGATGAGACGGTCGACCTTCGGTGCCAGCGCCTCGATCACGCCCAGCTTGTCGGAGACCTTGGAGCCTCCCAGCACGACCGCGTACGGGGCCTCCGGGGAGCCCGAGACCTTCTCAAGAACCTCGAGCTCCGCGGAGACCAGGCCACCGGCGTAGCTCGGCAGCTTCTTGGCCACGTCGTAGACACTGGCCTGCTCGCGGTGGACCACACCGAAGCCGTCGGAGACGAAGGCGCCGTTATCGGCGGTGAGCTCGGCCAACTCCGCGGCGAACTCCGCGCGCTCGGCGGCGTCCTTAGAGGTCTCGCGGGGGTCGAAGCGAACGTTCTCCAGCAGCAGGATGTCGCCGTCGTCCAGGCCGTTGGCGCGCTCGTGGGCGTCCTCCCCCGTCACGTCGCCAGCCAGCGGCACCCACTGGTCCAGACGCTCGGCGAGCGCCTCGGCGACTGGTGCCAGGGACAGCTCCGGGTCGACCTCGCCCTTGGGGCGGCCCAGGTGGGCGGCGACGATGACGCGAGCCCCCTCGTCCAACAGGGCGCGCAGCGTCGGGATGGACGCGTCGATACGGCCCGGGTCGGTGATCTCCCCGTCAGCCAGCGGAACATTCAGGTCCGAACGAACCAGCACGTGGCGGCCTTCCACGCCTTCGGCCAGAAGGTCCTTGAGGGTCTTTACTGCCATGAAACTCGACATCCTTTGAAAGAAGCTTGAGGGAAAGTTTTCTGCTCGCACCCACGCTCAGCGGCTGGAAGCCACCGGGCGTGTGCGATAAGTAACCGCTGCGATTCTACCTAGAGGCGGGCGCCGATATAGTCAGCCAGGTCCGCGAGTCGGCAGGAGTATCCCCACTCGTTGTCGTACCAGGAGACAACCTTGACCTGAGAGCCGATCACCTTCGTCAGCTCCGAATCGAAGATCGTGGAGTGCGGGTCACCGATGATGTCGGTGGAGACGTAGGGCTCCCCGTTGGAGTACAGTGCGATGCCCGCCAGCGGCCCCTCTGCAGCATTGCGCAGGGCGTTGTTGACGGCCTCGACGGTCACCGGCTTGCTGGCCTCGAAGGTAAGGTCAACCAGGGATCCGTTGATGACCGGCACGCGCACGGCGTAGCCATCCAGCTTGCCTTCCAGCTCCGGCAGCACCAGGCCGACGGCGCGGGCAGCACCGGTGGAGGTCGGGACGATGTTCTGGGCGGCGGCGCGAGCACGGCGCAGGTCCTTGTGCGGGGCGTCGTGGATGCGCTGGTCACCGGTGTAGGCGTGCACGGTGGTCATCAGGCCACGCTCGATGCCGAAGGCGTCGTTCATGACCTTGGCCAGCGGTGCAAGGCAGTTCGTGGTGCAGGAAGCGTTGGAGACGACGGTGTGCTTCTCCGGGTCGTAGTCCTCGTGGTTGACGCCCATGACGAGGGTGGCGTCGACCTCCTTGCCCGGTGCGGAGAGCAGCACCTTCTTCACGCCGGTCTCGAGGTGGCCGTGGGCCTTTTCGTTCTTCGTGAACTGGCCGGTGCACTCCACGACGATGTCCACCCCGGCCTCGGACCATGGGATGGATGCCGGATCCGGCTCCGCAAAGGTGCGGATGGTCTCCTCGCCGATGCGAAGAGAGTGCTCGGAGTGCAGTACCGGCTCGCCGAGGCGTCCCATGACGGAGTCGTACTTCAACAGGTTCGCCAGGGTGGCGTTGTCGGTCAGGTCGTTGATCGCGACGATGTTGAGGTGGGGGTGCATCTCGCGCACCGCGCGGAAGAAGCTGCGTCCCACGCGGCCGAAGCCGTTGATGCCGATGTTGATTTTCTTCTGGTTGCTAGCTGGCATGCTTATTGCCTCTGTCCTTTCGCTTCGTCGGTCCCGTGGGGCCGGGTGCCGGCGGATGTCATCAGCCGCTGGCGGGGTATCTATTGGTCGTGGTGTTTGGGTGCTGGAGGCTTCCAGTTCCCGATCTTAGGGATTATTCGACGTCCTGGAAGAGGTCCTCGGTCACCGCGGCGTGGGTATCCGGGATGTCCAGCTCCTCGGCTCGCTTATCCGCCATCGAGAGCAGACGGCGGATGCGGCCGGCCACCGCGTCCTTCGTCATCGGCGGTGACGCCAGCTGGCCGAGTTCCTCCAGGGAGGCCTGCCGGTGCTTGACGCGTAGCTGGCCGGCTTCGGCGAGGTGGGTGGGAACATCCTCACCCAGGATCTCCAGAGCCCGCTCCGCCCTGGCGGCAGCGGCCACCGCCGCGCGGGCGGAGCGGCGCAGGTTCGCATCGTCGAAATTGGCCAGGCGGTTCGCCGTGGCACGAACTTCCCGTCGCATGCGGCGCTCCTCCCAGACCAGGCGCGTGGCCTGCGCCCCCATCAGGGTCAGCAGCGCGCTGATCGATTCGGCATCCTTGACCACCACGCGGTGCACCCCGCGGGTCTCCCGGGTTTTCGCGGTCACGCCGATTCGGCGCCCCGCACCCACGAGGGCGAGCGCCGCCTCATTGCTCGGGGTCGCGACCTCGAGCGCGCAGCTGCGACCAGGCTCCGTGAGGGTGCCGCGCGCGAGGAAAGCGCCCCGCCACGCTGCCACGCAGGCGGACTTTGGGCCGCCGATGATCGTCCGTGGCAGCCCCTGCACGGGCCTTCCTGCGCGGTCGATCAGCCCGGTGCGGCGGGCGATCTCCGTGCCGCCCTTGATCCACTTCACGATGTAGCGCGCGCTCTTGCGCAGGTTGCCTGCGCCGATGATCTGCAGCTGCGCCTCGTGGTGGTAGAGCTGCTCCACAAACTCCATCAGGCGTCGCGCCGTCGCGGAGCTGTCCACCTCGGACTCCACCACGATCTGTCCGGCGACCAGATGCAGCGCGCCGCTATAGCGCAGCAGTGCTGCCACCTCGGCGTTCATGTCCTCAGCGCGAACGACGCTGACGCGGGCGATCTCGTCCTTCACATCGGCGGTGAGAGCCACGGCTTGATTACCTCTTTCCTCTTCACATTCTCTTCAACCTGGGTGCCGCGTGGGCCCCGTGGGTTTTACCGGGTGCGGTGCTTCGCGGCGATGTCCGCCAGGGCGGCGGCCAGCTTCTTGGGTTTGTGCCGGTCAGTCCAGCGCCCCCGGTTGTCGTCCTCCCGGACGTCAGCGCAGATCAGCTCCGCCCCCATCGACGCCGCCGCACGTTCGATGTGGGTGCCCATCGTCCCGCCCGGCATGGTGGACTGGTCAATGAGCATGTAGTCCACGTTCAGGTCGCGGGCGTGTTGGTGCAGCATGTGGACGTGATGCTCCTGGGAGAAACCGGAGGTCTCCCCGGCTTCTGCTACGAGGTTCAACACCACCACGGTCGGGGCCTGTGACTCGTTGAGAGCTTCAACGATCCCCGGAACCAGCAGGTGCGGAATCACCGAGGAGAACCAGGACCCGGGACCAAGGGTGATGAGGTCAGCGTCCTTGATCGCTGCCACGGCCGGCGCAGCAGCCGACGGGTTGGCCGGGTGGACACGCACCCGGCGCACCTCCCCGATGGTGGTGGCCACGGCAACCTGGCCGCGAACCTGCACGCTCTCTCGGGGATCCTTCGCCAACCCCAACACATCCGCCTCTAAATCCAGAGGCACGGTGCTCATTGGCAAAACCCGGCCCTTCACACCCAGCATCTTCGCGAGCGTATCCAGGGCGGCGATGTCGTCACCCAGCACCTGGGAAATCCCGGTGATGAGGAAATTACCGATGGCGTGACCGTTGAGAGCACCCTGCCCGCCGAAGCGGTGCTGGATGACCTCCTCCCAGAAGCGTCCCTTGTCGCTGTCCTCGGTCAATGCTGCCAGCGCCATGCGCAGATCTCCCGGCGGGAGGCAATCCAGTTCCCGGCGCATGCGGCCCGAGGAGCCGCCGTCGTCCGCGACGGTGACGACGGCGGTCACGTGATCCGCGATGGTGCGCCCCGCGCGCAGGGTGGCGAAGAGTCCGTGGCCACCACCGAGCGATACGAGGCGCTCGAGGGGCTTGTTACCCGTGTCAGTAGCGGGCGGGGTGGTCGGGTTATCGACCACGGGGTGATCGTTATGAGACATGAGGTGCAACTTCCCAGTGAGCAGTGTGCGCTCCCCACATGACGGGGAACGAAAGGGTGAAGGAAAAGTTCAGTGCGTCGGCGACCTTCAGCCGCGTTCCAGATCGCGGTGCCTGGTCCGAACCTCCACTCCCCGCTCCCGCAACCTGGCGGAAACCTCCTCGGTCACTGCGACGGACCGGTGGTGGCCGCCGGTGCATCCAATCCCGATGCTTAGGAACCCCTTCCCCTCGCGGTGAAAGCCCGGCAGCATGGCCAGCAGCATCGACTCGAAGGACTCCAGGAATCGCGGGGCGTCTTGTTGGCTCAACACGTAGTCGGAGACCGGCTTGTCCACGCCCCGCAGTCCCCGGAGCTCGGGAACCCAGTACGGGTTTGGCAGGAAGCGCACGTCCAGGAGGATGTCCACATCCCGAGGAGCCCCGTGCTTGAAGCCGAAGGACTGCAAAACCACCCGGGTGCTATCCCCGGCCGCATCGGAGAACTTCATCTCCAGGATGCGGCGCAGGTCATGGATGCTGGTGCTGGAGGTGTCGACCACAATGTCCGCCTCCTGCTTAATCCCGTTCAGCATCTCGCGCTCGCGGTCGATCCCGCTCTGCAGAGAATCGCCGTCCTGCAGCGGGTGGGAGCGGCGCACCTCGTCAAAGCGGGAAATCAGGGCCTCGTCGGACGCCTCCAGGAAGAGCACGATGGGCTTGCGCCCGGAGTCGACCAGCTTCTCAAGCACCCCTGTCAGGCTGCCGGCAAAAGAACGCGACCGCACGTCGGTGACGATCGCCAGCTTCTCCACCGGGGATTCCGCGTCAAAGCTGAGCTCCACCATCCGCACGATCAACTCCGGCGGGAGGTTATCCGTGACGTACCAGCCCATTTCCTCGAGCACGGCCGCGGCGGTGCGGCGGCCAGCACCGGACATGCCGGTGACGAGGGTTAAGGAGGGTTCTTTCTGCGGCGAGGTCATGCTGACCATAGTAGCTACCCCGCAGGCTTAGTGGGGCGGTGCTGTACCGCCTCGTGCACCTTCTCGGCCAGCGCAGGGCCGAAACCAGGTACCTCTGCGATCTCCTCAACGGTGGCGGCGCGCACCTTCGCCACGGATCCGAAGTGTTTCACCAGCTCCTGCCGGCGTTTCGGGCCCAGCCCCGGCACCTCATCCAAGACGGAGGTGCGCATCCGCTTGCTGCGCTGCTGACGGTGGAAATTGATCGCGAAGCGATGCGCCTCATCGCGGATGTGCTGCACGAGATAGAGGGCGTCGGAATCGCGCGGGATGACCACCGGGTACGGGTCCTCCGGCAGCCATAGCTCTTCCAGGCGCTTGGCGATGCCCACCAGGGTGACATCGTTGACCCCCAGCTCGTCCAGCACCTTCTGCGCGGCGTTGACCTGCGGTGGGCCGCCATCGACGATGAACAGCTGCGGCGGGTAAGCGAAGGCGCGCTTCGGCTCCTCGCCTGCCGCCTGCTCCAGTTCTTCCTCGCCTTCCAGCCGGTCGCCGGCGTCATCGCCGGTCGGGACGGCGGTTATGTCCTCCTTGTGCCGCAGGAAACGGCGACGGACGACCTCGGCGATGGAGGCGACGTCGTCGGAATGTCCGTCTCCCGCGGCGTCCCGGATCTTATAGCGACGGTAGTCGGCCTTCTTCGGCAGGCCGTCTTCGAAGACGACGAGGCTGGCGACGACGTCCGTTCCCTGGATGTGGGAAATGTCCGTGCACTCGATGCGCAGGGGCGGCTCGTCCATCCAGAGAGCCTCCTGAAGGTCGCGCAGGGCTGCGGAGCGTGCGGTGATGTCCCCGGAGCGCTTCAACTTGTGCTGTGCCAGCGCCTGGGTGGCATTGGTGTGCGCGTTGCTCAGCAGCGCCTTCTTATCGCCGCGCTGCGGAACCCGGATGGTGACCTTGGAGCCACGCAATTCGCTGAGCCACGCACCGAGGCGGGCATTGCCGGCGGGCAGCTCGGGTACCAGTACCTCGCGGGGCACGGGTGAGACCTGCACATCCCCCACCAAACCGCCGAGCTCCGCGGCGGAGGCCGGGTTGATGGCGGTCGCCAGGTCGACATCCACATGCGAGCTTGCGGCACCACCAACCGCCGTCTCCGTCGCGGCGACCAGCTCGGCCTCCCCGCCGTAAAACTGCGTGATGAACTGGCCGATCATCTCCGCACGGGTTTCGTCGGAATGCTCCACCACCCAGCCACGCTGGCCGTGGATGCGCCCGCCGCGGACGTGGAAGATCTGGATCGCCGCTTCCAGGTCGTCCTGCTCGATGGCGAGGACGTCGGCGTCCGTGGCGTCGGAGAACACGACGGCCTGCTTCTCCATCGCCTTCTCCATGGCCTGCAGCTGATCACGCAGGCTCGCGGCCCGCTCGAAGTCCAGGTTCTCGGCGGCCTCCTCCATCTCGCCGCGGACCCGGCGCAGCACGGGCTCGGTGTTGCCGGCCAAAAAGCTACTGAATTGGTCGACGAGTGCGCGGTGCTCGTCCTCGGTCACCTTGCCGACGCACGGTGCGGAACAACGGTCGATATAGCCGAGCAGGCACGGCCTGCCCAGGGCCTCGTGCCGGCGGAACACGCCCGGCGCGCAGGTACGGATCGGGAAGACCCGGGTCAGGGACTCCAGGGTCTCCCGGATCGCCCAGGCTTTCGGGTACGGGCCGAAGTAGCGCACGCCCTTACGTCGCGGCCCACGGTAGAGATAAGCGCGCGGGAAGCGATCCTTCACGCTGATGGCCAGCATCGGGTACGTCTTATCGTCCCGGTACATGACGTTGAAGCGCGGGTTGAAGCGCTTAATCCACGTGTATTCGAGGTTGAGGGCCTCGAATTCGCTGCCCACGACGGTCCACTGCACCCGGTTGGCAGTTTGTACCATCGTGCGGGTGCGCGGGTGCAGCTGGCTGAGGTCCTGGAAGTAATTGGACAGGCGCGCCCGGAGGTTCTTGGCCTTGCCCACGTAGATGACGCGGTCGTGCTTATCGCGGAAAGTGTAGACCCCCGGCTGCGTGGGGATAGTGCCGGGGGCTGGCCGATAATCGACGGTGTTGGGGGTGCGTTCCGCCACCGGCTAGTCCTCCGGCATATAGCGGTCCTCAAGCAGGCGGAACCGCTCGACGTTCGCGGCGATGGTCTCCTTGTCGTAGATATTCAGCGCCATCATCGGAACGAACTCGAAATCCGGGAGCTCCAGCCGCGCCATTTTCGCCTTAGCCGGGAAGGAGAGGCCGTGGATGATCTGCCAGGGGTAGAACTGCGCGTTCGCGATGTTGCGCACCTCAACCCCGCGCTCATCAATGCGGACGCGGGGACGCAGCAGGAAGAGGCAGACGCCGGAGAAGAGCAAGCCGATGCCGACGAAGGACCACTGATCCGCCGAGGTCAGCGTCACGCCGGTATCGCCGATACCAACGATGATGGCCATGACGATGTGGATGATCATGATGACGACGACACCGATGATCGCGATCCGCTTGAGGAACGGCGAACGGGCCTCAAAGAGCCACTGCCCCTTGGCCGGTGCTGCCTGCGACACTGGGTTACTCATCTGTGAAACTCGACCGCTCTCCTCGTTCGTACTGCCACAACGTATCGGCTACTACCCTACCGCCGCGATCTGGCGGAGAACTAATGCGGCGTGGATGGCCGCGGTCGCGGAGTCCGCGCCCTTGTTTTCCTTGGCATCCGGCCCGCCCGCGCGGTCGACGGCCTGCTGGTGGTTGTCGACGGTGAGTACGCCGTTGCCGATCGGCACACCCGTATCCAGGCCGACGCGGGTCAGCCCGTAGGTGACGGCATCGCAGACCACGCGGAAGTGCTCGGTCTCACCCTCGATAACGCAGCCAGTGGCAATGACGGCGTCGAAATTCTTGCAGGCCGCGGCCACGACGACGGGGAGCTCCAGGGCGCCAGCCACCCGCCAGTCCTCGACGCTGGCGCCGAGCTCACGGGCAGCTGTGATGGCCTCGGCGTGGAGCTTATCGGTGATCTCGGCGTTCCACTGGGCGCTGATCACGGCGACACGCAGCCCCTCTGCTGCGCCGGGGCCCAGGTTGATCTGCGGGATACCTTCGGCTGGCATGCTAGTTCTCCTTCTCGGCTGTAGCGGCAGCCGGTGCAACGTTGAGGTTGTCGAGCTGGTGGCCCATCTTGTCCCGCTTTGTCTGCAGGTAACGAGCGTTATCCTTCGTTGCCGGTGGCTGCACTGGGATGCGGCCGGTGACAGAGACCCCGAAGTTCTCGAGGCTCTGCTTCTTCGCCGGGTTATTGGAGATCAGGTGGACGCTCTCGATCCCGAGTTCCTTGATGATCGACGCTGCCGCGCTGTACTCGCGGGCGTCGGCTGGCAGGCCCAAGGCGGTATTCGCCTCCACGGTGTCCAGTCCCTCGTCCTGGAGGACGTAGGCACGCAGCTTCGGAACCAGGCCGATCCCGCGGCCCTCCTGGTTGCGCAGGTAGATGACGACGCCGTGGCCCTCGTCCTGGACAGCCTCCATGGCGGCGTGGAGCTGTTCGCCGCAGTCGCAACGCAGGGAGCCGAAGACGTCGCCGGTGAGGCACTCAGAGTGCACACGGACTGGGACGTCCTTCTGGCCGGTGACGTCCCCGTGGACGAGCGCGACGTGCTCGGTGCCGTCGACGAGGCTGGTGTAGCCTACCGCGCGGAACTCGCCGCGGGTGGTCGGCAGGCGGGCCTCGGTGCTGCGCTCCACGGTCTGCTCGGTGGCGCGGCGGTACTCGATGAGCTGCTCGATGGAGACCATGCGCAGGCCGTGCTCGTCGGCGAAGCGGCGCAGTTCCGGGCCACGGGCCATGTCAGTGGGGTCGTCCTCGGAGACGATCTCGCAAAGCACGCCGACGGGTGCGCGGCCGGCGAGCCGGGACAGGTCTACGGAGGATTCGGTGTGGCCATCGCGGGCGAGCACGCCACCGCGGCGGGCGCGCAGGGGGACGATGTGGCCCGGCCGGGTAAAGGCCTCGGGGCCAAAGCTCTCGTCGGCGAGGCGGGTGATGGTTTCGCAGCGGCTGCGGGCGGAAATGCCGGTGGAGCCGGTGGCCGCATCCACGGTGACGGTGTAGGCGGTCGAGCGGGCATCCTCGTTTCGGGCGACCATCGGCGGCAGGTTGAGCGCGTCGGCGCGGTCATCTTCCATGGCGACGCAGATGTAACCGGAGGTGTAGCGCACCATGAAGGCCACGAGTTCTGGGGTTGCCAGATCCGCGGCGAAGATCAGGTCGCCTTCGTTTTCGCGGTCCTCATCATCGACGACGACCACCGCTTTGCCGGCGGCAATATCGGCGATGGCGGATTCGACGGAATCCAGGACTAGCGAGTCTCGTTCAGCGGTCATAGCTTCTTTCCAACGATGCCACCCTCGCCCGGTTGGGGCGGGTGGCTTAAGGCTTGTCGAATTCTTCTTTGTGGTTCTGTTGCGGCGGGTCAGCGGTCGAGCATGGCGCGGACGTATTTCGCAAGCACGTCGCATTCGATATTGACCTTATCCCCCGGCTGGAGTTCGCCCAGCATCGTGGCCTCCAAAGTGGCGGGGATGAGGCTGACCTCGAAGAGCCCATCGGCTAGTTCCGCGATGGTCAGGGAGGTGCCGTTGATTGCAATCGATCCCTTTTTCACCAGGTAGGTGGCAAGTTCCGGGTCGTCAAGGTGGAAGCGGAAGACCTCCCAATGCTCGGAGGGCACGCGTTCCTGCAAGGTGGCGGTGCCGTCGACGTGCCCCTGGACGACGTGTCCGCCGAAGCGCCCCTGGGCGGACATCGCGCGCTCCAGGTTGACGGACGCCCCCTCGGAGAGTGTGCCCAGCGACGTGTAATCGAGGGTGACCTTCATGACGTCAGCGGTGAAGCCGGTGTCGTCGAAGTCGGTGACGGTCAGGCAGACGCCATTGACGGAGATGGAGTCTCCCAGGCCGGCATCAGAGACCACTCGCGATGCGGCGACGCGGATGCGCCCGGCGTCGGGAAGCCTCTCAATCTTCTCGACGTGACCGATCTCTTCGATGATTCCGGTGAACACAGCCATCCTCTCTGACGTCGGGGCCAAAACTACCAATGATGATATATCTTCTTGCGCTTGAGCACGGGTCAATCCCCGGTCTAGCGTTGCGCCAGCCAGAGGATGTCCTCGCCGATGCGCTGCACACTACGGGTGGCGAAGCGCTGCAGATCCGTGATCGAAGTACTGCCGATGCCGCCGGCTCCCAGTGCGGGGAGGCCGCGCGGCAACCAGGCGGGGGCAAGATAGGACCGGATCTCGTCGACCAGGCCGTGGGCAAGGAAGCTTCCCGCTAGTTCGGGTCCGCCCTCCACCAGCACATCCGAGATGCCCTGCCGGCGCAGCTCCGCCAGCGCCGCATGGAGGTCCCGGGTTGCCAGGTGCTGGCCGGCCGGCGCGTGAGTCCCAGCTTGCAGGAGGCGAGCGTTAGTGGGGAGCTCCCGCTGCCCCAACGCGAAGCGCAGCGGCTGACGGGGACCCTCCGCCCCGCCGGGGCGGGCGGTGAGCTGCGGGTCATCGGCCAGGACGGTTCCGGTGCCCACGAGGATCGCCTCCCGGTACTGCCGGTCTGCGTGGACGTCCGCGCGGGCGGTCGGGCCGGTGATCCACTGGCTCGTGCGGTCCGTGGCAGCAGCCAGGCCATTGAGGGTGCTGGCGAACTTCAGCGTGACGTGCGGCCTGCCCAAATGTGCGGCGCGCAGCCAGGGTTCCACGCTGAAACGGTGCTCCCCCAGGTGGAAGGGCTCGAGGTAGGGGCCTGTGACGGTCACGCCGGCAGCGCGCAGGCGCTGGCCTCCCCCGCCCTCGGTCTTGCCCGGGTCGGCGAAAAGGTAATGCACCTCCGCGATTCCGGCGGCGATCAGGGCCTCCGCGCACGGCCCGGTGCGTCCGGTGTGATTGCAGGGCTCGAGGGTGACGTATGCGGTGGCACCAGCGGCGCTCGCACCGGCAGCCTGCAGCGCGACCACCTCGGCGTGCCTACCGCCCGCCGGTTCGGTCGCACCCCGGCCCAGAATCGCGCCGACCGAATCCACGATCACGCAGCCCACTGGCGGGTTCGGCCGGGTATTGCCCGCAGCGTGCCAGCCCATCTCGTCGGCCAGCAGAAATTCCGCTGGGAGGTCCGCTGGTACCTCGGTCCGCGACGGGGTCGCCCCCTGCGTCGCAGCCTGAGAAACGCGCTGGGGGGGGTTAGGCACCTGCGTTGGCCTCCGCGGCCGCGCGGATCTCGCCGATCGCCTGATTACGGTCCTCCTTGCCAAAGACCGAGGAACCCGCAACGTAGACGTCGACCCCGGCCGCAGCAGCATCCGCGGCGGTCTCTGGTCCGATGCCGCCGTCGATTTCGATGAGGGTGTCCAGCCCCTCAGCGTCGATTTTTTCGCGCAGGGCACGCACCTTATCCAGCACCTCGGGCATGAACTTCTGCCCGCCGAAGCCAGGCTCCACGCTCATCACCAGGACGAGATCGAACTCGGCCAGATGCTCCAGCAGCGGCTCCACCGGGGTATTCGGCTTGATGGACACACCGGCCTTGGTCCCGGCGGCGCGCAAGGCGCGAGCCAGAGCCACCGATTCCTCAACCCCTCCGGCAGCCTCCACGTGGAAGGTGACGTTGTCGAAGTCGGTGTACTCCTTCACCCAGCGCTGTGGGTCCTCGATCATGAGGTGGACGTCGAGGAACTGCTCGGTCTTCCCAATCAGGGACTTGGCGACCGGGGCGCCGAAGGAGAGGTTGGGGACGAAGTGGCCGTCCATCACGTCAATGTGCACCCACTCGGCGTCCGAAATGGCCTCGACTTCCGCGCCAAGGGCGGAAAAATCCGCGGCGAGGATGGAGGGGGCGATGATGGTCTGCTGTCCGTTGGCTGTGCTCATAACACTCACTCTACTTAGGCTTTTCTGATGCCCGCGATGAACATCGCGTCGGTGCCGTGGCGGTGCGGCCACAGCTGGATATAAGGGCCGACCGCTCCCCCGGCGGCCGCTGCGGCAGCCAAGGCCGGTACCTCGGAGCCAAGGTCGATGGGCTGGGCTCCCGCCTCCCGGCAGAAGGAGTCCACCAACTGCGTGGTCTCCAGCGGATGCGGCGAGCACGTCGAATAGATGACGACTCCGCCCGGTGCGGTGGCCTCCCACGCCGAGCGCAACAACTCGCGCTGGAGGGGGACCAGCTCGGTGACGTCCTTCTCCTGCTTGCGCCAGCGGGCCTCCGGGCGGCGGCGCAGCGCGCCCAGGCCGGTGCACGGGGCGTCGACGAGGACCCGGTCGAAACCGTCCTCGGGCAGCTGGAGGCCCCGCACCTCAGCGAGATTCCGGCCGTCGCCGGTGTGAACCTGCACCGGCAGTTCCTTGGTGGATTTCGCAACGAGGTCGGCGCGGTGCGCGGAGATCTCGGTGGCGTCCACGGTGGCTTGTTCTGCCTGCGCCCACGAGCCGATGAAGGCGGTCTTGCCTCCCGGCCCCGCACAGAGGTCGAGCCAGCGCCCGCGGTCCTCCCGTTCCAGCGGCGCCTGGACCAGGGCCAGGGAGATCAGTTGCGAACCTTCGTCCTGGACGCTCGCCAGGCCTTGGGTGATCGCCTCAAGCTCGCCCGGCGCTCCGGAGTCCAGGTAGACCGCATAATCGGACCAACGACCCTGTTCGCCTCCGGTGATGAGGGCGAGCTCTTCAGCGGAGATCTGCCCTGGTCGGGCGGCGAGGTGCACGATGGGTCGGGCGTCGTCGGCTTCCAGAGCCTCGGCCAGATCAGCCGCAGGGTTCTCCGCCGTCCCGCCGAGCGCCTGGTTGAAGGCGGCGGCGATCCACTCGGGGTGGGAAGAGCGCAACGCCATGCTGGCCAATCCCGAACCGGGTGCCACCCGGTCCAGCCATTGCTCGGGTGTGCTGCGGGAAATCGTGCGCAGCACACCATTGACGAAGCCGCTGGCCTTGCCCCCGCCATTGGCCTTGACCAACTCCACCGAGGTGTCCACCGCGGCGTGCGACTCGACCCGGGTGCGCAGCAGCTGATAGGCACCGATGCGCAGCGCGTCCAACGCCACCGAGTCAATCTTCTCTACTGGCCGTCCCGCGGCCTTGGCGATGATTGCGTCGAGCAGCCCGGTGGCTCGCAGCGTTCCGTAGGTCAGCTCGGTGGCGAAGTTCGCATCCCGGCCGCTGATCCCGCGCTCCCGCAGGACGGCGGGCAAGGCGAGGTTGCCGTAGGCGTCCTCCTCGGTGACTTGCCGAAGCACGGTGAATGCGGCGTCGCGGGCCTTATCCCCGATCCCGGCACGTCGGCTCTTTTCCTGGCGGTGTACCGGGCGGCGCTGCTGATAGCCCCGGGCCCGCCCCGATTCGCGTTGCTTAGCACGTCCGGTGCCACGGGAGGCCGTGTTGGGGCGCGCCTTGCCGCTACGCGCGGACTCGGACCTCGAACGAAAAGAACTCATTTAGCCGTGTCTTCCTCGATATCAAAGCGTGGGGACTGCGCCAGCAACTCCTGCTGACCTCGGGCCCAGTCGGCGGCCCGCATCATCTTCTTGCCTGGTGGCTGGATGCTTTCCACCAGCAGTGGATCGTCACCAGTGCCGACGAGCACCCGCGTCTTATCTGCCCACAGCTGGCCGGGGGCCAGCTCCGGGAACTCCTCCTCCTCTGGAACAGGCAGTAGCAACCCGAACTTATAGCGCTGGCCATCCAGCGTGCACCACGCACCCGGTGCCGGGGTGTGGGCACGGGCGCGGCGTTGAATCACCTTCGCCGGCGTAGAAAAGTCGATACGCGCGTCAGCGGGGTGAATCTTCGGGGCGTGTGTCGCCCCCTCCTCCGGCTGCGACTGCGGGATGGCCGTACCTTCGCCGAGCTCAACCAGGGTGTCTGCCAGCAGCGACTTGCCAGAGTCGGTCAGCTCGATGAGCACGTCCTCGGCGGTATCGCGGATACCGATCTCATAAGCCTTCTTCGCCAGCATCGGGCCGGTGTCCAAGCCCTGCTCGATGCGGAAGATCGTCGCACCGGTCTCTTCGTCGCCCGCGGCGATGGCGGCCTGCACGGGTGCGGCACCACGCCAGCGTGGCAGCAGGGAGTAGTGCAGGTTCACCCAGCCGTGCTCAACGGCGTCGAGCAAATCGGCCGGGATCAGGTTTCCATAGGCCACCACGGCCACCGCCGTGGCGCCCGCCTCGCGGTAGGCAGCCAGCGTGTCGCGGACATCGCTTGCATCCTCGGCGCTCGCCCCGAGGGAGGCCCACTTGTGAACCTTCAGCCCCGCGGCCTCGGCGACCTCCGCGACGGGGCTGGGGTGCAGGCTCCGGCCCCGGCCCCGGCGAGCGTCGGGCTGTGTAATGACCCCGAGGACCTCCAGCCGCGGATCGGCGAGCAGATGCTCCAGAACGATAGCGGCGGGCTTGGGCGTGCCAGCAAAAATAATCTTCATCTAAAACCACTCCGAGCGTCGAATATCTGCCATAGCTTGCTTGCGGTCCTCGGGCGCGAGGTGCTGGAGGAAAAGCACGCCGTCCAGGTGATCGGTCTCGTGCTGCACGCAGCGAGCCAGTAGGCCCGAGACCTCCCGGTCGACCAGTTCGCCCTCCAGGGTCTGTCCGCGCAGTCGCACAGTCTCCGCACGCTCTACCTCGCCGCGGATCCCGGGAATGGACAGGCAGCCTTCCGGGCCTGTTTGCGTCTCCTCTCCCACCGGCTCCCAGGTGGGATTGATGACGTGCCCACGGTCGGACTCGCAGTCGTAGACGAAGACGCGTTTGGTGACCCCGACCTGGTTTGCGGCTAGGCCGACTCCACCGTGGTGATCCATGGTTTCCAGCATGTCGGCCACGAGGGTGGCGAGGGTAGCGTCGGAAGAAAAATCGGCCCCGACCTCGGTGGCAGGAGTGCGGAGGACGGGATCGCCGAAGTAGCGCAGGGACAGAACAGCCATGGGGATACTCTAACCGATACGGACCGGGTCCATGACTACGCGTAGGGGTGCGGAGTGCCGCTGCGAGGAGCGCACGGCTACAGCGCTTTTGAGTGCGCTGCCCAGGGACAGCGCGTCGGAGTGCGGCACGCGAATGATGAGCCGGCGGGCTTCATCCGCATGGCCGCTCGACAGGCCCGCGGGAAGCCTGACTCCGGCCGGGAGCTCCACTGGCCCCAAAAGTTCCGCCGATTCCGGCAGCTCCCAAGCCTCCTCCAACTCGGCCAGGCTGGCCGGGATGCCGTCCACGACCGCAACCACCGCCGCCGGTGGGAACTGTGCCTCCGCCCTGCTGGCCAACTCTGCGGCGGCTGCAGCATCCGGGTTCCAGCGGATGAGCTGCTGAATCGCGCTCAGCCGGTAGTCCCCTGCGATGATGACCCGGCCACCGGCCTCACGGGGTGCGACGAGTGCGGCAGCGCCCATCCACTGGCGCAAGGCGTTCTCCTCGGCTCGCAGATCCGCGCGGGTCAGCGGCGCCCAGGGGTCCAAGATGATCGAGGCTCCGTAGTGCCCATTGGGCTGCTCGGGTGGCGTATCGGGGTCACGGAGGATCGGCTCGGAGCCTGGGGTGGCGACGACGATGCGGCGCCCGAGTGGGACGGACGTTTTTACTTGTTCTCCGCCCGAGACCGTCACCGGGACGCCGGGGAATGCGCGACCCAGCTCCTCAGCGGTGCGGTCGTGGCCCACCACGCTCATGCGCAATGCGTGGTTACCGCAGTTGGTGCAGGTGAAAGTCGGGTGCAGGTGTCCGCACCACCGGCACGTGGGCGCTGAGTGGTCCCTGCCCTGTGGCAGTTCGAGTGGGCCATTGCAGTTCCGGCACCGGGCCGGGGTGCGGCATCGAGCACAGGCCAAGGCCGGAGCGTAACCACGGCGCGGCACCTGGATCAGCACGGTGCGGTCCGCATCCAGGGTCTCGCGAATCGTGGCGAAGGCCAGAGCCGGCAGCCGGCTCCCCGGGCTGTGACTCTCGGCCTCGAGCTGGCGTTCGGTGTCCCCAAGCCCTCGAATCCAGGGCAGCTGCTCACGAAGGGTTTCGGGCGTGGGGCGGATGGAAGCCAGCTCCCCCGCCGCGACCCACTGCTGAACCTCGGCGGTGCGGTGGTGACCGATGATTGCCAGCGCCGCGGACTCACCCTGACTGCGGGCCTTCGCTACCTCCCTGGCGTGCAGGTAGGGAGCGCGGGGGTCGACAAGCGAATCGTCCCCCTCCCCCAATACGACCACCAAGCCGAGATCTTTGAGCGGCGCGAAGACTGCATTGCGGGTTCCGACGACGATCCTGGCCTGACCGAGCACGATGGAAAGGAAACGCCGGTAGCGCACATGCGAGGACTCTGCGGCCGTCATTTGGAGCACCTGCTCGGTGGACGTCCAGGCCGCCAGGGCCTCGCTGACGCGGTCCACGAGCCGCTGATGTGGAGCGATCACCAGCGTCGACTTCCCTGCCCACGCGGTCGCAGCGGCGAGGACGGCGGCTAGGCGGGCATCGTCGTCCCCAGGAGCGGTGAGCAGCGACATGCGAGGGGCGGCGCCCTCGTCCAGGAGGGCAGCAAGGAAGCGCGGACCAAAGTGATACTTGCCGAGCGCGGATTCGGCATTTGACCGCGCCTGGGTGCGCAACTCGGCGACGGGCTCCAGCGTCGAGTAGAGATCCTCCCACGCCTTACCGCCTGCAAACAGCCCTGCCTTCTCGGCGCTCGCATGGCGGGGCGGGATCGCTGCCCGTAGAACATCCGCTCGGGTTCCGGCGGCGCGCTCGGCGAGCTGATTCACCAGCCGCCACATGTGCTCCGGCAGCAGCCGAATCGGGCTGATAACGCGCTCCAACGGGCGCAGCTTTCCCGAGTGGTCGCTGCTCGAGCGTCGTTCGATGATGAAACCGTCCACGAGGCGCCCGTTGAACCGGATACGGACTCGCACGCCGGCCTGAGCGTCGGCGTCCATCTCGGCGGGAACCTCATAGTCGAAGAGGCGGTCGAGATGTGGCACCCCGACCAGCGGCAATACCCGCGCGATCCGGCGAGGCCCGCGCCCCGCACGGGCAGCGAGCAGTTCCCTATCACCGGGGTTGGCTGCGGCTGGCTGTGCGGTCGTGTTCATGAGCTACAGGCTAGCCGACGGTGCAGACACGCCTTCACGGGGCGCTGGGAGAATGCCCCGAGAGCTGCCGTTAGTTGCTGCCGACAGCCTTCTTGAGCTCCTCAACCTTGTCCAGGCGCTCCCACGGCAGGTCGAGGTCATTGCGACCGAAGTGACCATAAGCAGCCGTCTGGGCGTAGATCGGGCGGAGCAGATCCAGCTCGCGCAGGATCGATGCCGGGCGCAGATCGAAGACCTCGGCGACAGCGCGCTGGATGTCCTCCACCGGTGCCTTCTCGGTGCCGAAGGTTTCCACGTAGAGGCCGACGGGGCGGGCCACGCCGATCGCGTAGGCCACCTGCACCTCGGCGCGGTCGGCCAGGCCAGCAGCCACGATGTTCTTTGCCACCCAACGGGTCGCATAGGCAGCAGAACGGTCCACCTTCGACGGGTCCTTGCCGGAGAACGCGCCGCCACCGTGGCGAGCCATGCCGCCGTAGGTGTCAACGATGATCTTGCGACCGGTCAGGCCGGCGTCACCGGCAGGGCCGCCCAGGATGAAGGAACCGGAGGGGTTAACCAACAGTTCCAGGTCCTCGGTCACGAAGGGCTTGAGGCTCTCGTCAGAGAGCACGTGGTCCACCACATGCTCGGACAGGAGCTCCCGCAGCTCATCCTGGGTGCGCTCCGGGTCGTGCTGCGTGGAGATGACGACGGTATCCAGGCGCACCGGGGTGCCGGCCTCGTCGTATTCGAAGGTGACCTGGGTCTTGCCGTCCGGGCGAAGGCCGGTGACGATGCCCTCCTTGCGCACCTCAGTCAGGCGACGGGAAAGGCGGTGGGCGACGGAGATGGGCAGCGGCATGTACTCCGGGGTCTCGTTCGTCGCGTAGCCGAACATCAGCCCCTGGTCGCCCGCACCCTGGCGGTCGTCCTCGTCGGTAGAGGAGGAACCGCGGACCTCGTGGGAGGTATCCACGCCGGCTCCGATCTCTGGCGACTGCGCACCAATGGACACGGACACGCCGCAGGTGGTGCCGTCGAAGCCCATGTCGGAAGAGGTAAAGCCGATCTCCTTGAGGGTATCGCGCACCAGCTGCGGGATCTCAACGTAGCCCGAGGTGCGGACCTCACCGACAATGTGGACGAGGCCGGTGGTGACCACGGTCTCCACAGCGACGCGGGCCTGCGGATCCTCGGCGAGCATGGCGTCGAGGATCGTATCGGAGATCGCGTCACAGATCTTATCCGGGTGACCCTCGGTGACGGATTCGCTGGTAAATAGGCGCTTAGACACTAGTTATCTCGCTTCTATCGTTCGTATTGTTGGTGCGGCCCGTCGGTGGCGGGTGGCGGGCGACGACCTAGACGGTGAACTAATTCATCAATAATAGACCAAGCGGTCTAGAAATGCACGCTAGCGATCGGCGGTTCGTGGCAAAGCGTCAAGAATCGCTCCGGCTACCTCGAGCTTATGCCCTGCCGGGACTTCACGGACATCCAGCGTCTCCGGATCATCGGAGCCGGACGGATTAGCGATCAGCCAGCCCGCGGAGTCCTCCTGACCGAAGACCTTACCGCGGCCGACAGCGTTCGCCATCAGCAGGTCGCAGCCCTTGCGGAGAAACTTCCGCTGCGCGTGCTCGAGAGGGGTAGATTCCGCGTCACCGGTCTCCGCTGCGAAACCCACGATGCGCAGATCCTTCGGCAGCTCCCCTGCCCGGCGCAGCTCGACAAGCCCCGCCAGGATGTCTGGGTTTTCTACCAGTTCGATGACCTCCAGCTGATCCTCTCCGCCCTTCTTGAGCTTCGACTCAGCCTGCTGGGCGGGACGGTAGTCCGCCACCGCCGCCGCCATGATGACGACATCCGCTTCCCGAGCGGCCTGCTCGGTCGCGTCCTTCAGCTCCAGAGCGCTGTTGATCCGAGTCACCCGCGCGCCGGAAGGCGTCGGCAGATCCTCGGTATGCCCCGCGATGAGGTGAACGTCGGCGCCACGTTGGGCGGCGATGTCCGCCAGCGCGTAGCCCTGACGGCCCGAGGAGGCGTTACCAAGAAACCGCACCGGGTCGAGATCCTCGTGCGTGCCGCCGGCGGTGACAACCACGCGGGTGCCGACCAAGTCCTGGTCGAAGATTCCCGGCTGGGAGTGGGCCGCCAGCGCCAGTGCCGCGATGTGATCGGGCTCGGGTAGCCGACCGGGGCCGCTATCCTTGCCGGTGAGGCGCCCGTGGGCGGGCTCCAGCACGGTGATCCCCCGGCTCCGCAGCGTCGCAACATTCTCCTGCGTCGCCGGGTTTTCCCACATCTCGGTGTGCATCGCCGGGGCAATGACCACCGGGCAGGTCGCGACGAGGCAGCTCGCGGTGAGCAAGTCATCCGCGCGCCCCATACGGAGCCGCGCCATAAGATCGGCCGTGGCCGGGGCGACCACGATGAGGTCGGCCTCCTGACCGAGACGGACGTGCTGGACCCCGGAGACGTCGTCCCAGACGGTCGTACTGACCGGATTACCGGACAGGGCCTCCCAGGTGGCAGCACCCACGAAGTTCAGTGCGGATTCGGTGGGAACGACGTGGACGTTGTGCCCCCGTTCCGTGAAATAGCGCACGAGGTGGGCCGCCTTAAACGCAGCAATGCCGCCCCCAACACCCACCAGGATGCGGAGCGGCTTGCTCGTATTCTTCTTCGAAGCGTTATCAGTCACACGTGACAGGATAGCCTCTTAGCCCTCGGTGTGCTCCAAGAGATCCGCGTTAATCTCGCGCAGGGCGATGGACAGTGGCTTCTCGTGCATCTCCGGGGTCACCAGCGGGCCAACGAACTCCAGGACACCTTCGTCGATGCTCTGGAAGTAGTCGTTGATCTGACGCGCGCGCTTAGCTGCGAAGATCGCGAGGGCGTACTTCGAGGACACCTTGGTCAGGAGCTCGTCGATCGGCGGGTTGGTGATGCCGACTGGCGGATCGAAAACCGTCTCGTTCGAGTTGACGTCCTGATTTTCCACGAAATGCACCTATTCTTTCGATTGCTTAATTAAGCCGCGTCTGATCCCCACGACGGCTTAGGGGAAACTATATCTTAATCGCCTGGAAGCGCCTAACCCCACGCCCACGTCGGTGGGTCGCGGGGTGCGGTAACAGGCTGGGTGGAGCCGGTGTCTCTGGGGCGAGGTCCCCTAGGCTTCCGGCACCAGGATGTCGCGGATTCCCGCGACGGCCTCGTCCACATCCGAGTTCACGATGACGTGGTCGAACTCATCCTTAGCGGCCAGTTCCCCGCGGGCGGTCTCCAGGCGACGCTGGATGACCTCGTCGGATTCGGTGCCACGGCCGGTCAGCCGTTCCACCAGCACCTCCCACGAGGGCGGAGCAAGGAAGACGGTGTGGGCCTCCGGCAGGAGCTTCTTCACGTTCCGCGCACCCTCGAGATCCACCTCAATGAGGACGGGGTGCTGGGCGGCCATGGCCTCCTCCACCGGCTTGCGGGGCGTACCGGAGAGCTGCAGCCCACCGTGGATCTCAGCCCATTCGAGCATGAGGTCGCTGTCGATGTTGGACTGGAACTCGTCTCGCGTCACGTAGAGATAGTCACGACCGTGTACCTCGCCGGGGCGAGGTTCGCGGGTCGTCATCGATACGCTGAAGAAGAGGTTCGGGACCGACTCGCGGAGCTTAGAGACCACCGTGGACTTACCAACGGCGGACGGCCCGGCGAGGACGACCACGCGGCCGCGGCCCGATTCCTGCGTCACGGCTTAAGCCTCTGGGTCGAAGCCGAAGTGCTCCAGCAGAGCGCGACGCTGACGGTCGCCCAGGCCGCGCAGACGGCGGGTCGGGGCGATCTCGAGCTGGTTCATGATCTCCTCGGCCTTGATCTTGCCGACCTTCGGCAGGGAGACCAGCAGAGCGGAGACCTTCATCTTGCCCAGGATCGGGTCAGTCTCGGCGTCCTTCAGGACCTGCTGCAGATCGGTGCCGCCGCGCTTGAGTTTCTCGCGAAGTTCGGCGCGTGCCTTACGTGCCTCGGCTGCCTTCTTCAGGGCCTCTGCACGCTGCTCCGGGGTCAGCTGGGGAAGTGCCACGGGATTCCTCCATACGTAATCGTTTTTGAAAATCTTGTGGAATGTCTTGCATTTTAGCCAATCAGCGTCGGGCTGCTGGCTTGAACACCCCTTTTCAGGGCGCTACTTGCTTAAGAAAGCAAAGCACGAAGGTGAATCCTAAGGTGCTTTTGCCGTGGTGGCAACTGCGACGCGCGGATTCACCTTCGCCAAATTTGCAGGCTACACCTGAAGTTCCGCGGCGAAGCGGCGCGCTGCGGCCTGCAGATCCGCCACGGCAGGCCCTTCGTTCAGGACAGCGCGGGAGACATTCGGGCTCGCGAAGCGTGCCGCCTCACCGCAAATACGCCGCACATCGGCCATCGTGCCGCCCTGGGCCCCGACGCCGGGCATGAGGATCATGCCGTTGACCTGGTCCAGAACCGGTGGATTCTCCACCGTCGCGCCGACCACGACGCCGACGTTGCCGGGCTTGTCCCCCGCGTTGAGTTCGGCCACGCGGTCGCACACCGCCTGGGCCAGCGTGGCGCCGGACTGCGTCTGGGACAGCTGCACAGACGGGGCCTCCGGGTTGGATGTCGCCGCGAGCACGATGGCACCCTTGTTGTACTCGGCTGCCAGTTCAAACACCGGGGCCAGGGAATCCACACCGAGCCACGGAGAGACCGTCACCGCGTCCGCCTCCAGGGGCGAGCCCGGCCGCAGCCAGGCGCTGGCGTAGCCCGCCATGGTCGAGCCGATATCGCCTCGCTTGGCGTCAGCGATCACCAGCACGCCGGCCTCCCGCAGCTCCGCCATCGCGTTCTGGAGAACCTCGAAGCCTGCAGCCCCGAAAGCCTCATAGAAGGCCACCTGTGGCTTGACGACGGCGACGGTATCCCGGAAAGCGGCAACCGCGGTATCGGTGAATTCTTTCAGCCCGGCCAGGTCATAGCTCAACCCCCAGCGCTCGAGGATGTGTGCGTGCGGGTCAAGCCCCACGCACAGCGGCCCCAGGTCGGCAGCCCGAGCCAGGAAGCGCTCGCCGAAGGTCTGAGACTGGTCTGCAGCCTGCCTCACCGGCGTGGTCATTAGTGCTCCACTTCCTGAATCGGGGTCACAGTGGTGTCGTGGTCCAGCAGAGCCTCGATGCCCTGCACCGCTGCGACGGTGCCCTGAACGGTCGTCGCGCACGGCACGCCGCTGTTCACAGAGGCCGCGCGGATCTCGTAGCCGTCGGTGCGCGCGTCAGCGGTACCGGCCGGGGTGTTGATGACCAGGTCGATCTCGCCGTCGCGGATGTAGTCCACGACGTTGCGGGCGTTCTCGCCCTCGCCGCTGGTGGCGGAGACCTTCGCGACGACCTCGCACTCCACGCCATTGCGGCGCAGCATGCTTGCGGTGCCCGCGGTGGCGAGCACGTTGAAGCCCAAGGAAGCCAGGCGCTGGATCGGGAGGATCAGGGTGCGCTTGTCGCGGTTAGCGACGGAGACGAAGACGTTGCCCTTGGTCGGCAGCGCGCCGTAGGCACCTTCCTGGGACTTCGCGAACGCGGTACCGAAGTCCGAGTCGAGGCCCATGACCTCGCCGGTGGACTTCATTTCCGGGCTCAGCAGAGAGTCCAGCACCTTGCCCTCGAAGCTGCGGAAGCGGTTGAACGGCAGCACTGCCTCCTTGACGGCAATCGGGTGACCGATCGGCAGCGAGCCACCGTCGCGATCGGAAGGCAGGATGCCTTCCTCCTTGAGCTCGGCGATGGAAGCGCCCAGCATGATGCGCGCGGCGGCCTTGGCCATCTGCACGCCCGTGGCCTTGGACACGAACGGGGCGGTGCGGGAGGCGCGCGGGTTGGCCTCGATGACGTAGAGGATGTCGTCCTTCAGTGCGTACTGGACGTTCATCAGGCCCTTCACGCCGATGCCCTGGGCCAGCTTGCGGGTGGATTCCCGGACCTTTTCGATGTCCTGCTCCCCCAGCGTCATCGGTGGCAGCGCACAGGCGGAGTCACCGGAGTGGATACCGGCCTCCTCGATGTGCTCCATCACGCCGCCGAGGTAGACGTCCTCGCCATCGCAGAGGGCGTCGACGTCGATCTCGATGGCGGAATCCAGGAAGCGGTCGACCAGGACCGGGTGCTCGTCGGTGATCTCCGTGGCGCGCGAGATGTAGTCGCGCAGGCTGGCCTCGTCGTAGACGATCTCCATGCCTCGGCCACCGAGGACGTAGGACGGGCGGACCAGTACCGGGTAACCGATGTGTGCGGCGACCTCACGGGCCTCCTCGAAGCTGGTGGCGGTGCCGAAGGCCGGGGCTGGCAGCTCGGCGTCGCGCAGGACCTTGCCGAACTCGCCGCGGTGCTCCGCCAGATTGATGGCCTCCGGGGTGGTGCCGACGATCGGCACACCCGCGTCCGAGAGGCGCTGCGCCAGGCCCAGTGGGGTCTGGCCACCGAGCTGGACGATCACGCCCGCGACGGTGCCGGACTCGGACTCCGCGCGGTAGATCTCCATGACGTCCTCGAAGGTCAGCGGTTCGAAGTACAGGCGATCGGCGGTGTCATAGTCGGTGGAAACGGTCTCCGGGTTGCAGTTGACCATCACGGTCTCGTAGCCAACGCGGGAGAGCTCGAGGGCCGCGTGGACGCAGGAGTAGTCGAACTCAATGCCCTGGCCGATGCGGTTCGGGCCGGAGCCCAGAATGATGACCTTTTCCTTCTCCTTCTGCGGCTCGACCTCGGACTCGGCGTTCGGGTCCAGCTCATAGGAGCTGTAGTGGTACGGGGTCTTCGCCTCGAACTCGCCGGCGCAGGTGTCCACGGTCTTGAAGACCGGGTGGATGCCGAGGGACCAGCGCAGGGAGCGCACGCCGTCCTCACCTGCGAACTCCGGACGCAGGGCGGCGATCTGGCGGTCGGAGAGGCCGAGGAACTTCGCGTAACGCAGGAGATCCACGTCCAGGACCGGCGCGTCGATCAGTTGCTGGCGGAACTCCACCAGGGCCATGAGTTCGTGCAGGAACCACGGGTCGATGCCGGAGGCCTGGTAGATCTCGTCCACGGTCGCGCCGAGGCGCATGGCGAGCTCGACGTCGTAGAGGCGGCCCTCGGTCGGGCGCTTCAAGTCCTCGAGGACGGCTGCCTTGTCGGTGGCACGCTCGCCCGCAAAGTCCTCATCCGGGACGGTCCAGAAGCCCGCCTGCTTGGTCTCCAGGGAACGCATGACCTTGTTCAGGCCGGTGATGTAGTTGCGGCCGATGGACATGGCCTCACCGACGGACTTCATCGTGGTCGTGAGGGTGTCGTCGGCGCCCGGGAACTTCTCAAAGGCGAAGCGCGGAGCCTTGACGATGACGTAGTCCAGAGTCGGCTCGAAGGCAGCCGGGGTGACCT
Organism: Corynebacterium sp. MSK039; assembly: GCF_030232315.1. Taxonomy (NCBI): domain Bacteria; kingdom Bacillati; phylum Actinomycetota; class Actinomycetes; order Mycobacteriales; family Corynebacteriaceae; genus Corynebacterium; species Corynebacterium sp. MSK039. Next base: position 148,367 of record NZ_JASPJL010000001.1, read on the forward strand.
GGGTGATGTCGTTGCGGACCTCGTCGAGGGTATAGCCGATCGCCAGCTTCGCGGCCAGCTTCGCGATCGGGAAGCCAGTGGCCTTGGACGCGAGCGCGGAGGAACGGGATACGCGCGGGTTCATCTCGATCGTGATGATCCGGCCGTCCTTGGGGTTGATGGCGAACTGGATGTTGCAGCCACCGGTCTCCACGCCGACCTCGCGGAGGATGGCGATGCCCTGGTCGCGCATGATCTGGAACTCGCGGTCCGTCAGGGTCATGGACGGGGCGACGGTGACGGAGTCGCCGGTGTGGACGCCCAGGGCGTCGACGTTCTCGATGGAGGCGACGACGACCACGTTGTCCTTCGCGTCGCGCATCAGCTCCAGCTCGAATTCCTTCCAGCCGAGGATGGACTCCTCGATCAGGACGTTGGCCTCCGGGGACGCGGCGAGGCCGCCGCCGGCGATGCGCTCCAGGTCCTCGTAGTCGAAGGCCAGGCCGGAGCCAAGGCCGCCCATGGTGAAGGACGGGCGGACGACGACTGGCAAGCCCAGCTCGGCGACGGTCTCGTGGACCTCGTCCATGTTGTGGCAGACGCGGGAGCGGGCGGAGGATCCACCGATCTTCTCGACGATGTCCTTGAACTTCTGGCGGTCCTCGCCGCGCTCGATGGCGTCGATGTCCGCGCCGATGAGCTCGACGCCGTACTTGTCGAGGATGCCGCGGCGGTCCAGCTGGATCGCGGCGTTCAGCGCGGTCTGTCCGCCGAGGGTGGCCAGCACGGCGTCGATCGGGTGCCCCTCTGCCTTTTCCTTGGCGAAGATCTTCTCGATGTACTCCGGCTGAATCGGCTCGATGTAGGTGTGGTCGGCGAACTCCGGGTCGGTCATGATGGTCGCCGGGTTGGAGTTGATCAGGGTGACGCGGAGGCCCTCTTCCTTGAGCACTCGGCAGGCCTGGGTGCCGGAGTAGTCGAACTCGCAGGCCTGACCGATGACGATCGGGCCGGAACCGATGACGAGGACGTGGTTGATGTCTTCACGACGTGGCATGAGTGTTTTCTCTTTCTGTTGGGCGTTGTGCTGCTGGATGCGTTCTGTGCTGTGAGAAGGCGTCGGCTTAGGCCTTCTTCTCCTGCTCCAACAGGTTGAGGAAGTGGTCGAACAGGGGGTTTGCGTCGTGCGGGCCGGCGGCGGACTCCGGGTGGTACTGCACCGAGAAGGCGCGTCCGCTGGTCAGCGCCACGCCTTCGACGACGTCGTCGTTGAGGCAGATGTGGGTGACCTTGGCGGGCCCGAATGGGGTGTCGAATTCCTTCTCTAGGCCGCCGGCGGGGGCCGCCAGGGCGAAGCCGTGGTTCTGGGCGGTGATCGCGACCTTGCCAGTCTCCAGGTCCTTCACCGGCACGTTGGTGCCGCGGTGGCCGAACTTCAGCTTGTAGGTGTCCAGGCCGAGGGCACGGCCAAAGAGCTGGTTGCCGAAGCAGATGCCGAAGAACGGGATGTCGGCCTCGAGCACCTTCTTGACCTGCTCCACCGTGTGGTCGGCGGTGGCCGGGTCACCCGGGCCGTTGGAGGCGAACACGCCCTGGGCCTCGTACTCGCTCAAGTAGCCCTCGAGGGTGGAGAACTCGGTATCGGCCGGAATGACGACGGTGCGGATGCCGCGCTTGGCGAACTCGCGCGGCGTGTTGGTCTTAATGCCCATGTCGTAGGCGAGGACGGTGTACTTGCGCTCCCCTTCCGCGTCGACGACATAAGGCTCGTCGGTGGTGACGTCCGCGGTCAGGTCCGCGCCGCTCATCGACGGCTGCTCCTTGACCTGGGCGATCATCTCCTCGTCCGTGCCGAGGGCGTCGCCGGAGAAGATGCCCGCGGCGATGGATCCCTCCTCGCGCAGGTGGCGTACGACGGAGCGGGTATCCACGCCGCAGATGCTGACGATGCCCTGTGCCTCGAGCTCCTCGTTGAGGCTGCGCTTGGCTCGCCAGTTGCTGACGGTGTTGGAGAGGTCGCGGATGACCAGGCCAGCGGCCCAGATCTTGCCGTCGCGGGACTCGGAGTCCTCGTCGTTCCAGCCGGTGTTACCGATCTGTGGGGCGGTGAGCACCGTGATTTGACGGTGGAAGGAGGGGTCGGTGAGGGTCTCCTGGTAGCCGGTCATGGCGGTGGTGAACACTGCCTCGCCGAGGGTCTTGCCGGTCGCGCCCATCGCGAAGCCGCGGTAGATCGTGCCGTCTGCGAGAACCAGTGCTGCTGGAGTGTGAGTCTGCATATCTTTAGTCCTTAGTTTTTCTTTCAAGGTCAGTCGCCGATTGTTGAGTTATCGGGCAGCTAGTCGGTTGTCACAGGGTTGCCGTCGCGGCATGTCACCTTGCCACGCAGGATCGTCGTGGATACCCGAACCGGCATGGGCATGCCTTCGTAAGGGTTGTTCTCGGACTTGGAGGCCATCTGCTTGGCCTCGGCGGTCCAGCTAGCGTTGGTATCCACCACGCACAGGTTCGCTGGCTCGCCTTCGGCGATCGGGCGACCGTGGCCCGGCAGCTTGGTGATCTCGGCGGGACGCTCGGACATCACCTTGGCGACGAAGCGCCAGTCCTGATCGCCGTTGATGACGAAGAGGTCCGCGATGATCGCCAGGGAGGTCTCCAGGCCGAGCATGCCCGGACGAGCCTGGTCGAATTCGCAGCACTTCTCCTCGGAGGAGTGCGGGGCGTGGTCGGTGGCCACGCAGTCCACCACGCCGTCGATGAGTGCCTGGCGCAGGGCCAGGGTGTCCCGCTCCTCACGCAGCGGCGGGTTCACGCGGTTCACGCCGTCGAAGGTCTCCAACCGGGAGTCGGTGAGGATCAGGTGGTGCGGGGTGACTTCGGCGGACAGCGGGATGTCCTGTCCCTTCGCCCAGCGCAGCAGCTCGACGGTGCCTTCCGTGGAGGCGTGACAGATGTGGAGCCGACCGCCGTAGTCGCGGGCCATGAGGGCGTCGCGGGCGACGATGGACTCCTCCGCCACGCGTGGCCAACCACGAAGGCCCAGGCGGGCGGCAGTCTCGCCTTCGTGGGCGACCGCGCCCTCGGTCAGGCGGGGCTCCTCGCAGTGCTGCGCGAGCAGCACGTCCATGCCACGCGAGTACTCGATTGCGCGACGCATCAGGCGCGGGTCGTCGACGCACTTGCCGTCGTCGGAGAACATGCGCACCTTGGCGTCGGAATCGGCCATCATGCCGAATTCGGTGAGCTCCTTGCCCGCCAGTCCCTTGGAGATGGAACCGACGGGGTGGACGTCGCAGAGGTTCGTGTTCTGGCCCTTGTACCAGACGCTTTCCGCGATGGCGGGGTCGTCCATGACCGGGGAGGTATTAGCCATGGTGAACACGGCGGTAAACCCGCCCTTGGCAGCCGCCGCGGAGCCGGAGGCGATGGTCTCGGTGTCCTCGCGGCCCGGCTCGCGCAGGTGAACATGCATGTCCACCAGGCCCGGCAGGAGCACCTGGCCGGCAAGGTCGAGCACCTCGGCCTCAGCTGGAGCCTCGTCGGAGAGATCCGCGCCGATCTTGGCGATCACGCCGCCGGAGAGCAGGACATCCTGCGGCTCCCCTTCACCGTAGATGAGCACGCCCTTGAGGAGCACCGCGTTCTCGGCACCCGCCGGGTGCGCAGCCAGTGGGCCAGTCGGGGGAAAGTTCTTGTTGTCGACCATAAAAATCGCTTATCCTTTCTGGCCTTAAGCGTCTGTCTCGGTCTCGGAGGCCGAGTGGCCGCCGATCAGCAGCTGGAAGAGGATCGCCATGCGGACGTGAACACCGGCAGTGACCTGCTGGAGCACGACGGTGTTCGGAGCATCCGCGACGCTGTAGTTGATCTCCATGCCTCGCAACATCGGGCCTGGGTGCATTACAACCGCGTCCGGCTTCAACATGGCGTGGCGGGCCTTGGACAGCCCGTATCGGGTGGCGTACTCGCGGTGCGAGGGGAAGAAACCACCGTTCATGCGCTCCGCCTGGACCCGCAGCATCATGACCGCGTCGGCGCTCGGCAGCTCCGCGTCAAGATCGTGGCTCACGCGCACGCCCCAGTTCTCCACCCCGATCGGCAGCAACGTCGGAGGTGCGACGAAGGTGACATCTGCGCCGAGGGCATTGAGCAGCTGCGCGTTGGAGCGGGCGACGCGGGAGTGCAGGATATCACCGACGATCACGACGTGCTGCCCCGACAGATCACCCCGTTGACGGCGCAGCGTCGTGGCGTCGAGCAGCGCCTGGGTGGGGTGCTGGTTGGAGCCATCTCCGGCGTTGATCACCGCGGTATCGCCGATGAAGTTGGCAACGTGCTGCGCCGCCCCGGAGGACGGGTGGCGCATGACCAGTGCGTCGGCGCCGATGGACTTCAGCGTCAGTGCCGTGTCCCGGAGGGACTCGCCCTTCTTCACGCTCGAGGAGGACGCGGAGATGTTGATAACGTCCGCGCTCATCCACTTCCCCGCCGTCTCGAAGCTGGCCCGGGTGCGGGTGGAGTTTTCGTAGAACATCGTGAACACGGTGCGCCCCCGCAGGGTGGGCAGCTTCTTGACCTCGCGGCCCTTCAGCGCCTCGGCGAAGCGGTCCGCCTCGTCCATGATGCTCACAATCTCATTCGGAGTGAGATCGGAAATGCTGAGCAGGTTCTTCACTACGCACGCCCCTTGTCTGCGGCGGACGGTACCTGCCCGCCCTGATTCGCTGGTTGCTGGTCGGCGGGTGTGGTCGACCGGGTCAGGGTGACCTCGTCGCGGCCGTCGAGCTCGTGGAGAGCGACGGTGACGTCCTCGGAGGCTGCCGTCGGAATGTTCTTGCCCACGTAATCGGCGCGAATCGGCAGCTGCCGGTGACCGCGGTCAATCAGGACGGCCAGCTGGACGGTATCGGGACGGCCGAGATCCCGGAGGGCGTCCAACGCGGCGCGGATGGTGCGGCCCGAAAACAGGACGTCGTCGACCAAGATGACGGTTGCGCCGTCGATCCCCTCGTCCGGGATGATCGTGGGCTTGAGAGCACGGTGCGGGCCGCGCCCCAGATCGTCCCGGTACAGCGTGATATCCAGCGAGCCTTGGAACACATCCACGCCACTGAATTCGCTGATCTTTTTCTGCAGCCGCTCCGCGAGCGGCACTCCCCCAGACGGAATACCCAACACCACGACCCGCCGGGCGGATCCGCTGTCTAGAGCCGTCTTCTCAATGATTTGGTGCGCGATGCGTGCGACCGTGCGATTGACATCGTCCGGGTTCAGCAGAACCACGGAGTGCTGATCGACTGTCGGATTCATCGTGACCTCCTTTCCCGCCTCTCTGTGCGGTCTGTTAAAGGATGCCTCTGAAAGAAAACCTTTCATGTGAACGATAGCACAAAGCATTACCCCCGGCTGCGCGGGGCAACCGGGGGTAGATGGGTGCGATTCACTCATTCGCCGGCAGGATGCCGCGACTGAAAAACCTCGCTTTTTAGACGGAGTTCTGGCCGTCAGCGGCGGTGTCTTCGCCAACCCCCGCCTGGCCGTCTTCGGTCTCTTCTGCGGCGCCGTCCCCCACCTGCTCGGTGGGGTCTGCGATCACGGAATCAACCAGCGCCTCGATATCTGCCGGGGCAGGAGCAGAGCCCTCCTCGGACCCCGACTGTTCCTGCTCGCGCTGGGTGGCCAGACGGTCAGCCATCGCGGCGTCTGCGTCTGTGGCCACGCCGTCGAGCACAGCGTTGACGTAGTCCGGGGCCTTGACGTGGGAGTACTCGCTGGCAAGTTCGATCCCCTCGGACAGGGCAACGCGGTGCGGAACGTCCGGGTTAAACATCAGTTCCCACGCCGCCACGCGCATGACCGCGCGGTCCACGGCGGGGATGCGATCCAGGGTCCAATCGCTGGTGAGGTGCACGGCGATGGCGTCGTCGATCGCGTCGAGGTTACTTGCCACGCCGGGCACGATCTGGGAGGTGTACTCCGGGATCGGCTTGATCTGGTTTTCCTGATCCTTAGCTAGCTCCGCGCGCTCTTCCATGATGTCGACCGGGTCGATGTCGCGGAACTCCGCCTCGAAGAGGATGTCCACGGCACGGCGGCGGGCCTTGTAGCGCGCACCACGCCGCTTGAAACGCGCAGCCGAACGCTCATCCTTCGAGCCTTTGCCCTCCCCCGCAGACTGCGGGTTCTGGCTTTCGGGGCGCGAGGATGGCGACGGCGACTGTGGTTCAACCATGAGGAAGTATCAGGCTCCTGGGGTGTTACTGGGTGACGCGGGACAGGTACTCGCCGGTGCGGGTGTCCACCTTGACGACGTTGCCGGTCTCGATGAACAGCGGCACCTGGATCTCGGCACCGGTCTCCAGGGTGGCTGGCTTGGAGCCACCGGTGGAGCGGTCGCCCTGCAGGCCCGGATCGGTGTGCTCGATCTTGAGGTCAACGTTGGCCGGCAGCTCAGCGAACAGCGCCTGGCCGTCGTGGAAGGAAACGTTGACGCGGGAGTTCTCCAGCAGGAACTTCGCGCCGTCACCCATGAGCTCCGGCTGCAGCTCGACCTGGTCGAAGGTCTTGTCGTCCATGAGGACGTAGGCGGAGCCGTCGTTGTACAGGTAGGTCATGTCGCGGCGGTCGACGGTGGCCTGCTCGACCTTCACACCTGCGTTGAAGGTCTTGTCCACGGTCTTGCCGGAGACGACGTCCTTGAGCTTCGTACGCACAAACGCCGGGCCCTTACCTGGCTTGACGTGCTGGAACTCCACGATCTGTTGCAGCTTGCCGTCGATCATCAGGACCATACCGTTTTTGAAATCTGCAGTGGTTGCCACTAGTTCAGGCTCCTCTATTCTCGTTGAGATTTTTTTGCGCGCACGTCGACGCCCGAGGTCTCGGGCGTTCTCGTTCGACTTATTCTAACACCTTAAACGATGCGCAGATCAGTGCTGGAGGCGTTGCAGCTCTTCGCCCCGTCGGCCGTGACCACGTAGGTGTTTTCGATGCGCAGACCGGTCTTGCCCGGGATGTAGATCCCTGGCTCCACGGTCAGCGTCATCCCCTCAGCAAGCGTTACTGATCGGTCGACCCGGGAGTTCGCCGACGGCGCTTCGTGGACGTCCAGGCCCACGCCGTGGCCCGTCGAGTGCACGAAGTACTCGCCGTAGCCAGCATCGGTGATGATGTCCCGGCAGGTCTTATCGATATCGAACAGAGCGGTTCCCGGGGCGACGGCCGCGGCACCAGCCCGCTGCGAGCGCAGGACGACGTCGTAGAGGGTGGCGGAGAGCTCGTCCGGCTCCCCCACGCAGACGGTGCGTGTCTGGTCGGAGGCGTAGCCGTCCAGGTAGATGCCGAAATCGACGGTGACCAGACCGGGCACGATCGGGTCGCGGGAGACACCGGCGTGCGGCTTGGTGGCGTTGACTCCCGACGCCAGGATGGTATCGAAGCTCAGTGCTTCGGCACCGGCCTTGCGCAGGCGGTACTCCAGGTCCGCTGCGGCCTCGATTTCAGTGCGGCCCTCGCGGATTCCGCCCTCGTCGAGGAATTCCTGCCACACCGAATCCGCGAGCTCCCCGGCTGCCTCGAGGGCGGCGATCTCCGCGCTGTCCTTGACCAAGCGAAGCTCCTCGACGATGCCGGCCGCCACCTCCGGCAGCGGCCCGTCCGCGGCAAGCTTCTTCGCTTCGCCGATGCTCAGGCTGGACTCCACGGCAAAGCCGGTGACCTGAGCCCGCTCCGGGACTTTCTCGAGCAGCTTATTGTCGATGAGGAGCTCGACATCCTCTGGCTGGCCGGTCTCGATCTCCACCTGGGTGGCGTATCGGCCATCGGTGCCGAGCACGCCCCGGCCGTCCGGCCGCTGCAGGTACACCGCATTGGAGCCACTGAAACCGGTGAGGTAGCGAACGTTCTTCAGGTCAGTGACCAGAAGGCCCGGCAGGTCGCGCTCCTGTAGGCGTGCGGCAAGCTTGTTGCGGCGCTCGGCGTATCGCTGAGTCTGGGTCATTCGCGCTCTCCTTCGATCGTTGTTTCCCCCATGCTGGGTTCAATCACCCCCACGCTACTCCCCTGGGCGTCCACACTCGCGGGCGCGGGTCATTGCGCGGAGCGTTGAGCCCGACCCCGCCCTCAAAGACGTCGGCGGTGCTAGCTCTGCGCGAGGTAACGCAGAGCCGCCAGGTATCCCTCGATCCCCAAGCCAGCGATCACGCCGCGGGCAATGGGGCTGAGGTAGCTGTGGTGGCGGAAGGGCTCGCGGGCGTGGACGTTGGAGATGTGGACCTCCACGAAGCCCTGCCCGTCGGCGACCTCCGCGAGAGCGTCGCGCAGCGCCACAGAAGTGTGCGTCCAGCCACCCGGGTTGATGATCACCGCATGCCCCTGGTCAGCTGCCGCATGGATGCGGTCCAGCATCTCGCCTTCGTTGTTGCTCTGGAAGAACTCCACCGCCACACCCAGGCGTGCCGCCTCATCGGCGATCAGGGCCTCAACGTCGGCTAGCGTCGTCGCCCCGTAGACCTCCGGCTGGCGCTTGCCCAGCCGGTTGAGGTTCGGGCCGTTGAGCACGCTCACCGTCAGCTGCTGTTCCTGTGCGGTCACTGCGAAATCGCCTCCCACGCTGCGTCCAGGTGTTCCCTGCTCGAGGACTCGAGCCGGGTCGGTTTCGCCAGTCCCTCGAGGACGACGAAGCGAATCTTGCCCTGCTTATTCTTCTTATCCCGCCCCATAACCTCAATGAGGGTGTCGAAATCGGAGTGCTGATAGGTCGTCGCCAACCCAACGCTGCGCAGGATGTTCCGGTGCCGGTCCACGAGTTCCTGGTCGATGAGACCGGCGGCCTTGGCCAGCTCAGCCTCGAACATCATGCCCACGCCCACGGCCTGACCGTGACGCCAGCGGTAGTTCTCCTGCTGCTCGACCGCGTGGCAGAAGGTGTGCCCGTAGTTGAGGATCTCCCGGATATAGGACTCCTTGAGGTCCTGGGCCACCACCTCTGCCTTGACCTTGATCGCCCGCTCGATCAGTTCCGGGAGTACATCACCGGCGGGGTTCAGCGCCTCGACCGGGTCCTCCTCGTAGATCTCGATGATGCGCTCGTCACGGATGAAACCTGCCTTGATGATCTCCGCGGAGCCAGCGATCAGCTCCTCGCGTGGCAGATCCTTGAGGGTGTCCAGGTCGATGAGGACTGCGGCCGGTTCGTGGAAAGCACCGACGAGGTTCTTACCCCGGGTAGTGTTGATCCCCGTCTTGCCGCCCACCGCGGCGTCGACCATCCCAAGCAAGGAGGTCGGGACGTGTGCCACGCGGATACCGCGCATCCAGGTGGCGGCGATGAACCCGGCGAGGTCGGTGGCAGCGCCACCGCCCACGGAGACGATGCAGTCCTGACGCGTCAGCCCGGCATCTGCGCAGCGATCCCAGCAACGCTCGGCTGATGCAATGGTCTTGCCGTCCTCTGCGTCGGAGATCTCCAACAGCTCGGCGACCCTGCCCTCGGCCTCCAGCAACTTCGCGACGTGGGCTGCGCGCTCAGCCAGGGCCGGCTGGTGGATGATCAGGAAGGTGCTGGCGCCCTCGGTGGCCTCGAGCATCGGCGGGATCATCGTCTCGATGCCGCGGCTGATGAGGACCGGGTACGGCGAAGCGGTGCGCACATCGATGCGCGTTGGGGTGGGCTGCTGCGCGGAGTAAGGCGTTGTCACGCTGTCACGTTCTTTCTCTATAGCTGTGGTGGTTTGGTGGTCGGCCGTGGTGGCAGTGCCGCGGGTGAACGGCCCGGTGAGGTCGCCTAGACCTGTTCCGCGTCTTCGAGGTACTGCAGGATGGCGGTCACTGTCCGCTGCGGGTCGTGGTTGCCGGAGCGGATGCGGAAGCTCGCGACCTCTTCATAGAGCTCGTGGCGCTCGTCGTAGAGCCGCTGATAGACCTCTTCAGGGTTGGGGACGTCCAGCAGCGGGCGGGTTTTGTTCCCGGAGGTACGGCGCACGCCCTCAGCGACGTCTACATAGAGGTAGACGACTTGGTGGTTCATGAGGGCCTCGCGGGTCTTCGCGCTCTTCACAGCTCCCCCGCCCAGGGACACCACCGCATTGGTCTGCAGTGCCTGAGCGACGGCTTCCTCCTCAGCAGCACGGAATTTCTCCTCGCCGAGCTCCCGCAGCACGTCGCCGCAGGGCTTGTTGAAGCGTTCGGCGATGAGCTCATCGGTATCGATGACGGGCAGGTGGAGGGCATGCCCGATGCGCCGGCCCATCGTGGATTTACCCGCGCCCGGCAACCCAGCGAGCACAACCTTGGGGCGCTGCCCAGGTGCCGTGTGCTGCGCGTTGACCGGTGTGGATTGCCCTGGTCGAGTCATCTTTCGCGAAGCCTCCTTGTCCGCGGGTTGGTTAGAAATCCAGCCGCTCGGCGACCTGCTGCTGATAAGCGGCCACGTTGCGCTTCATCTCGGCGAGGGAATCGCCCCCGAACTTCTCAACGGTGGCCCGAGCCAGCACGAGGGCGACCATCGCCTCGGCGACGACTCCTGCTGCGGGGACGGCGACGACGTCGGAGCGCTGGTGGATGCCGGTCGCGGCCTCTCCGGTGGCGATGTCGACGGTGCGCAGGGCGCGCGGGACCGTGCTGATCGGCTTCATCGCGGCGCGGACGATGACGTCCTCACCGTTGGTCATGCCGCCCTCGATCCCGCCAGCGCGGTTGCTCAGTCGGGTGATCTCCCCGTCCTCGCGAACCATCTCGTCGTGGGCTTCGGAGCCGCGGCGACGGGCCTCCTCGAAGCCGTCGCCGATCTCGACCCCCTTGATGGCCTGGATCCCCATGACGGCGGAAGCCAACTGGGCGTCGAGACGAGCGTCACCGGACGTGTGGGAGCCCAAGCCGATCGGCAGGCCCTTGACCACGACCTCCACGATGCCGCCGAGGGTGTCGCCGCTCTTCTTGGCCGCCTTGATCTCCTCGACCATCGCGTCCTCCGAGGCCTTATCGAAGGCACGCACCGGGGAGGCGTCGATAGCTTCCAAGTCGGAGAAACTCGGGGTGGGTCCGGTATAGGGCTCGCTACGACCGATCGAGACGACGTGGCTGAAGACCTCCACTCCCAGTACCTCGCGCAGCAGGGCGCGGGCGAAGGTGGCGGCGGCGACGCGGGCAGCGGTCTCGCGGGCGGAGGCACGCTCCAGGATCGGGCGGGCATCGTCGTGGTCGTACTTCAGCATGCCGGCGAAGTCCGCGTGACCCGGGCGCGGGCGGGTGAGTTTCGCCCCGCGACCGGAGGCCATCGCCTTGGCCACCTCCGGGTCCTCCAGATCAACCGGGTCGGCGGACATGATGGTGGTCCACTTCGGCCACTCGGTGTTGCCAATCATGACGGCCACCGGGCTGCCGAGGGTCTTGCCGTGTCGGACGCCAGAGACGAAGGTCAGCTCGTCCGCCTCAAACTTCATCCGGGCGCCGCGACCATAGCCGAGGCGACGGCGGGCGAGCTGTTCCGCGACGTCCTCGCGAGTCACGCTCAGCCCAGCGGGGAGGTTTTCCACCAGCGCAATCAGCGCCTGGCCATGGGATTCACCAGCAGTAGTCCATCGAAGCATGCCGACAAGTCTACTATGTGAGCTATCGAACAATTATAAGGACACTGCGAAGGCCAGCAGCGTACCCAGAACCATTGCCGGTCCCATGGCGACGGGCCGATGGGGTGGAGCCTTTCTGGCCCGATCCTGGATCAGTATCCCGCCGGTCGTGAGCACGCCGGAAGTGCCGATGGCGAGCAACACCCACCCCAATCCGTGCCAGGCAGCAAGGATGCCGCACGCCGCCGCAAACTTGGCGTCCCCGCCACCGAAGTACTGGCCAGGAGCTCCGCTCCCCTCGCGGAGATTCTTTACAGAGCGTTGGTGGAAGAAACTGAACAATAGCCACCACACCGCGCCACCGACGAGTGCTGAAGGCTGCCAGACACACGCCGCGACAACAGCAGAGAGGATGCTGGGGAGCACCACGGCGTTGGGGATGCGACGATGCCGCCAATCTACGACCCCCAGGTAGGCCACAGCCACGCCAAGCGTGGCAAGCACAGCGCACATCACCGATGGCTCCCCCCTTAATCTTGCTCCCCTACAGTCTTCTCCCCTGCCCCAAAGAGCCCCCTGCGTCCCCACGCAGGAATCTCTTTCCCCGCCTGCGCTGAGAAGATAAGGCTCCGGCTTAGTCCAGCGCCAGGTGCTGGTGCAGTTCGGCCAAGAATAGTCCCTCGGGAGCCTGCTGGCCGGTGAACAGCCGGAACTGCTCCTCCGCCTGGCCAGCGAGCATCTGCAGACCATCGGAGACTGGCAGCCCCTGCTGCTTGGCCTGAGCCAACAGCGCGGTCGGATAAGGATCGTAGATCACGTCGATGACAGACTCAGCGCGACAGAACTCATCCACGTACTCCGCAGCGACGTCCTCCGGGACCGTCGAAATCAGCGCTGCAGCCTGGCCACACACGTGGCCCAGCTCCGGGGCATCGAACCGGGTCCAGGAAAACTCCATGCCCAGCGACTCGGTGAGCGCCTGCAGGTTCAGCGCACGCTCCGAACGGGCGACCACGTTAATCTCGGAGAATCCGGCAGCCGCTGCGGCAGCAACGGCGGGGCGGGCGGTGCCACCGTTACCGACAATGACGGCCGTCTGCCCGGCGAATGGTGCGCCTCGTTCCGGATCGCGCTCGGTGAGCTCGGCTGCCACCGCGTTCAGGCAGGCGGTGAGACCGTCGACGTCGGTGTTATCCGCGAGCCAGCGGCCATCCTCCTGCGGCACCAGCGTGTTGGCGGAGCCGATGTCCTCGGCCCGCTTCGTCGCCAGCCCCGCCAGCTCGAGTGCTGCGCCCTTGCCCGGCATAGTGACGGACAATCCGCGGATGTCCGGATCCTGCGCCTGAACGATCACCCGGATGTCCCGGGCCTCCGGCGCCTCCACCCGGTAGTAATCCAGGTCCAGGCCCATGGCCCGGTAGCCAGCCTTGTGGATCACCGGGGACAGCGAATGCGACACCGGGCTGCCCAGGACCGCGCAGCGGGGGCCGCTTAGCGCAAAAAATTCTTCCGGACTGAGCACACTCGCACCTGCCGAGTCCGCAGTGGGCTGAGGGTCACCGCCGGTAGACAACTGGGCATCCTGGCTTTCCGACATCGGCTTCCTCTTCCTCCTGGCTTATTGCTTAGCGGGCCGAGTCCAGCACGCCGTTGGCGCGCGCCTTCTCGATCGCGGCCTCGTGGGCATCGAAGTCCCGGTTGAACACGGTCTCGCCATCCTTGTTGATGGTGACGAAGTAGAGCCAATCGCCCTCAGCGGGGTGCTCCATCGCCTGCAGCGCCTGAATACCCGGGGAGGCGATAGGGGTCTCCGGCAGCCCCTTCTTCGCATAAGTATTCCACGGGGTGCGGCGAGCGCGGTCGCTATCCGTCGTGGCGACCTCCTGCTCGTCGACGTCGTAGTTCACCGTGGAGTCGAACTCCAGACGCTGGTCTTCCTTGAGTCGGTTGAGGATCACGCGAGCAACCTTGTCGAAGTCCCCGGCAGGTGCCTCGCGCTCCACCAGGGAGGCCGCGGTGATCATCTCATATGGGGTTAGGCCCACAGCCTCAGCAGCCTTGAGCAGCCCCGTCGCCTCGTATTCCGCCGCAGAGTTGCTGATCAGCTCGCGCATGATCTCCTGCGGGGTCGAGGTCGGGTCGAAAAGGTGCACGCCCGGGGAGATCAGCCCCTCGATGCGGCGCGGATCATCGGCGCGGTCGGCCACCGCCCCCTTCGCCCACTGCGGCACCTCCAACTCTTCCGGGGTGGAGCTGACCACGGCTTCGCGCAGCGTATCGGAGGAGATGCACTCATCCTCGCTCGAGCAGGTCTGGGCGGAGATCAGCGAGTAAATCCCCTCGCGCGTCTTCCCGCCCACGACGGTGACGTCCTCCAGCGGCAGGCCGGTCGGGATGTCGACGACGCCGCGGCGGTTAGCGTCGTCTGTCAGCGCGTCCAGCGCGGCCGAGGCCGACATTTTTTCCTGAAGCGGATAGTAACCGGTCTGCAGGCTGGCGTCACGGGCTTCGGCCTCGCGCATCAGCGCCCGCCGGGAGCCAACAATCTTCTTCTCCACCAATGTCGGGGCGATGGAAGACAGGCTGTCCCCCTCGCCGACCTTGACCATCACGACCGTTCCATTGCCCGCACCCTCGTAGTCGCGCTGGCCGACGACGGACCGCTGGTACCAGACGTACCCGGAGATGCCCACCAACAGCAGGGTGAGCGCCAAAGCCAGCGCGACTGCCAGTTGACGGCGGCGCCGGTACTTCGGTTGCATACTCCGCTTCAGGGTCATGCAACTATGCCTTTCGGATCTCAGGTGCTACGGAACGCGCGGCCACGCTCGAAGCGTGAAGGCAACGCGAAGCATCGCCATAGGACAGCGATGCATCCGATGATCGTGGATCGATCATCGGACATTATTCCATGATCACAATTCGATTACGAGATGACGCGCCGACGGGCGTCAAGCCACCCCTGGAGAATGTGCACCGCCGCGGCTTGGTCAATCCGCTTCCGACCCTTCTTGGCGCTCACCCCGGAGGCATGAAAGGCCTGGGTGGCTGCCATGGTGGACATGCGTTCGTCGACGAGCCGTATCGGGAGGTCGGGCAGCTCTTCGGCCAGGTCCTCGTAAAAGTCGAGGGCTGCCGCGGTGCTCGCGGTGTGGTTGCCGCGCAGCGCCACCGGAAGACCGACGACGACCTCCACGACGAAGTTCTCCTCGATCAGTTCCACGACGCGCGACACATCGGAGCCGTCGACGGCGGCGGCGACCGTCTCCAGTGGAGAGGCCAGGATGCCATCCGGGTCGCTCAGCGCAACGCCGATCCGCACACTGCCGACATCGAGAGCCAGCCGCCGTCCCCGCCCCGGGTCGGTCTCCGGGTCGGGACGATCTGGCGAAATCTCCTCGCGGGAAAAATCGGATGCCATCGGCGATCGACCTCGCGGAACTAGCTCAGGGTCTCGTTCACGAGGCGCTGCACGGCGGCCAGGCCGGCGTCGACACCGGAAGCATCGGAACCGGAGCCCTGCGCCAGGGCTGGCTTACCGCCACCGCGGCCACCAACCTCGGCGCCGAATGCCTTCACCAGGTCGCCGGCCTTCAGCCCACGCTCGACAGCCTGCGGGTTGGCCGCGGCGACGAACGGAACCTTTTCGCCGTCCTGGGCAGTGAAGAGCACGACCGCCGCCTCGGAGTTGAAGCGGGCGATGGCGTCCTGCGCCACCGAACGCAGGTCCTTCGCACCCAGGCCCTCCCCGAGGTTCTGGGTCAGCACCTTCACACCGGATACATCTGCGGCGCTGTCCA
The DNA here is from genome assembly GCF_030232315.1 of Corynebacterium sp. MSK039. Lineage (NCBI taxonomy): Bacteria > Bacillati > Actinomycetota > Actinomycetes > Mycobacteriales > Corynebacteriaceae > Corynebacterium > Corynebacterium sp. MSK039. Next base: position 163,713 of record NZ_JASPJL010000001.1, read on the forward strand.
CGATGCTGCCGACCTGGGCTGCCAGCTGCTGGGCACGCAGCTGCTGGACCTGCTTCTCTGCGGCCTTGAGCTTGGCGGTCAGCGCGTCGATGCGCTCCGGGATCTCCTCGCTGGTGGCCTTAAAATTCGCTGCGAGGTTCGCGACGAGGGAACGGTCGGCAGCGAGGTGGCGGAAGGAATCCATTCCGGTGTAGGCCTCGATGCGGCGCACGCCGGAGCCCACGGAGGACTCACCGAGCACGCTGATCGGGCCAATCTGGGAGGAGTGGTCCACGTGGATACCGCCGCACAGCTCCATGGAGAATGGTCCGCCAATCTCGACGACACGAACCTGGTTGCCGTAGTTCTCGCCGAACAGCGCCATCGCACCCATCGCCTTGGCCTCCTCCAGGGAGGTCTCGATGGTATTGACCTGGTAGTCAGTGTCCACCGCGGAGTTCGCGATCTCCTCGATCTGCTGCAGCTGCTTCTCGGTCAGCTGATCCCCGTAGGAGAAGTCGAAGCGCAGGTAGCCGGGCTTGTTCATGGAACCGGCCTGCACGGCTGTCGGTCCCAGCACCTCGCGCAGCGCGGCGTGGATCAGGTGGGTACCGGAGTGCGCCTGGCGGGCCTGGTGGCGCCACTTCTGGTCGACGCGGGCCTCGAGGAGCTCTCCGATGGCGAGCTCTCCCTCGGTGACCTCGATCTGGTGCGCCCAGACCTTCTTGGCGATCTTCTGGACGTCCACGACCTTAGCCAGGCCACCTGGGCCGCGGAGGTCGCCACGGTCGGCCATCTGGCCACCCGACTCAGCGTAGAACGGGGTCTGATCCAGGATGACCTGGGCGTGCTGGCCGGCGGACGCGCGGTCGGCGAGCTGGCCGTCGACGACCAGGCCCAGAACCTTGCCCTCGTCCACCGTGTTCTCGTAGCCGGTGAAGTGGGTCGGGTGGGAATCGATGAATGCGCGGTAGACGCTCAGGTCCGCGTGGACGTGCTTCTTGGCGGCGTTATCAGCCTTGGCGCGAGCCTTCTGCTCGGCCATCAGCTCGTGGAAGCCCTCCTCGTCGACCGTCAGCGAGGCCTCCTCGGCCATCTCGCGGGTCAGGTCGATCGGGAAGCCGTGGGTGTCGTGCAGCGAGAAGGCAACCTCGCCCGGTACCACCGTGGCGCCGCTGTTGCGGGCCTCCGTGAGGAACTGCTCGAAAAGCTGGGAACCGGACTCGAGGGTCTTCAGGAAGGCCTTCTCCTCGATCACGCCCACGGAGCGGATGCGCTCCCAGTTCTCCGCGATCTCCGGGTAGGACGGGGTCATCGCCTCGCGGACGGTGTCCAGGAGCTGCTCGATGACAGGCCCCTGAGCCCCCAGCAGTCGGGCGGAGCGAATGATGCGGCGGATCAGGCGACGCAGGATGTAGCCACGCCCCTCGTTGCCTGGGGTCACGCCGTCGAGGATGAGCATCAGCGCGGTACGGCTGTGGTCGGCGATGACACGGAAGCGGATATCGCCCTTATCCTCCGAGCCGTAGCGAGTGCCGGTCAGCTTCTCTGCGGTGTCGATCACCGGGCGCAGCAGGTCGGTCTCGTAGACGTTATCCACGCCCTGCAGCAGGAATGCGAGGCGCTCCACGCCCATGCCGGTATCGATGTTCTTCTTCGGCAGGTTGCCCACGATGTCGAAGCTGCCGTCGGGCTTGGTTTCGCCGCGCTCGAACTCCATGAACACGAGGTTCCAGATCTCGATGAATCGGCTATCGTCCACTGCCGGGCCACCGTCCGCACCATAAGCCGGGCCACGGTCGTAGTAAATCTCGGAGCACGGCCCACACGGTCCGGGCACGCCCATGTGCCAGTAGTTATCCTCCATCCCGAGGCGCTGGATGCGCTCGGTGGGTAGACCGACAAGGTCGTGCCACAGCTGCGCGGCCTCGTCGTCGTCCTCGTAGACGGTGACCCAGAGGCGGTCCGGGTCCATTCCCAGGCCACCGTCGTCAACGGAATTGGTCAGCAGCGTCCACGCGTTCTTAATCGCGCCTTCCTTGAAGTACTGGCCGAAGGAGAAATTGCCGGCCATCTGGAAGAAGGTGTTGTGGCGGGTGGTGATGCCGACCTCGTCGATATCGAGGGTGCGCACGCACTTCTGGATGGAGGTGGCGGTGCCGAACGGCGGGGTCTCCTGCCCCAGGAAGTAGGGCTTGAAGGGGACCATACCCGCGTTGACGAAGAGCAGGTTCGGGTCGTCGAGGATCAACGACGCGCTGGGCACCTCGGTGTGACCGCTTTTCACGAAATGGTCGGTGAAGCGCTGGCGAATCTCATGCGTCTGCACGGTTGTGCTACCTCAATCTGTCTCGGGTTGTCTTGGCGGCCTGAGTGGGGCCGACCGCCTCCTGCGGGTTGCGTGCCGCGGGGAAAGCTAAAACTACAGATGGCATTCTACTTGCCCGGGCGCGACCCACGCACAATACCCCGCAGCGTGTCCAGGCGACTGTGGATCGTACGCTCGTGGCCGTGAGTGGTGGGCCGGTAGTACTCCGCTTCGACCAGGTCATCCGGCAGGTACTGCTGGCGCAGCACGCCCCGGGGATCATCGTGCGGGTACTGGTAGCCGGTAGCGTTTCCGAGGGCCTTCGCGCCGCTGTAGTGTCCGTCGCGCAGGTGGGCTGGAACGATCGCCCCCTTGCCCGCCCGGATGTCGGCGATGGCCTCGTTGATGCCAACGTAGGCGGCGTTGCTCTTCGGGGCGGTGGCCATGTGGACGGTGGCATGGGCCAGCGTGATGCGGGCCTCCGGCATACCGATGAAGCTCACCGCCTGGTGCGCCGCGACTGCGACCTGCAGGGCAGTAGGATCCGCGGTTCCGATGTCCTCAGAGGCGACGATGACTAAACGCCGGGAGATGAACCGGGGGTCCTCCCCTCCTTCGAGCATCCGCGCAAGGTAATGCAGCGCGGCATCCGGGTCGGAGCCACGCATGGACTTGATGAATGCGCTCGTGACGTCGTAGTGCTGGTCGCCGTCGCGGTCGTAGCGAGCCACTGCCTTATTCGTGGAGCGGGTGACGTCGGCGACCGTGATCGTGGGAGCCTCGTCACCGTCCTGCTGTTGTTGCAGGACGTCCTCGGCGACGGCCTCGAGGTACGTCAGGCTGCGTCGAGCATCCCCGCCGGAGACCGCGGCGAGCTGGTTCAGGGCGTCGTCAGCGATCTGCACCTGGTCGGCCAAGCCCCGCTCATCGGCGATGGCGCGACGCAGCACGGATTTGATGCCTTCTTCGTCCAGAGACTTCAGCTGGACAAGCAGCGAGCGGCTGAGCAGCGGCGAGACCACGGAGAAGCTCGGGTTCTCGGTCGTGGCGGCCACCAACAGCACCGTGCGGTTCTCCACCGCCGCGAGCAAGGCGTCCTGCTGGGTTTTGGAGAAACGGTGCACCTCGTCGATGAAGAGCACGGTGCGCTCCCCGTGGAGCAGTCGACGACGGGCGTCCTCGATGACAGCCCGGACCTCCTTGACCCCGGAATTCAGGGCAGACAGAGCGACAAAGTGGCGCCCGGATGCCGCCGAGATCAGCGATGCGATGGTGGTTTTGCCCGTGCCGGGTGGCCCGAACAGGATGACGGAGGAGTCGCCGCGCCCGTCAATGAGCCGCTGCAGCGGGGTCCCCGGCCCCAGCACGTGGTCCTGCCCCACCACCTCAGCCAGGCTTCGCGGCCGCATGCGGACTGCCAGCGGCGCATGCGAACCCGGGTGAAAGTATGCTTCCGCCTCCGCTGCACTGGTCCCAGACTGGCTGGGTTCGGCCTGGGTGAACAGGTCCTCCATGTCGCGCCTAGTCCTCGCGTCGCTGCGGGTGCGCGCCCAGCGGGGCCAGCGCCACCAGGAGATTTTCTGCAAGCTCAATGACGGGTGCGAAACGCTCCTCGCCCAGCCCCGCCGTGAAGCGCAAGACGGCGTCCACGGTGGTCGCGAGATCGATGAGCTGTGCGGTCGTCAGCTTCTTCAAGTCATCGACCTCGATATCGAATTCGCGCAGGTCATTAACCTTATCGGAACCGTAATACAGGAGCGCCAGAGAGAAGAAGGCCCACGCGACCAGCGAGGCCACCAGGACCTCGTTGAAGTAGGCGTCGTCCCGGAACTCCGGCCAGTAGTGCACGACCTCTGCGCGCCAGGCATCGAGGAACTCGGCGGTCTCCTGATCGTTCAGGGCCGGGGTCGTCAGGTCCTGTGGGAAACCGGCCATGACACACGCGACGTCGAAGGCAATATCGCGGAACCCTGCCCACTCGTAGTCGAGGAAGAACACGCGCTGCGCTAAGACGATGTTATCCGGCATGAGGTCGAACGGAGTGAAGGCACGAGCGGTGGCATCCGACTGTCGCTTCGCCGACAGGTTCGCCAACCGGGTGACCTCCGGGTGCATGGCGATTGAGTTGCCCTCCATCAGCTCCAGTCCGAGCGCGATGGTGTCCTCAATCTTCGGCTGCTGGTCGGCGACATCCTCAAAGTCGTAGCCATGCTTCTGGCACTGGCGGCGGAAGAGGGTGTCATAGGACTCCTCTTTACCTGCGGTAGCTACGTGCATGCGACCGAGTGACCGCCCCAGCTTCCGCAGTGCGGTGCGGCGATCCTTGGCCGGCAATTGAGTGAGCACCTCAGCGAAATTCTGGCCTTCACCAAGGTCCGAGAGGATCAGGAGGCGTTCCTCGATGTCATACGCCAGCAGCAAGGGGCCTGGCCGTGATTCCTCAGCCAGGGTGTTTGTGAACTGATAAGCCACGAGCTCGCGGAAAAGCCCGGTGCGGTCGAAGGAGATTCTCCTGCTACCGCGTGACCGGTTGGCCTCCGGGTCCCCGAGGGATGAGTGATCTTCGCCCGAGGCCTCAGGTGGTAGCTGTTTGACCACCACCGTGCGTTCCTGGAGGAAGTCATTGTGCCCGACCCGAGCGCGCAGGACCAGGGAGGATCCGTTTCCTCCGAGGTTCTCCGGGCTGCTCAGTTCCGGCGATCCGCCGAAGCGGGCGGCGAGGACTCGCTGCGCGGACTCGCCTACTGCCGCCACGGAGAGGGCTGGATTGTGTTCGGACACCTGTTTACTCATCCTCATTGCCAACGGACCGGCACCATGTGCCACCCAGCTGGTCTTTTTATCTTTTCGCGCTACTTGGAGCTGGTCTTGGCTGCGCCGGCCTGCGCCTCTGCGGCCTTCTTCGGCTTCGCGTCGATGCCGGATTCCTTACGCTGCTCCGGGGTGATCTCGCTCGGTGCATCCGTCAGTGGGTCGACACCGCCGCCGGACTTCGGGAAGGCGATGACATCGCGGATGGAGTCGAAGCCGCCCAGCAGGCTGACGATTCGGTCCCAGCCGAACGCGATGCCGCCGTGTGGCGGAGCGCCGAAGGCAAAGGCGTCGAGCAGGAAGCCGAACTTCTCGCGGGCCTCCTCCTGGGAGATTCCCATGACCTGGAACACTCGTTCCTGGACGTCCCGCTGGTGGATACGAATGGAGCCGCCACCGATCTCGTTGCCGTTGCAGACGATGTCGTAGGCGTAGGCCAGCGCGGAACCCGGATCCTGGTCGAAGGAGTCCAGGAACTCCGGCTTCGGGGAGGTGAATGCGTGGTGCACGGCAGTCCATGCGGAGTTGCCGAGAGCCACGTCGCCCTCTGCGCGGGCATCTGCTGCAGGCTCGAACATCGGCGCGTCAACGACCCAGGTGAAGGCCCACTTGTTGTCGTCGATGAGCCCCAGCTTCTGGGCGATCTCGCCGCGTGCCGCGCCCAGCAGGCCGCGGGAAGACTTGGTGTCGCCGGCTGCGAAGAAGATGCAGTCGCCCGGCTTCGCACCGACGTGGTCGGCAATACCAGCGCGCTCGTCGTCGGTGATGTTCTTCGCGACTGGACCGGACAGCTCGCCGTCCTCGCCCACCAGGATGTAGGCCAGGCCCTTCGCACCGCGCTGCTTGGCCCACTCCTGCCAGGCGTCGAGCTGGCGGCGTGGCTGGCTGGCCCCACCATCCATGACGACGGCACCGACGTACTCGTTCTGGAACACGCGGAAGGTCGTGTCCTTGAAGAACTCGGTGCACTCAGTGATCTGGATGTCGAAGCGCAGATCCGGCTTATCGGAGCCGTAGAGGCGCATCGCGTCGGCGTAGGTCATGCGCGGGAACGGGGTCTGGACATCGTAACCGGCGGTGGACCACACCTCGGTGAGGATCTCCTCGGCCAGGGCGATGACGTCCTCCTGGTCGACGAAGCTCATCTCGACGTCCAGCTGGGTGAACTCCGGCTGGCGGTCGGCGCGGAAGTCCTCGTCCCGGTAGCAGCGGGCAATCTGGTAGTACCGCTCCATGCCGGCGACCATGAGCAGCTGCTTGAACAGCTGCGGGGACTGCGGCAGAGCGTAGAAGGTGCCTGGCTTCAGGCGTGCCGGAACCAGGAAGTCACGTGCGCCCTCCGGGGTGGAACGGGTCAGCGTCGGGGTCTCGATCTCCGTGAAATCGTGGCGCTCGAGAACCTTGCGAGCCGCAGCGTTGGCCTTGGAGCGCAAGCGGAGTGCGTCGCCCTGGGAGGCGCGGCGCAGATCCAGGTAACGGTACTTCAGGCGGGTCTCCTCGCCGACCTCGCCGGCGGAGGACGGGTCGTCGATCTGGAACGGCAGCGCGGCGGACTCGTTGAGTACCTCGAGCTCGCTGACGTTGACCTCGACGGCGCCGGACGGCAGGTTCGGGTTCTCGGAACCCTCCGGACGGGCCTCCACGCGACCGCGAACGCGGACACAGTACTCGCTGCGCAGCGCGTGGGCGCGCTCGGCGACCTCGGACTCGCGGAACACGACCTGTGCGACGCCGGAACGGTCGCGCAGGTCGATGAAGATCACGCCACCGTGGTCTCGGCGACGGCCTACCCAGCCGGTGAGGGTGACCTCCGAGTCGATGTCTCCTGGGCGAAGTTCGCCTGCTAGATGGGTTCGCAGCACGTCGCTTATCCTTCCGATGCTTTCAATCTTTGAAAAAGGTGTCGAATTCAACCCTTCAGCTTAGTCCATCAACAAGTGTGGCAAACTTTAGGGCGTGACCTTCAATCAAAATCTAGGCGACTCCTCCGGCCGCGCCCAAGGTGGCGGCAATTCCGGGGGCTCCAACTTCGGCGGCGGAAACCGTGGCGGCGGCAACTTCCTCATCAACATGTTGGTGAGTCAGGTGGGCGCTCGTTTCGGGCTGCCCGGCATCATCATCGCCGGCTTGGTGATCTTCTTCCTCAACAGCGGCGGCGGAATCCCAGGCATTGGCGGCGGCGGTGCCAACAATGTGCAGGGCCCGCAGACCGACTCGGATGCGCTCGCGCACTGCAAGACGTACGAGGACGCCAACGAGCACGACGACTGCCGCATTCAGGCCACCGCGACGGTTCTGGACGACTTCTGGGGCGAGGCGCTCCCCCAGGAGGCGAATATTGAGTACACCAAGCCGGGGCTCTTCATCGGCTCTGGTCAGCTAAACACCGCCTGCGGGGCGGCTGATGCCTCCCAGTCCGGACCGTTCTACTGCCCGGGCGATGAGACCGCCTACTTCGCGACGCCATTCTTTAAGCAGCTGCGGCAGATGGGTGGCTCCGATGGCCCGTTCGCCCAGATGTATGTTGTCGCCCACGAGTTCGGCCACCACATTCAACACCTCGAGGGCAACCTCGGTCTCTCCGATTACAACAACCCGGGTGAGGACTCCAACGCCGTGAAGATGGAGCTGCAGGCCGACTGCTACGCGGGCCTGTGGGCTAGCCAGGCAGATAAGGGGCCGGACGCCATGCTCGACCCGATCACGCAGGACCAGGTGGATCAGGCCGTGAAGACTGCCCAGTCCATCGGCGATGATGCCATTCAGAAGTCCGCCGGTCGCTCGGTCAACCCGGAGAAGTGGACTCACGGCTCCTCCCAGCAACGCGTGGACGCATTCCTGCGCGGCTACCAGGGAGGAACAATGGCCAGCTGCGAGGCCAACTTCCGCCGCTAAGCGCCATCAGCTTGGGCGCACGCCATCGGCTAAGGCCCTCCAGTAGCGCTTCGCTCCGGGCGGCCGAAGAACCCACGGCAACGAAAACGGCACTGTGCGAGAAAGCGCAGTGCCGTTCTTTTTGGCCGAAAGTCCCGCGTGGTGATCCGAGGACTACGCCAGCTGCTGACGGATGTGGGTGGTCAGGTCCGCCACTGCGACGTCGTGCTGCTCCCCGAGCTGCAGGTCCTTCACTGCCACGGTGCCGGCCTCGAGCTCCTGGTCGCCGATGACGACGGCGAGCTGAGCGTTCGCCCGGTTGGCTGCCTTCATCGCCCCCTTGAGCCCACGATTGCCGTAGGCCATGTCCGCCGCAACGCCCGCCGCTCGCAGCTCGTTGATCAGGCCAACCATGTAGCGCTTCGCGGCATCGCCCATCGGGATGCCGAACACGTCCACGCGGCGACCGGTCGACGCGGTCTTGCCCTCCGCTTCGAGCGCCAGCAGGGCTCGGTCCACGCCGAGGCCGAAGCCGATGCCGGAGAGGTCCTGGCCGCCGAGCTGGGCCATCAGGCCGTCGTAGCGACCGCCACCGCCGATCCCGGACTGAGCCCCGAGGCCGTCGTGGACGAACTCGAAGCAGGTCTTGGTGTAGTAATCCAGCCCGCGGACCATGCGCGGGTTGATCGTGTACGCCACTCCCATGTCCTCCAGCAGGCCGGTGACGGTTTCGAAGTGCTCACGGGAGGAATCGGAGAGGTGGTCCTTCATCAGCGGCGCGTCTTGCAGCATCTCCTGCATCTGCGGGCGCTTATCGTCCAGCACTCGCAGGGGGTTGAGCTCCGCGCGACGCTGGGTCTCCTCATCCAGCGGCAGCGTGGCCAGGAACTCCTGGAGCTTCGCGCGATATGCCGGGCGATCGGTGCTATCCCCCAGGCTCGTCAGCTCGAGGCGGAAGCCGTCCAGCCCGATGGAGCGGAAGCAGCGGTCTGCCAGGGCGATGACCTCGGCATCCAGCGCCGGGTCGTCCACCCCGATGGCCTCCACGCCGACCTGCTGGAGCTGGCGGAAACGGCCGGCTTGCGGGCGCTCGTAGCGGAAAAACGGACCGTGGTAGGCCAGCTTGGCTGGCAGCTGCCCCCGGTCCAGATTGTGCTGAATCACCGCACGCATCACGCCAGCGGTGCCCTCCGGGCGCAGCGTCACCGAGCGACCACCCCGGTCAGCGAAGGTATACATTTCCTTGCTCACCACATCGGTGGACTCCCCCACACCGCGGGCGAACAGCGAGGTGTCCTCGAACACGGGCAGCTCGATGTGCTCGTAACCGGCGTTGTGGGCGGCGTCGAGAAACGCGGTGCGCACCGCCAGGAATTCACTGGACTGCGGCGGCACGTAGTCCGGAATGCCCTTCGGGGCGTGCAGCGGCTGGAACTTCTTTTCACCTGAGTTAGTCACGCCACCAGATCTTAGTGGCTGGCCCGCCACGGGCGTAGCACTACCCCACCTCGTGCAAGAAGGGGTTGGTCTTCTTCTCTTGACCGATCGTTGTCTGCGGACCGTGACCGGGCAGGACGACGTCGTCGTCATCGAACTCGGCGGACAGACGCTTAAGGGAGAGCGTCATATCAGCTGGGTCCGAACCAGGCAGGTCCGTCCGTCCCACGCCGCCGTTGAAGAGGACGTCCCCGCCCAAGATCAGCCCCGGGATGCGGAACATGACGGATCCGGGGGAATGCCCCGGCATGTGGTGGACGGTAAAGGTTTGACCACCGATGCTGATCTCATCGCCGAGGTTCCGGATATCCTCCGGGACCCGCATGTTCTCCGTGTCGAAGATGCGTGCAAAGTCGAGGACGTTGGTGTACATGCCCGGGTTCTCGAGCATCGAACGGTCATATTCGTGGACGTGGACCGGCACCCCGAACTCCGCGGCATCGCGCATGTGGTCGATGTGGCCATGGGTCAGCACGATCGACTCCACATAGAAGTTGTGCTCGCTCGCGGCACCACTGATCACCTCGTGGGCGCCGTGTCCTGGATCCACCACTGTGGCGGGCCTGCGCCCCTGCTCGTCGCGTGCTGCGGATTCGTCCGCATTGATCAGCACGTAGCAATTGGTCTGAAAGGCGCCCGCCGGAAAGCCCAGCAGCTCGAAGGTGGGTGCGGGCACCCCTGCACCAGTGTTCTCGGAGTTCTTCATGCCCCCATCGTGTCAGAAAATTGTTTTCTTAGGGCATAATGGGAAAGGTTACGCAGGCCCGCGGCCCCACAGCCAGGCTCTGCGCGAATCGTCCATGATCACGCTGAAGATGATCACGCAGGAAGAAAGGCACCGGTTCAACACGTGAGTGAGAACACTGGGCGCAAGATGCCCAACGCGCAGCGCCGCGACGAGGCGCTGGATAACCTCGACAAGGCGATTAAAGGCCGCGAGCGCAAGGCTAAGCTCGCGCCGCTCGGCGTGATGGTGACCACCGTCGTGGTCCTGGCCGCGATCGTGGGCGGCATCTACTTCGCCAGCACCTACACGGGCTCCGATGACTCCGAGGATCAGACCGAAACCCAGGCTCAGGACGAGCAGCAGTACCCGCCGCTGCCAGACGGCCCGATGACGGCCTACCCGAAGCAGGTCAGCTGCGAGTACGAGGATGAGGGCGGCGCGGCCAAGCAGGTCGATAAGCCGAGCACCGAGAACATCCCGACCGATGGCCTGGTCAAGGTGAACCTGAAGACCACCGCCGGCGAGATCCCCATCGAGCTGGACCGCGGCACCTCCCCGTGCTCGGTGAACAGCTTCGAGTCGCTGGCCAAGCAGAACTACTTCGATAACACGGTCTGCCACCGCCACGTGAAGTCCGATCAGATGGGCATCCTGCAGTGCGGCGACCCGACCGGCAAGGGCACGGGCGGACCGGGCTACAAGTTCGGCGACGAATTCCCACTCAACGGTGTGGCCGAGGGCGAGAGCCAGTCCCCGCTGACCTACCCGCGCGGCACCCTGGCAATGGCTAACTCCGGCCCGGACACCAATGGCTCCCAGTTCTTCCTCGTCACGAAGGACACCACGCTGCCACCGGCGTACAACGTCTTCGGCAAGATCAGCGACGAGGGCCTGGCCACCCTGGACAAGATCTACGACGCCGCCCCAGAGGGCGACGGCAAGCCGGCTGATGAGGTCAAGATCGAAAAGGCCACCGTCAGCTAGATCCCTACTCCGGCTGCGCAAAGCCCGGGTACCCCGCATGGGTGCCCGGGCTTCGTCGTTGATCCTGCCCCGACGGGGGTTGGCTGGGTCCTAGCCGCCGGTGGTGACTCGGTAGACGTCGAACACGCCCTCGATGTTGCGCAGCTGCCCCATCAGGTAACCCAGCTGCTTGGTATCGGAGACCTCGAAGGTGAAACGGATCATCGCCACCCGATCCTCCGAGGTGCGCGAGCTCGTCGCGATGATCGGCACCTTCTGCTCGCTAACCACGCGGGTGACCTCGGAGAGCAGGCCGTTGCGATCCAGGCCTTCGATCTGGATCGTCACGAGGAACACGGCGTTCTGGAAACTCTGCGCCCAGCCCACCTCGATGATTCGCTCCTGGTCCTGGTGCAGCTTCGGAGCGTTGGTGCAGTCTGTGCGGTGCACTGAGACTCCGCCACCCTTGGTGATGAAGCCGAAGATCGCATCGCCCGGCACCGGGGTGCAGCACTTCGCCAGCTTCGCGGAGAAGTCCGCCTCCCCCTGCACGAGGATGCCGGAGCCGTCGCCACGGCCCTCCTGCGGGGTGTTCGCGATCCGGCTTGCCGGGTGGACGGGCACCTCGTTGGGCAGCATCGGGGGCGCATCGTCCTCGCCAGCGAGCTGGTCCATAAGCTGGTTGACGACGTGCCCGGCGGTGACCTCGTGGCGGCCGATGGCAGCGTACAGGGCGTCGACGTCGTCGTACCCCAGGTCGGCTGCCAGGGCACGGACTGACTCGGGGGTGAACAGGCGCTGCACCGGCACGCCATTACGCTGCACCTCCGCGGCGAGCGCGTCACGTCCGACCTCGACAGCCTCACCGCGGCGCTCCTTGGCAAACCACTGCTTGATGCGGGCCCTGGCTCGGGGCACAACGACGAAGTTCAGCCAGTCCTTACTGGGTCCTGCCGACTGGTCCTTGGAGGTAAAGATCTCTACCTTGTCGCCGGTCTGCAGCTTGCTTTCCAGCGCAACCAAACGTCCATTGACCTTCGCGCCGATGCAGCGGTGCCCGACCTCGGTGTGCACGGAGTAGGCGAAGTCCACGGGGGTGGCACCCGCGGGAAGCGTAATGGCATCCCCCTTCGGGGTGAACACAAAGATCTCGTCGGTGGAGAGGTCGTAGCGCAGCGAATCCAGGAACTCGTTCGGATCCGCCGCCTCCTTCTGCCAGTCCAACAGTTGGCGCATCCACGCCATCTGGTCCAGGTCCTCGCTGGTTCCACTGTGGGTGCCTCGGGTCTCCTTGTAGCGCCAGTGCGCGGCAATGCCGTATTCGGCGTTGCGGTGCATCTCCAGAGTGCGGATCTGGATCTCCAGCGGCTTCGCGTCCGGGCCAAGCACGGTGGTGTGCAGGGACTTGTAAACGCCGAAGCGCGGCGAGCTGATGTAGTCCTTAAAACGGCCGGGCATGGGCTGGTACAAGGCGTGGACCGCGCCGACGGCGGCGTAGCAGTCGCGGACGGTTTCCACCAGGATTCGGATTCCCACCAGGTCGAAAATCTCGTCAAAATCGCGGCCGCGGACGATCATCTTCTGGTAGATCGACCAGTAGTGCTTCGGCCTGCCCACGACCTCGGCGTTGATGCCGGTGTCCTGCATCGCGGACTCGATTTCATCCTTGACGCGGGCGATGTACTGGTCGCGCTTGGGGGCTCGGTCCGCGACGATGCGGACGATCTCCTCGTACTTGCGCGGATACAGGATCGCAAAGGCGAGGTCCTCCAGCTCCCACTTGACGGTCGCCATCCCCAGCCGGTGCGCCAGTGGTGCGATGACCTCCAGTGTTTCGCGAGCCTTCTTCGCCTGCTTCTCCGGCGGCAAGAAGCGCATGGTCCGCATGTTGTGCAGCCGGTCGCAGACCTTGATGACCAGCACGCGGGGATCGTGCGACATCGCCACGATCATCTTTCGGACGGTCTCGGCCTCCGCTGCGGAACCGAGCGCCACCTTGTCCAGCTTGGTGACACCGTCCACGAGGCGCGCAACCTCCTCACCGAAATCAGCGGTGAGTTCCTCGAGTGAATAGTCGGTGTCCTCGACGGTGTCGTGCAGGAGTGCTGCCACCAGCGTGGTGGTGTCCATGCCGATCTCCGCAGCGATGGTCGCCACGGCGAGCGGGTGGGTAATGTACGGCTCCCCCGACTTGCGCATCACGCCGTCGTGCAGTCGCTCCGCAGTGTCATACGCCCGGTTGAGAACCTCGAGGTTCGCCTTCGGATGGAACTTCCGGTGCACCACGATGAGTGGTGCCAGCACAGGGTTCACCTTCGGGCGGGCGGTCCCCGTCAGGGTGCGCGCAATGCGCGCCGCCATCCACAGCGAACCCTTTTCGTTACTCATGATCGGTTCCTACGACATACAACGGGATATCAGGGAAGCGCTGTCGACCGTCCAGCGCTTGTACCTCAAGTACTACCCCAAGGCCACAGACCGTCGCACCAGCTTTGTCAAGCAAGCTACGAGCGGCCTGGAGGGTGCCCCCGGTCGCCAGGACGTCGTCGAGCAGCAGTACCCGGCGGCCCCGCAAATCCAAGCCGTCGGCTGGGATCTCGAGCGTGGCGGTGCCGTACTCCAGCTGATAGTTGGCCTGGTGAACCGGCGGCGGCAGTTTTCCGCCCTTGCGCACCGCGAGGATGCCGAGGCCCAGCTCGTAAGCCACGGCGCTGCCGAGCAAGAAGCCGCGCGCATCGAGACCAGCGATCAGGTCTGGTTCCATCTCCCGGGCAGCGTCAGCCAAGGAGCAAACGACAGCTCGGAAAGCCTCCGCGTCGGCGAGCGCCGGCGTGAGGTCCTCGAAAACAATGCCCTCGGCGGGGAATCCTGGCACGAGCCGAATGTGATCCGCGAGCAGCTTCTGGGCATACTCCTGACGCTCAATCGCGCTCGGGTCGGAGAGGATGAACTCTGATGCCTGGGTCATGGTTGTCGACTAATCCTTTAAGACTTCTTGGTGGGGGTGTCCGTGGGGCTGTTGGTTTCGGGGATGTGGTCTAGCTCGACCCACCGGTCCATGTTCCAGCTGAGCCCCACATTGCCCGGGTTATCCACGACATTGTCCACATTTTTCAGGGTTGCGATGGCCCGCGGCTCGGTGGTCAGCGGAATCGTCCACATCGCTTGCTGCAGTTCCTTTTCCGCGCGGAGAAGCTCCGGCAGCAGCGATGCCTGGTTGGCCTTGCTGAGCCCATTGCGGCCGAAACCGCTGAGGGTCGACAGCAACGCGTCGTAGTCCTCCCCCAAGGTTCCATAATTCGCGGCGGCAAGAGGCACCTCTTCTACGGTGATCCCGGCCTCCGCGCAGCTGCTCTTGATGCTCTCAACCTGCTTGGCGTAGCGCTCGCGTTCCTTCAGGTAGCCGATGCGCACGGTAGCTCCCTCGAGAGCCCCCTTCGCCGCCTGGATATCCCGGTTCATGTGGGCCCCGGACAGTGCGCGCAACCGGGGGTGAGTCGGCGCAGATGGCTGCACAACACGCAAACCGGTGGCTGTCACACGATTGCGGGAGAACTCCGACACGGTCTTCACGAGGGCCTTGCGGTCGATGCAGGCGCTGAAGGCGTGCCGGGCGCCTTCGTCGGCAAAGATTCCGGTGTCCGCGAGGCTGAGGGTATCCAGACGGTCGCTGGGCTGGCGGCTAATCGAGAACTTCTCGGACGCGATGCCGGCGGCGGCGAAATCCGTCTTTACGGGCGCATCGAGCACCGAAATCTGGTGGTCCTCGGCGAGCTTCGGCAGGTCTGCTCCCGGGCCCCATACGTAGATCGGCACCTGCGCGGGGCTATCCCCGGCCCATTCCGGGTTCTCCCGGAGCACCAACTGGCCTTGCTCCCCCTTCTCGGTGATGCGGTATGGGCCGAATGTCGGGACGGAGGCGGGGTCCGTCTTGGTGATATCGAAGAGCTCTTGCCACGCCTTGCCGAGGCGAGCCAAGTCCTCCACCCCAGACTCGGTGGCTGCGGTGACTGATTCCACCTCGGCCCGCTTGGTGACGCTGTGGGCAGGAAGTACGGTTCCCGCGCTGAAAAGTTCGCGGTACCGCTGGCCGAACCCCGGTTTGAACACCACCCGGAAGCGGTCGGCCCCCGGGGCGCAGTAGAGTTCGGCGACCTGGTGATAGATCGGCAAATCGGAGGCGAAAAGATCGGCACGCTCGCTGGCCAGTTTTGTCAGCTGGAAGTCATCGCACACTACCTTATGCCCATCGGAGTATTTTGCCTTCGGGTTGATCTTGTAGTCGACGACTTCCTGGTGCTTCTCGCTCGGAGTGACCTCGACCAGATCCCGGTTGGGCAGCATTTGGCCCTCCGGTCCAGCGAGGAAGGCACCTGGGTACAGGCGGGCAGAAAGTTTTGCCGCATCAGTAGCCACCCCGACAGCCGACCCCGCGTTGGTGGTGACCGGGGTGGTCGGAAGCTGGTAGCCGAACTGTGGTTCGGCACGACCCAGCCCGCCGCCATCGCTACCGCAGCCGGCCAGCAGAGCGCCAACGGCCAGGGTCGCTATTCCCGCGCGGAATCCGCGATGCTTGAACACTTCACACCTCCTTGAGCGTCCGCCGGGGTTCACCGCCATGCGAACGCTCCCCGGGATCTCCCCCGAGTCTTTGAGCTTTCGCCAGCTACATTCCAGGTCGCCAGGATACCCCGCTGGTATCCGGGCCTGCGGCATCCGGCTGCTGTTCGCGCTGCGCGCGAAGCCCAGCGTTCGGGCTCACGACGGTGCGGGTTCCGGCGCGGGGCGCATCCTCGGCGTCGTCAGCCGGTTCTTCGCCAGCAGCTGCCCGTTCGCGAGCCTTGCGAACCTGCTCGTCGTGCTCTTGGTACTTCTTCTGGCGCATCTTCAGGCTCACCAGCATGGGGGCAGCGAAGAAGATGGAGTTGAAGGTACCGCAGATCACGCCGATGAACTGCACGAGCGCGAGGTCCTTGAGGGTGCCTACGCCCATGAGCCACACGGCGATAACCAGCAGCGCAGCGATCGGCACCAGCGAGAAAATCGAGGTGTTGATGGAGCGCATCACCGTCTGGTTGATCGCGAGGTTGACCTGCTCCCCATATGTCGCGCGGTTCGAGTCGAATAGCCCCGCAGTGTTCTCCTGCACCTTGTCGAACACGACGACAGTGTCATAGAGCGAATAGGCCAGGATCGTCAACAGACCGATGACCGTCGCCGGAGAGACGTCGAGTCCCAGGAGGGCGTACAGCCCCGAGACGATGGTGAGGTCGATGATCACACCGATGATCGCGGAGATCGCCATGTCGCGCTCCATACGCAGCCCGATGTAGGCGAAGACGGCGAGAACGAAAACGCCGAGTGCGAGCAGCATGCGCTCGGTGATGGACGAGCCCCAGGACTCGGAAACCGTGGAGTCATTCACGGCGTCCTCGGAGGGCTGCCCCTGAGCATTCACGGGCTTGAACTCTTCGAAGAGCGCGGTCCGGGCCTGGCGGATCTGTTCTTCGGTGAGCCGCTCGGAGTTGATCTCGATGACCTGCGAGTCTCCCGAACCGACGGTCTGAACCGCATTGGGTTCTACTCCCGTGGCCTCGGTGAAAACGCGCTCAACGTCATCCTGCTGGACGCTTGCGGTCGGCGGCATGCTGATGCGCGTACCGCCCTCGAAATCGATGCCGAGGTTAAAGCCCCGGAAGCCGATTGTCGCGATGCACACGACGAAGATGGCAATGAGAATCTGGTACGAGAGGCGCCGCTTCGCCACGAAGGGGAAGTTGCCGGTGCCGTTGTACATCTGGCTCAACCAGGAGCCCTTGTCCTGTTCCTTCTGCTGCGCAGTGTTCACGCTGCTCATGGCGGTGTCCGTGCTGCTCATCGGGTCTCCTCCTCGGTCGAGCTGCTCTCTGTGGAGCCACTCGTCGTTTTAACGTCCGCCGTGGCAGCAGCGAACTGTGGTCGGGTCGGCGAGTAGCCGCGGGACTCCGCAAGGCGGAATGCCGGGCCCAGACCGTTGACCTTGCGGTTGGCGCTGAAAGGCTTGCGGGACAACATGATCGTCAGAGGCGCGGTCAGCAGGAAGGCCACCAGGACGTCGACGACGGTGGTGAGCCCCAAGGTGAATGCGAAGCCCTTGACGTCGCCGATGGCGAGGAAGTACAGGATCACCGCTGCAATAAGCGACACGAAGTTACCGGTGACGATCGTCCCGCGAGCCCGATCCCACGCGCGAGGCACGGCGGAACGGAAGGTCGAACCACCGAGGATCTCGTCCTTGATGCGCTCGAAGTAGACCACGAAGGAGTCGGCGGTGGTGCCGATACCGATGATTAGGCCCGCAATGCCGGCCAGGTCCAGGCTGTAACCGATCCAGCGACCCAGCAGAACGAGGAGACCGAAGACCGTCGCCACGCTGGCCACCAGCGAGACGATGGCGATCAGGCCGAGTCCGCGGTAGTACCAGAGCGCGTAGAGGGAGGCGAGCACGAGTCCAACGAGCCCGGCGATCAACCCAGCGCGCAGGGAAGCCTCACCCATGGTGGGCGAGATCGTCGTCGCGGTACCACCCGGCTCGCCGTTCTCGCCGACGAAGCTCAGCGGCAGCGCACCGTAGCGCAGGTTGTTGGCGAGGTCTTGGGCTTCCTTCTCGGTGAACTGGCCCGTGATCTGGGAAACCTCGCCTGGCGGAGTTGCGCCCTGAATTTGCGGGGCGGAGATGACCTGGGAATCCAGAGTGATGGCGACCTGCTGGTTCATCATGTCCTGGCCGAGCTTGTACCAGGTCTCGCCACCCGGGGTGTCCTTGCCGGTCTTGAAACGGAACGTGATGGCCATCTGTGCGGACTGAGCGTCGAAACCACCGGTGATGGTGGAATTCGTATCGATCATGTCACCGGTCAAGCGGCGGGGCTTGTCCTTGTTCTCATCACCGATCAGCACCGGAGCAGGCCCCAGCACCATCGGCCCCTGCGGCGAACAGGTCACCAGCGGCTTGGCAGGATCGTCGGCACCGGAGAGCGGATCAGGTCCGGAGCAGTCGAGCAGCCCCGCTGCTGCGGACTGCGTATCCGGGTCCTCGGACTGGCGGTCCTTCAGCAGGATCTGAACCTGCTTGTCACGTCGCTTCTGCTCCTCGACGGAGTTCTTCGGCTCCGCTGGCTCCTTGGCGGAAACCGTCAGCTTGTCCGGCAGCCCTGGAGCATTCTGCTCCTTCATGGCCTTGAGGAGATCGTTCATCTTCTCCTGGGTGGCCTTCTTCTCCACGATGCCCGCCTCAACCCAGCGGTTGGCCATGTCCTTGTAGACCTCGGCGAACTTCGGGGTCGTCGGCTGTGGCTGGGAGTTCGGGCGGAACAGCAGCTGGGAGGTCTGCCCCAGGGCGCGGGCCTCGCTGGCGTCCTCCCCCGGGACGGTGATCACGAGGTTATCGCCGTCGGTGACGACCTCGGCGCCGGAGACACCCATGCCGTTGACGCGGGACTCGAGGATGCGACGTGCCTGCTGCAGCTGGTCGGCGGTCGGCCGCTCCCCTTGCGGGGCGAGGGTAACTCGCGTGCCACCCTGCAGGTCGATGCCGAGTTTTGGCGTAGCGGACTTATCGCCGGTGGTAAAGACAAGTCCGTAAATGGCGAGGAAAATAACGAAGAAGACGAGCAGCGAGCGCTTCAACCACTTCTTTTTCGTGGGCTTCTGCTGCCGAGTTCGCGCTGTGGCCACAGTTGGGCTCCTGAGCTGTTAATCGGGATTAAATGAAAAGCTGGGAAAATATCTTAGTGCCTGCTGGAGACACAAAACATCTGGCACCCGGATTCCTGTCTCCGGTCACCAGATGTCCAAGTCCGTGTGGGGTGTGCGTGCGCGTCCAGCGGGTCGCGCACCGACGCCTAGTTGCGGGACTCGCCGTCGGCGCTGGTACCACCGTCGACGTCGAAATCCGTGTTCTGGACGTCACTGTCCACCGTCTCGGCCTGGTCATCCGGACGGTTGCTGAGCTGCTCTTCCTGCTGCGAGCCAGGCTCCACGGAGTTCACGGCCTGCAGGACGGCGGCGCGGTCCCAGGTGGTCACCACCGCAGGGCTGATCTCCAGGTCAATCGAGGTGTCACCCACGTGCGCCACACGCCCCTGGATGCCCGAGGTCATCTGGACGACCATCCCCGGCTGGAGGGAGTCCTGGAATTCGCGAATCTGCTTCATCCGCTGGTTCTGCTTGCGGATCTGCACCAGCGGCAAGGCGATGAATACGACGACGATCAGGATGAGGATCAAAGAATTCATAGTTTTCAGTGTCTCACATTCTTAGGTTTTTGCACGTAGCCGCTACCGTTCCCACCTCGGAGACTCGACGCCTGGGGACCCGACGCGCGGTGCTTCGATGCGCGGGGCGCGCTAGGCGCGGTCCCGTCGGCGCTGTTCTCCACGCGGCGCTACATGCCAGGTGCGTTCTCCGGTGGCTCCAGGCCGACGTGGCGCCATGCTGCCGCGGTAGCAACCCTCCCCCGCGGCGTGCGGGCCACCATGCCTGCGCGCACGAGGAATGGTTCGCAGACCTCCTCAACCGTCGAGGGCTCCTCCCCAACCGCCAGAGCAAGCGTGTTCACTCCCACCGGCCCACCCCCATGACCACGCACGAGGGCCTCCAGAACCCCGTTGTCGAGACGGTCGAGCCCCATTTCATCGACATCGAAGACCACGAGCGCCTGCCGGGCGATGTCCACGGTGATCTGGCCATCGGCCTGCACGTCGGCATAATCTCGCACGCGACGGAGGAGCCGGTTGGCGATACGCGGCGTGCCCCGCGATCGGGAGGCGATCTCGGTGGCAGCGTCGTGATCGATTTCTACGCCGAGGATCCCTGCGGCGCGGGTGACCACCCGGGTGAGCTCGGGAGTGTCGTAAAACTCCATCTGAGCAGTGAAACCGAAGCGGTCACGGAGGGGACCTGTGAGCATGCCTGCCCGGGTCGTCGCGCCAACGAGGGTGAATGGGGCAATCTCGATGGGGATCGACGTTGCTCCGGGCCCCTTACCGACGATGACGTCGATGCGGAAGTCCTCCATCGCCATGTAGAGCATCTCTTCGGCGGGGCGCGCCATGCGGTGGATCTCGTCGATGAAGAGCACGTCGCCCTCCATGAGGTTCGACAACATGGCAGCCAGGTCCCCTGCCCGCTCGAGTGCCGGGCCCGAGGTCATGCGCAGTGAGGAACCGAGCTCCTGGGCGATGATCATCGCCATCGTCGTCTTACCTAGCCCCGGCGGGCCCGCAAGGAGCACGTGGTCGGGCGCAACACCACGGCTGCGGGCACCGCCAAGCACGAGCTCAAGCTGCTGGCGCACCTTCGGCTGGCCGATGAACTCCGTCAGGCTCTTCGGGCGCAGCGAGCTATCGAACTCGGTATCCCCGGGGATCTGTGCACCGGAGAGCTCGCTATTCGGCGCTTGCCCGGCAGGCTGATTGCCGGGCTCAGGGCGCGGGGTAGGCAGCGACGAACCCGGCAATTCGAATTCGGTGCGTTCGATGTCTGACATTGGTGCGTCCTTTGCCTACGTGGTCTGCTGCTGTGAATCCTAGGTGTTGTGTGGCCCGCGCGCGATTAACGCTTGTGGCCACTCAACCGCTGCAGGGCCTCACGCAGCACTGCCGAAGGGTCGGCGGTTCCGTTCTGCTCCTCAAGAATCTTCTTCACAGCCGTAGCAGCCTTGGATTCGGTGAAGCCGAGGCCGACGAGCGCCTCCACGACCTGCGACTGCAACGCCGTGTCGGTGCCGTTCGATGTGATATCTCCAAGGGTTGCCTGGTCGCTCGTAGCTTCCGGAGCCGGAAACTTGCCCTTGAGATCCACGGCCATGCGCTCGGCCAGCCGCTTGCCCACCCCAGGAGCCTGCTGCAGGGTCTTGATATCCCCCTCCTCGACAGCCCGAGCGATGTCCGCGGGCTGCAGCACGCTCATCACCCCCATGGCGAGGCGCGCGCCCACGCCAGAGACCTTCTGCAGGATTCCGAAAGTCTCGCGCTGTTCGGGGGTCGAAAAAGCATAGAGCGTATGCGCGTCGTCCCGGACCACGAGGCTGGTGAGGACGAAGGCCTGCTCGCCGCGATGCAACGTAGCGAGGGTATCGCCGGTGGCGAGGCAGCGGTATCCCACCCCGGCGCATTCGATCACTACATAATCCAGGCCCTTATCGATCACGTCGCCGCGCAGCGAGGAAATCATGTCGAACTCATCATCCTTCTGTTGTGTTTTCTACCCCAGGCGCCTCAGGCGCGCAGGAATTGATTCATCGGTCCCCGCCAGCAGTGGCAGACCGCCAGTGCGAGCGCGTCGGCAGCATCCGCGGGCTTGGGGGCCTCTGAGAGCCCCAGAATGCGGGTGATCATCTTGGTCATCTGAGCCTTATCGGCCCGGCCATTGCCGCTGATCGCTTTCTTCACCTCGCTCGGCGTGTAGCTTTCCACGGCCAATCCGCGCTCCGCCGCGGCGAGCATCAGCACCCCGGAGGCATGAGCCGTATTCATGACTGTCGAGACGTTTGAGCGTTCGAAAACCCGCTCGATCGCGACCACGTCCGGGGAGTAATCAGCGATCCACTCACTCACGGCGCGGTATAGCCGCTGGAGTCGCTGCTCCAGTGGGACATGGGACTCGGTGCGAACCACTCCAACAGCGACGGGGAACACTGCGCGGCCTTGACCGGCTTGCACGACGGAGAGCCCACAGCGGGTCAGACCAGGGTCGATTCCCATGACGCGCTTGCCCACCATCGATTCGGTCCGCCGAAATCCAGTGGGCGACCCCCACCCTCCCGGCGACCGGGAGGCGCGGCCGAGGGCACCCTGATCCGACTCTCCGGGGGCCCCATCCGGCACTGCATTAGACCTCGCACTCATGATAGATAACGAATATAGCACACATGATCGAAATCGACGTCGGCTCGTAGCAACCCGTCATGCGGCCGGGCAGCCAACCCAGCCCCATGGGCGGGCAGGCACGTACCGCCCCGTAGGTAGGCCGATTAGTCCTCGGCGAGTTCGGCCGCAACCTCGTCGGAGACGGACATGTTGGTGTAGATCTCCTGAACATCGTCGACGTCGTCGAGAGCATCGATGAGGTTAGCAACCTTGCGGGCCAACTCCGCGTCCGCCGGAACCTCCAGATTCGAGCGGTACACCTGCTCGACGGAATCGTACTCGATCTCCGCTTCCTTCAGTGCCTCGCGGACGGCCATGAGATCCGAAATATCGCAGAGCACCTCGAACTGCTCCCCGTGATCCTTGACCTCTTCGGCCCCGGCGTCGAGGACAGCAAGCAGCAGGTCGTCCTCGGTCAGCTCCCCCTTGTCGAGAAGGGCCTGGCCCTTGCGCTCAAACTGGTAGGACACGGAGCCGGCATCCGCCATGTTGCCGCCGTTCTTCGTCATCGCAGTGCGGACGTCGGTGGCAGCGCGGTTGCGGTTATCGGTCAGGCACTCGATGAGCATCGCAACGCCGCCCGGGCCATAGCCCTCGTACATGATGGTCTCCCAGTCGGAGCCACCAGCTTCCTCGCCGGAGCCACGCTTGCGGGCCCGCTCGATGTTGTCGTTGGGGACGGAGGACTTCTTGGCCTTGGTGATGGCGTCCTGGAGCGTCGGGTTGGCATCCGGGTCGCCGCCACCCATGCGCGCCGCAACCTCAATATTCTTCACCAGGCGAGCGAATTCCTTGCCACGCTTGGCGTCGATTGCTGCCTTCTTACGCTTCGTGGTCTCCCACTTTGAATGGCCTGCCATCGTCCTCTTCCTACTAGCCGAATAATTCCTTCAAACTGCTGAGCAGTTTTTCGCGCCTACCAGCTTACTACGAGCCTCCGGCGGGTTTTCTTTAGAACCACTGGTCCGCGCGTCCCAAGAAGGCCTTAACGCGCTCCTCGTCGTGGGTAATTGTTCGGGAGATGCGTTTCTTGGACGCAAAAACCGCCGTGCTGCTCGGCACGGCGGTTCTGCTGCGGGGTCGAGGCTGCAATGCCCGCATGTTAAGGCTGCGGGGTCGAGTGTTACTTCCCTTCGAAGCCCTTAAGCGGGACGGCCGGGCGGTCTCCCACGATCTTTCGGGTCAGCCCCTCCTGGGTCACGACGGCGACCAATTCCCCGGCCTGGTTGAAGATGCGGCCGTGGGTGATCGCGCGCCCCGCGTGCGCCGATGGGCTGACCTGGTCGTAGAGCAGCCATTCATCGGCGCGGAACGGTCGCAGGAACCACATCGCGTGATCGAGTGAGGCCTCCTGGTATTGCTCGCCCCGGTGTGGGACAAGGGCGGAGGACAGCAGCGTCATGTCAGACATATACGCCAACGTGCACACGTGGAAGGTCTCGTCGTCCGGGAGTTTGGCCTTCGACTTGAACCAGACGACCTGCTGGGAGGCCGCATACTTATTCGGCTCGAAGTCTCCTTCCGGCACGACCCGCAGATCCCACTCGCGCCACTCATCGAACAGCGCCTTGCGCACCGGAGGCAGCTCGTCGCGGTTGACCACGACCTCCTCCGGTGGCACCACCCGACGCATCTCATCGGAGTGTTCCGGCCCCTCGTCCGTACGGACGTGGAAGCTGGCCTGCATGATGAAGATCGGCTTGCCGTGCTGAACCGCCTTCACCTGGCGGGAGCAGAATGACCTGCCATCGCGGATGCGCTCCACGATGTACAGCGTTGGTTCTTCGGAACGCCCGGGGGCGACGAAATATCCGTGCAGGGAATGCACCTGGTACTCCGCGCCCACGGTTCGGGTCGCAGCGACCAGGCATTGAGCAGCCACCTGCCCGCCGAACGTTCGGCTCAACGTCGAGGGAATCACGCGTCCCCGGAAGATATCCCCGTCGATCTTCTCAAGGTCGAGAACGTCGAGGATGCGGGGCCGGGCGGCGGACGAGGAGGCAACCATGGGGAATTACCAGCCGCGCTCTGCGAGGCGGTGGGACACCGGCAGCTCGTCGACGTTGATGCCGACCATGGCCTCGCCCAGGCCGCGGGAGACGTCCGCGATGATCTTCGGGTCCTGGTAGTTCTGCGTTGCCTTGACGATGGCTGCGGCGCGCTGAGCAGGATTGCCGGACTTGAAGATGCCCGAGCCGACGAACACGCCCTCAGCACCGAGGTGCATCATCATCGCCGCGTCGGCCGGGGTAGCGATACCACCGGCGGTGAACAGGGTGACTGGGAGCTTGCCGTTACGCGCAACCTCAACGACGAGCTCGTACGGTGCGGCCAGTTCCTTGGCGGCAACGTAGAGCTCATCCTCGGCCATGTTGCTCAGGCGGTTGATCTCCGCGCGGATGGTGCGCATGTGGGTCACCGCGTTGGACACATCGCCGGTGCCGGCCTCACCCTTGGAGCGGATCATGGCTGCACCTTCGTTGATGCGGCGCAGGGCCTCGCCCAGGTTGGTGGCGCCACAGACGAATGGGGTTTCGAAGTCGAACTTGTCGATGTGGTTCTTGTAGTCGGCCGGGCTCAGCACCTCGGACTCGTCGATGAAGTCCACGCCGAGTGCTTCGAGAACCTCTGCCTCGACGAAGTGGCCGATGCGGGCCTTGGCCATGACCGGGATCTCGACGGCGTCGATGATGCCAGCAATCATGTCCGGGTCGGACATGCGGGACACGCCGCCCTGTGCGCGGATGTCAGCCGGAACGCGCTCCAGTGCCATAACGGCGGAGGCTCCTGCGTCCTCGGCGATCTTGGCCTGTTCCGGGGTGACGACGTCCATGATGACGCCGCCCTTCAGCTGGTCGGCAAAACCGCGCTTGACGCGCGCGGAACCGGTGGTGATGGACGCGTCCGCCGCAGCGGTCTTGGATGCCTTGCTCACGTAGTTATTCCCGTCTCTTCGTGGCTGGGCGTGCTCGCGCTTCCTCGCCTCAGCCCTCGGGTTGACCTTGCGGTGCCCCTCGGGAGCGCGGCTTTAAGGACGCCAACACGTTCCAGCTCGTTGGTGTTTTAGGCCACTAGTCTAACCTGTCTAGTTCTAACCCGTCTAACAGGGTTAGGTTCACGCCACGTGATCGGTCGTCGCGGCCTCATAATACTCGGGCAGTGGAGCGAAACCGGCCAACTTGAGGGCTCGAACGCTCGCCCGAGAGCGCAGCTGGCGCGTGTCCCACACGGCGTCGTTATAGAAGCGGGATGCCAGGTCAACGCGCGTGGAGGCGGCAATGAACGCCGGGTGCTCAATAACGGTGGCATCCAGTGCCATTAGCAAGCTGTTTTCCGCCTCCGAGTGCGCCCCCATGTCGGTCGCCTGCAGGGGCACCCGGGACACCCGATCCGCCTGCTTCTTCAAATCTGGCCGCAGCGTGGCTATCAACATCGCGCGGGCGTGCAGCGCACCCTCCAGAGTGAGTCGGGCGCTATCGGTGCGGATGTGTAGACGGTTGAGCCGGGCGGCGGTGAAGTAGGCCCACAGGCCGATCACCAGCAGAACAGCCAATACGGCGGCGAGTATGACGAGCCAGGTCGGGATCGCGATCACGAGCAGGTCACCTTCCGTCCCTTAAGCGTGGCAGTCTGGTACACCTGCTCCACGCGGCTGGCCACCGTGTTCCAGTCGTACATCCGGCTCCGGTCCTGCCCGCGGGCAGCCAGTTCGCGGATCTCCGCGGGCTCCGACAGCAGGCGGTTGATCTTTAGCGCGAGGTTGGCTGCGTCGTGGTTGGCGAATAGGCACGCAGCGCGTCCTTGATCGCCGACCGCCTTGAAGGCCGGGATATCGCTGGCGACGACGGCCGCACCTGCAGCCATCGCCTCCACGAGAACGATGCCGAAGCTCTCGCCTCCGGTGTTGGGGGCGACGTAGATGTCGCTGGTGGCCAGGGCGCGGGCTTTCTCCTCATCACTGACCTTGCCCAACACCCGCACCGTTGCCTCACTAGGCTGCCTGCCGTGAACCCAACTCAACCCCATCCCATCCAAGCGCTTGCCGAGCGCCTCGACCGAGCCCGCGCCCACGACCAAAAGTTCGACGTTCGGGTGTTGGCGCAGGATCGATGGCATCGCCCCGAGCATCACCTGGAGACCCTTACGCGGCTCGTCGAAGCGACCGAGAAACATTAACCGAGGCCGGTCAGGATCCAGCTCGGGCAGCACCTCCGCTTCCCGATAGGCAGCAGTGTCCACCCCGTTGGGGATCAGCACCGGGTCGCCGGCGAGCATCTCCACCTGCCAGCGCCGGGCCTCCTCGGAGACAGCAATGCCGGCGTGGATCTTCTCCAGAAACGGACGCAAGACCGGCAACGCAAGCTTAAGGATCTTCGAACCACTGGCCGAGGCGTGATAGGTCGCCACCATGGGGCCTTCGGCGACCGCGAGGGTCAGCATGGAATAGGACGGGGAGTTCGGCTCATGGATGTGCACCACGTCGAAATCATGTCGCGCGATCCAGCGGCGCAGGTGGCGGCGCGCACGGGGACCGAAGCTCAGCCGGGCCACGGAACCGTTGTAGCGGATCGGGATGCTGGGGCCACCGCATTCCAGGAACTCCGGCAGCCCCTCGCGCTGCTCCCCCGGGCCGATCAGGCTCACGCGGTGGCCGCGGCGCTCAAGCTCGGCGCAGAGTTCAATCGCGTGGATCTGCACCCCGCCGGGTTCGTCGAAGGAGTATGGACACACCATGCCGATGTTGAGGGGACGCTCCCCAATCGCTGCGATTTGATCCTGGGTCACGGGGCCTCCCCTGCTGCGAGCCGAGCACGGCGAGCCTCACTGAGGTCGTCGTAGAACAGCGGCTGCAGCATGTGCCAGTCGGCGGGGTGGGCAGCGATGTTTTGCGCGAAGCCATCCGCAATATCCTGCGCTACTTCTGCGAGCGGGCGGTCGGCATCGATCCTTGGCCCCACGGAAAAGCCCCACTGATCCGGTGCCTCGCCGAAGAAGCTGTGCGCTACGTGCAGGGCTGCCCCGGTTTTCTGAGCGAGCATGGCGGGACCCGCGGGCATGGAGGTGCGTTCGCCGAAGAAATCCACGGGAATTCCACGGCCGGTGAGATCCCGCTCCCCCATCAGGCACACGACCCCGCCCGCGCGCAGGACCTCCTCGAGCCGAGCCATCGGCGGTTGCTTGCCACCCGTCAGCGGTAGGACTTCGAAGCCCAGCTGGTTGCGGTAGTGGACGAAAGCTTCGAATAGCGATTCGGGTTTCAGCCTTTCCGCGACGGTCGCGAAACCGCCGTGGGTGTGAACCAGCCACACCCCGGCCATGTCCCAGTTCCCGGAATGTGGCAGCGTCAGGATGAGCCCTCGGCCCTCCGCGACGGCCTCCGCCACGCGCTGCTTGCTGACTGGGGAGTCGAAGCCCTGGTCGAGTGTGGTGGCCAGGTCGTCACCGACCATGCTGGGCAACCGAAAGGCTTCCTTCCAATAACGCAGGTAGGAGCGCATCGCGCGACGCACGAGGTCACGGGTGACGTTTTCCGGACCGACGACGCGAGACAGGTTGCGGCGCAGCTGCTCGGGTCCCTTCCCCCGCCCCGAGGCAGCGTCAGCGATCAGATCGAAAAGCACGGCAGCGATGGGTTCCGGCAGGCGCTTAGTCGCCGCCCAACCCAGTTGATATGCCAGCGCGGAGAGATCCTCGCCGCTGGGCAGGGATAGTTTTTTGGTCACGGGCTAAAACTCCCGTGCTCCCGCGGGCGCCGCGATGTGTTCGGTGGACGCCTCCGAGCGGGAGGCCATCACGAGGCGCTGGATCACCGTGAATACGGAGCCCAGACCCAGCAGCCACAGGCCAACCCAGAGGACATATGGCACGCCCAGGCCGGACAGTCCCAGGGCGACTAGCGAGATGATGAGCCGTTCCGGGCGCTCAATGAGTCCGCCGTCAACGGGCAGATCGCTGGCCTCCGCTCGCGCCTTCACATAGCTCGTCACCTGACCAGCGACGAGAATCGTGAGGGTCAGAGCAAGCAGCACGGGGTGGGACTCGGCGTCCATCGCGAACCAAAAGGCTAGGGCTCCGAAAATCGCGCCGTCCGTGACCCGGTCGCAGGTGGCATCCAGAGTGGCGCCGAATTTCGTGCCGCCGCCCGACATTCGAGCCATGGTGCCGTCCACCATGTCCAGCGCGGTCGTGAGTCCGATCAGCACGGCCGCGGCAAAGTGGTGGCCGGTGGGGATCAGCCACAGGGCGAGCACCACCGCGGCGACGGTCCCACCGAGCGTGACCGAATTCGGGCTCACGTGCGCTTTCTGAAGGGTGCGGGCGATGGGTTCGATGATGACGGAGGCAGGCCGACGGGCGTGTTCGCTCAGCATTGAGCCTTCCTTTCAGTCATCACGATTGTCCTTAGTACGGGTCCCCTACGCCCGGTATTATCCACTATTTTTGATCCTCAAGTTCGCGCCACGCCCGAGAGAGCAGGGCCCTGGTATCGCGAAGTGTCTGCGGTAGCACTTTAGCGCCGGCGATCACCGTCATGAAACTCGTATCCCCGGTCCAGCGGGGAACGATGTGTTGGTGCAGGTGCGTGGGCACCGATCCACCGGACGGGCGGCCGAGGTTCATGCCGACGTTGATCGCGTCCGGGCCCGAGACATAGCGCAGGGTCTTGATCGCGTGCTGGGTGAAGGTCGCCAGCTCAGTGAGCTCCGGCATTGTCAGGTCCTCGTAGTTGGCGACCTGGCGGTATGGGATCACCATCATGTGCCCGGGGTTATAGGGAAAGAGGTTGAGGACGCAGAAGACCTCCTTCCCGCGAGCGACGATGAGCGCCTCCTCGTCGGGAAGGTTGGGCAGGTCGAGGAACGGGTCCTCGGGCTTCTCCTCGCAGCCCTCTGGGCCTTGTGCCCCCTCCTGGGCGGGCTTTTTCGGCCGATTGGCGAGATAGGCGGAGCGGTAGGGAGCCCAGAGCCGATCCAGGCCACCGGCGAGATCAGGCTGCGAGCCCACCCCGGTGTCCACGACCCGGCCATTGGCCTCAGCCGCAGCCTGGGCGGATAGCTCAGTCCCCGCGGGTTCCGCGGCTCCTCGTTCCGAGGAACACCGGCCCGCAGGACCCTGGCTCGGATCGCAACTCACTATCCTCACACCCCTACCTTTATTCTTTGCCACCGGGCGATGCTTAGCCCAGCTCCGACGCGATGAGCTCCTTCGTCGGCTGCTCATTGCGACGCTGGCCGATCCACTCCTTGATCGCCTTCGCTGCCTCCTCGCGCGGCACGCCGTTGACCTGCGTACCGTCGTGGAACCGGAAGCTGACCGCACCATTCTCGACGTCCCGGCCACCGACGAGCAGCATGAACGGGATCTTGCCCTTGGTGTGGGTGCGGATCTTCTTCTGCATGCGGTCATCGGAGGTGTCCACCTCGGCGCGGATGCCGTCCTTACGCAGATCGGCGACGAACTCCTCCAGGTAGTCGGTGAAGTCCTCGGCCACTGGGATGCCCATGACCTGGTGCGGCGCCAGCCAGGCGGGGAACGCGCCTGCGTAGTGCTCCAGGAGCACGCCGAAGAAACGCTCGATAGAGCCGAAGAGCGCGCGGTGAATCATGATCGGTCGCTTCTTGGTGCCGTCCGGTGCGGTGTACTCCAGATCGAAGCGCTCCGGCAGGTTGAAGTCCAGCTGCACGGTGGACATCTGCCAGGTACGACCGATGGCGTCGCGAGCCTGGACGGAGATCTTCGGTCCGTAGAAGGCAGCACCAGCTGGGTCCGGAACGAGATCCAGGCCGGACTTCTCGGCGACCCGCTGCAGGATCTCGGTGGAACGCTCCCAGATCTCGTCGGTGCCGACGAACTTCTTCGGGTCCTTCGTCGACAGCTCCAGGTAGAAGTCGTCGAGACCGTAGTCGCGCAGCAGGGAGATGATGAACTCCAGCACCGTCGTCAGCTCGTCCTCGAGCTGGTCCTCGGTGCAGTAGATGTGCGCGTCATCCTGGGTGAAGCCGCGGGCGCGGGTCAGGCCGTGCACCACGCCGGACTTCTCGTAGCGGTATACGGTACCGAATTCGAAGAGTCGCAGCGGCAGCTCACGGTAGCTACGGCCACGGGAGGCAAAGATGAGGTTGTGCATCGGGCAGTTCATCGGCTTGGCGTAGTAGTCCTGCCCCGGCTTGGTGACGTTGCCGTCCTCGTCGGTCTCGCCATCAAGCTGCATCGGGGGGAACATGCCCTCGGCGTAGAAGTCCAGGTGACCGGACTTCTGGAACAGGTCGCCCTTCGTGATGTGCGGGGTGTTGACGAAGGAGTAGCCGCTGGCCAGGTGTCGCTTGCGGGAGTGCTCCTCCATCTCCAGGCGCACGATGCCGCCGTTCGGGTGGAACACCGGGAAGCCGGAGCCCACCTCGTCGGGGAAGCTGAACAGGTCCAGCTCCGCACCCAGGCGACGGTGGTCGCGCTTCTCAGCCTCCTCCAGCATGTGCTGGTATTCGGCGAGCTTCTCCTTGGACTCCCAGGCGGTGCCGTAGATGCGCTGCAGGCCCGCGTTGTCCTGATCGCCGCGCCAATACGCCGCCGAGGAGCGGGTAATCGCGAAGGCCGGGATGTAGCGCGTGGTCGGCACGTGCGGGCCGCGGCACAGGTCGTACCACTCGACCTCGCCGGTGCGCGGGTTGACGTTGGAGTAAGCGGTCAGCTCACCTGCGCCGACCTCCATGGCCTCCTCGGAGTCCGGATCGACGTTGCCCTTGTCCTCGATGAGCTCGAGCTTGTACGGCTCGGCAGCGTACTCGGTGCGAGCCTCATCGTTGGAGCCATAGGCCTTGCGCTCGAAGCGCTGGCCCGACTTGATGATCTTCTTCATCTCCCGTTCGATCTTCTTCAGATCCTCGGGTGTGAAAGGCTCCGCGACGTCAAAGTCGTAGTAGAAACCGCCATCGATAGCCGGTCCAATGCCAAGCTTCGTGCCTGGGAAAACCCGCTGCACAGCCTGGGCGAGAACGTGCG
Source organism: Corynebacterium sp. MSK039 (assembly GCF_030232315.1). NCBI lineage: Bacteria > Bacillati > Actinomycetota > Actinomycetes > Mycobacteriales > Corynebacteriaceae > Corynebacterium > Corynebacterium sp. MSK039. Next base: position 194,782 of record NZ_JASPJL010000001.1, read on the forward strand.
CGGTGGAGTGGCGGATCACGCCGCGCCCCTCTTCCGTATCGGACGCAATCGCGGTGACCTCGGTGTCCACCTCCGGGGTCCAGGCAAGGTCGCGGAGGTTACCCTCCGGGTCCTTTACAACGACGATGGCCTCGGGCCCCTTGTTCGGCAGCTCCAGTGGGCGCATGGCCGCACCGGCTGTCTCGCCAGCCGGAACGAGGAACTTAACGGCAGGCTGTGCGGAAACGGGAGAGTTCAAGAAAATGCTCCTTCAAGCAACGACGTGGGCGGTCACATACCGGGTGACAGCCACTAACGACCTTTCAGTTTACCCCTCGAGGATCTGCTGACCCCAGTAGGAGCCCGGTTCGGTGCCAGGCAGCACCCAGTAGACCCCAGAACCAGTGTGGGTGATCCACTGATTAAGTCGGTCGTTCTCCGCGAGACGGTGCTGCAGCGGGGTGAAGGAGGTGTCCGGATCCTCCTGGAAACAGATGAAAATCAGGCCGGAATCGCCGTGCTCGTTGACCTCGCCGTCCCAGTTGAACGGGCGCCGCAGCATATGCTTACCCTCCCCTGCCGTAATGCCCACGTGACTCTTGGGATCGATGACGGGCAGTCCGGTCTTGTCCACCGCGTTGAGATCCGGGTCATCGAACTCGTCCTCTCCGGTCAGGGGTGCACCACTGATCGCCTTGCGGCCAAAGACGTTCTCTCGGCTCTCGCGGTCGAGGGCCTCCCAACCAGGCATGTCGAAGGTCACGCGGCGCACGATCATCGAGGTGCCGTTACGGTCGTCCCAAACCGCGTTATCGAATTCCTCCTCGGTACGCGGGACGACGGTGCCGTCCTTGAAGCCCATGAGGTTGCGTGCGGTCTGCCCCTCCCGGATGTCGACGAAGCCGCGCTGGGTCCAGCGTGGCTTGACGTAGTCCCGCCCGCCGCGGGTCAGGACTCGCATCGCGTGGGACAGGGTGGTCAGATCCTCGCCACACATTTGGACGACGACGTCCCCATCGCTAAACGCTGGGTCCAGATCGTCGCCCTTGAACTTCGGCAGTCCCTTGGTGTGGGAGGAAACCCACTTCGGAACCTCATCGAGCGAGCCGATCTTCTCGATGAGGGCAGGCGACCAGCCGACGGTGATGGTCAGGTTGCCGGGCTGCAGGTTGAGCTCGGGCTCGAGGTCAGCCAACGCAGCGTTGCCCTGGGTGAGTTTCCGAGCGTCCGGGGTCCACACGCGCATGAGCCGGCGGAGATCCTTGCGGAGGGCCTCGCGGCTGTTCGTGTTGTGGAAGTCGAAGGCCACGATAAGCCCGTGACTCTGGTGCGGCGTTTGAATGCCGGCCTGGCGAGCGCCATCGAAGGGGACGGTCAACTTTTCCTCGATGTCCCCGGAGGAGTTGGGCATGTCTCCCCCGCGTCCCTCGCCTTCCGCGCAGCTGGCGAGCACGGCGGCCGCACCCGCTGCTCCGACACCGGCGAATAGCCCACGCCGGCTGACGTTAAAAAATCCCGAAGACTCCCCAGTACTCATCTCTCAAATACCTTCTTCTGTCCTTGCTACGTCTCTTGATCCGCAGCCAAATGGCGGAAAGCCTGGGCCCCGCGTTGGTCACGTGGCCCAGGCTTGTCATTTCATTACTTGGTGGGAGGCAGCTCTAGTGCTCGCCGTGCTCGGCGTGCTCCCCCTCGCCGTCCATGCCCGCACCGTGGCCACCGTGCTCACCATGGCCCTCCATGTCAGCGTGATCACCGTGCTCGCCATGGGCGTCGCCGTAGTGCTCGTGGCTGGACTGCTGCACGCGAGCCGGAATGTCCTTGAGCTCGTGTTCCGTGCCGTCCTCTGCCTTGAGGGTGACGGTGATGTCGTCACCTGCGGCGATTTCCTCGGAGTAGTCCATGATCATGATGTGGTCACCGCCGGGCTTCAGCTCCAGCTCGCCACCGGCCGGGATGCGCAGACCTTCCGGGTTCTCCTGCATGACGCCATCGACAACCTCGTGGAGCTCGTACGTCGCATCCAGGCTGCCGGACGCGGAGACGATGTGGATCTCCTTGTCGGTGTTGTTGACCAGCTTGCCGAAGACCGCAGTCATGTCCCTATCGGTGCCCTTAGCACCAACGTATGCCTCTTCGAAGGTCAGCCCCTCGGCAGCGTTCTCGGCGGTCTGCAACTCAGAAGCGGTCTGCCCGCTTGGCTTCTCCTCCGAAGGAGAGCAGGCGGCCAGGCCGAGAGCAGTGACGCCCATCAGCGCGACTGCGGTGGCGCGCAGGGACTTGGGGCGACGCACAGCGTGCCCAACGGTTGTGTTCATGGTGTACCTCACGGAAAAGTCCTTGATTCTCAAGGAAGTGGTTGGTGCGGCGGGCGGGAGGCCGGGACGGACGAATCGCCCCCGGCATTCCACCCCACGCGCATGGGATGTGGACCCAACCAGAAAGGCTTAGTTGAAGGTGCCTGCTGCAGGCTCGGTGCCGGCGTCGTTGGCCGCACCCGGCTCGACGTCAGCGGTCGTTTCCTCAGCCTCGGAAGCCTCCTCAGACGTGGTGGTGGTCTCCTCCGTCTCAGAGGTTGCCGAGTCGGCCTTCTTGTCCGTCTTGTCGCCCAGCTCCGGGGTCTTTGCCCCGACGGTGGCGGTGTCGATGTGCTCGGTGCCGGTAGCCTTCTCGTTCGGTGGAGAGCAGGCAGCCAGCGCAAGCGCGGCGCTCAGCGCGACAACGGCGGACAATGCAGTGCGGTTCTGCTTCACGGTTTTCAGACTCCTTGGTGTTTCTCGTGGCTCTTCGCCCCTCCTGCGGTGAGGACCGCAGGCAGGCGCCCCAAACTACTTGGAGATATCCCGCCACCGTGCGATGGCGAGAACGAGAGCTCCTGCAATAACAACAATACTGGTTACGCCGAAAATCCACGTAGGCACGCCCAGCCCCTCAGACCCCGTCTCCTCCGACTGCTCGGAAGAGCTGGAGTCCGAGGACTCGACGTCGCCGTACTGGAACTGCAGCGAACCGCGAGTAGCGTGGCCATCGGAAGAAGTGATCTGGTATCCCACGGTGTATTCACCGGGCTGCCAGTCCACATCGTCAGACACCTCGATGCTCAAAACTCGGCCATCTGCATCGGGCTCCCCAGTGAAGAGAACGTCGCCATCGCGGGACAGAGCGATGCGATTAAAGCCCTCCTTAGGGACACCCGAGAATGTCAAGGAGATCTCCTTGACTGGCTCTTCGATCTTCGAGCCCTGCTTGGGCGTGGAGTCGACCACGAGGTCGTGCGCTGCCGCCGGACCAACGCCGGCCCCCAGCATCGCAATCCCCGTAACGAGTGCCGCTACGAGGCCCGCAATCCGGGACCGGAGCTTGTGTGCGTCAGCAAACCACAACTGCATCTTCACCTTCCATTGATGTTCGGGTCCGATATAGATAGTCGGACGATCGCTCGATTAAGTTCCCGCGAAATGTTCTCCGCCCGATCCTACCCCCAGACTCTCACCCCGAACCCACGGTTGTGCCCCTCGTCAGCGAAAGGCACATTACAGCTTCCTAAGACATGCTGCGCCCAGTGTTATGCCCCGCCGACCGCTTTTATCGCCGGATCCGGAATCGCCAACTCACGGGAAGCGGGACGCAGTTTTCGGAACAGTGCCACGAGTCCCATTCCGATGACAGCCGTGACCACAATCGCACCACCAGGTCGGACGTCGACCGAGTATGAGATAACCAGACCCGTCATCGTATAGAGGATGCTCGCGCCAATAGAGAACCAGAAGGCTTGGGAATAACTACGGGCGACAATCAGCGCGGTTGCGACTGGCAGCACCATCAACGAGACCACCAGCAGCGCACCGATCACTTTCACAGCGAGCGCAACCGTGACGGCGGCAAGGGCAGTAAATACAGCGTTAACCACTCCAACACGATTGCCTGCCAATCGCGCGAGAATCGGATCAACGACCATGTCCAACAGACTGCCGTAACAGACCACACTTGTGGCCACTACTAGGGCGAACACCACCGACGTGAGCCAGACATCTGTCTCGGTGACAGCTGAAATCGAACCGAAAAGATAAGAGTCGAAAGAACGTCCAGACGGCGCCAGGTCCGAGAGGATCACCGCCACACCAAGGCCGGCGCTGAGCGTGACGGCAGTGGCCATATCGCCGTAGTGCGGGAAGCGACTACGGATCCCCTCGATGGCAAAAGCGCCAAGCACTGCCACGACAATTGCACCGGCAACTGGAGGAAAGCCAGCAATGAGACCCAACGCGACGCCCGCGAGTGAGGTGTGAGAGAGCGCGTCCCCCATCATGGAGGTGCGCCGGTTGACCATCACGATGCCGATCAACGGGATAGCGATGGCCAGCATCAGACCCACGATGAGGGTGCGGCGCACAAAGCCAAATTCAACAATCAGACTAAGCATGGCACAACAGCCCTTCCTTCATCACGTACACCGAGTCCACCTGCATATGACTGGTCACGGTCTCCAGTTCGTGGCTCACCATCACAATCGTCAGCCCTTTTTCCTCCCGCAGGCGGTCCAACTGGTGGAGAAACCCAGCCAAGCTTCGTTTATCGACTCCCACCGTGGGCTCGTCCAGGACAACGAGCCGGGGGTCGTCGATAAGAGCGCGGGCGATGAGCACTCGCTGCTGCAAACCACCAGACAACTCCCCGAAAGGCACAGGCGCGAATTCACCGAGCCCCATGTGGTCGAGTAGCTCATCGGCGTGCTCATAGTGACGGCGACGCGGGACCTTGACGAATCCAAAGTCTCGAGCGAGCCCCTGGACGACTAGTTCCCGGGAGGTAATGGGAAAAGAAATCTTGTTGACCACGTTCGTCTGCGGGACGTACCCAATACCACGCAGCCTGCCCGACGCGACAGCTCCGGATCCGGTAAACGTCTCCTCCCCGAAGAGCCGCACGCTTCCGCCCGTCGGGCGGTTCTGGCCGATAAGAATTTTTAACAGCGTCGATTTCCCGCAGCCGTTATCCCCGGTGAACGCGGCTACCTCACCTGGAACAACGGTCAGGTCGACACCGCAAAGGACGGGAAAGGCACCGTAGGCAAACTCGACACCGCGAGCTTCGATGATCGGGGCTGGCGCTTCACTAATGCTCATAACAGTTTTTCTCGCAAGCTATTTGAGTGACTCGTATAGGTTTTCTAGGTTCATCCGCATAAAATCCACGTACCCGCGGCCGCTGTCGTCGGTTTGTTCAACCTCCGAGGGGTCCAAGTACTCCAGCGAGGCCAGTGGCAGGGTACGGCCACCAATTTCATCGGCTATGGTCTTCGCAGACTTCTCTTCCTGGCCGTACTCGTAATAAATGATGTCGATGTCCATCGTTCGGACATTACGAATGGTGGTAATAAGGGAACGCAGCGACGGCGCACCCGTTGAGGTCAAGCCCTGGACTGGGTGCTGGGTGAGCTCGAAGTCGCGGGCAAGGTAGCCGAAGGCATTGTGGGCGACGACGAAATCACGCCGAGAGATCGTTTTGAACTTTTCTCGGAACTCGGCTTCCAGAGTGGTGATCGAGCTGACGAACTTGCCCTTCTTTCGACGAATGTCGTACTCGTCGTCGGAGCGGAGTTCCACGACTCGCTCAGCCACTGCGTTGGCGTAGCGTTTTGCGTTGATCGGGGACATCCACGAGTGTGGATCGAAGGAAACCTGATCGGTGGCTGATGAGCCACCCTCGATGACTGGCTCCATGTTCAGCGCTTCGCGGTCTTTGTACAGGTCATAGGACAAAATGTCTTCGCTCACGCGGTCTGCGACGAAGACCCAGTCGCCGTCGCTGGGAACTGTGAACGTTACCTCGCCTGACTCGTGGCCCATCCCGATGGAGTAAGCCCGATCTGGCTCAACGCTGATGTTGCGCTGTTGTGCGATCGCGTCACCGGTCTCGCTCAGAGCTGCACGCCCCCGTTCAACGAGTTTCTTTTCCGAGGCTTCTTCCTCCCGCGGGAAGAAGGCGACACGCATCGAGTCCTCGTGGGTGTGACCGAAGACGATAGAGTACTTCTCCCCCGCTTTCAGCGGGGTGGCTGCCATGTACTGGAACTCTCCAAGGGCCGCCGCCCCCTTATAGGTGATGAGCTCCACGTAATCAGAGAGGTTCAGCACTGGCACATTCGGCACAGCCGACCTGATCTGTGGCAACCACGGTTCCATGTTTGCGCCGTTAACCACCAGCAGATCCGCTTTCGACAGCTTCTGAATATCCCGAGGGGTTGGTTCCCACAGGTGCGGGTCTTGGCCGACCGGCATGAAGCTGCGCACTTCCGCCATATCGTCGGCAACATTCTCCACGATGTCGGCGATCGGAAAGAAGGATGCGTAAATCAGTAGTTGTCCCTCGGGGACCCCGCTGGACGACATCGCCTCGTCGCTGCGAGTAACTCCCCCACCCGCTCTTTGCTCGGATGTTGTGGCGCATCCAGCCAACAGGACGGCCACAACCGCCCCCACCACAATGACGAGGAAGCGTCGTGCGGTGGAGTTAGGCGCGTCAGGCAGTCCGGCGAAAAGCGGGCGGGTGATATTCAGCATCGTTGACAACTACGTCCCGAGGGTTCGTGATCGTGATGATCTGCTTTTAGTGGTCGTGGTGCACCACGGACTCGATGATCTGATCGTTGGTTGCGGTCTTCGGGTTGACGAAGGTCGGGTACCAGTCCTCGGACTGGCCTTGCTTGGTCGGATCCAGGATCTCTTCAATGCTGTTGCCGTAGCGCATGTGGAAGTGTTCCAGTGCTTCCTCGCCGTGCAGTGGCATCAGGGCGACGTACTTGTGTTCACCTTCGCCCTCAGCCTTGAAGATGAACCAAGTGAACTCGTACTGGTCAGTCTTGACGTCGAGAGCCTTCTCGAAGCTGTACTTCACGGCCTGCTCGCTCGGCGTATCGAGGTCCTTGGCGGACTTCACGAAGGTGATCTCGTCCTCATTGATAACCAATGCCTCGAAGTTGGCTCCGCGGCTCTCGTCCAGTTCGGCGCGCATCTCATCGACGGTCTCACCGTGCTCCTTGGCAGCATCTTCCATGGCCGTCTTGATGAAGTCCTCCTCGAAGTAGGAGTTGAAACCGCGGAAGGACCCGTTCCAGTCGGCCAGCGAAGCCTTCTTAGCGCTTTCCTTCACTCCCTCGCCGTATTCGGAGGTTGCAGCTTCGGTTGTCGCGCTAGCTGACGAGGAGGCCTCCGACGTCGCCGGGACCTCCTGTGTGTCGTCGTTGGAACACGCAGCCAGGGTCAGCGTCGATGTCGCGACCAGCCCCGCGAAAACGGCCGAGAACTTCTTGGGGTTCATATGAATACTCCTCGCTCCAAGGGAAGGTAGAATGTTTGCCTAAGGTAACCCTATCCTAAGTTCGAAGCTTTGTTTAACGCCACCCCCGCAAAGCGCCCCCGCATCGCCACAGCACAACCCCATGACCTCGGGACAAAACCCCCGGAATCACCGCGCTACCCGCTGGCGATCCCGCTACCCGCGCACTAAACGGGCGGCAACACACTATGCGGACCCCACCCCTGACGCGAAGCGCACCACCCCAACCCAACCGGAAATAGTTCTGCCCCATCCCCAGCCCACCGCTATCGTCACACGGCAGACAACACAACAAGGGGCCGGTCGTTGTCGACCGGCCCCTTAAAAACCGTGGTCCTAACTGGGATTGAACCAGTGACCCCTTCGGTGTGAACGAAGTGCTCTCCCACTGAGCTATAGGACCTTGCACGAGATAATGTAGCTGAGCGCTACAGCCTTTTCCAAAACCTGCAGGCCACAAGACATATTCGGCACAATACGCGTCGCCCCCTAGTGGCCGCCCCAAGGCCACCGCCTCCCGAAAGGTCGACACCAGGTGCCCCGCCTGTCCCCACCCAAGAAACAATGACGGACAAATAACAACGAGGTGACTTTAAAACGACCTGATTTTCACCCCTACACCTGGCGATTTGTTGCTTCGGGCACGATTGACTATCGTTTAGTGCTGCAGCACAGCGTGCAGCCGGTGAACCACAGGTTCTCGGTGAAACTATGTTGCGATGCGGATGTAGCGCAGTTGGTAGCGCATCACCTTGCCAAGGTGAGGGTCGCGAGTTCGAGTCTCGTCATCCGCTCCACTCTTATTTTAGAGGACCGCGCGATTAGCTCAGCGGTAGAGCACTTCCCCGACACGGAAGGGGTCACTGGTTCGATCCCAGTATCGCGCACGGTGAGTTCACTATTACAGTGGATTCGCACGCGGATGTAGCGCAGTTGGTAGCGCATCACCTTGCCAAGGTGAGGGTCGCGAGTTCGAGTCTCGTCATCCGCTCCAGGTATTCTCCGCTTCACGTGGAGGATCACCACATCAGGCGGGTTTCACGCCACGGTGGAATGGCTGAGTGGCTTAGGCAACGGTCTGCAAAACCGTCTACACGGGTTCGATTCCCGTTTCCACCTCTCAGTTCGCCCCCGAGGCTGAACTTGAAAGCTAGCGCGATTAGCTCAGCGGTAGAGCACTTCCCCGACACGGAAGGGGTCACTGGTTCGATCCCAGTATCGCGCACGGTGAGTTCACTATTACAGTGGATTCGCACGCGGATGTAGCGCAGTTGGTAGCGCATCACCTTGCCAAGGTGAGGGTCGCGAGTTCGAGTCTCGTCATCCGCTCCAAAGATGAAGAGGCAGCAGTATTCACACTGTTGCCTCTTTTCTCATATCCCCACGATATTCTCGAAGACACCATGAGCCACTCTGCCCCTTCCCCAGCGCCTGCCTCCGCGAAGCCAACCCGGGACGAGCCTCGTCGCGGCAGCGCCAGGACCACCCGCTTCGATGAACGCTTTCCATGGGTGAGTTGGGCACTGTGGCCGCTGGCGATCCTCACCGCCCTGCACAAGATCTGGGCCTCTTACGAGAGCGGCACGACGGACGACTTCACAACAGTATGGGAAGCCATCAACCGCTTCTGGTCGGGCGTGCCGGTGTACTCCGAGGACTACACCACCACCGACCCGCACTATCTCTACCTTCCGGGCGGGACGATGGTGCTGAGCCCGCTGTCAGCCCTCGGCAGTTTTGAAGCGGCGCGGACGCTATATATCTTCGGCAACGCCATCGCGATCGTGATTGCCCTGGGGGTCCTCAGCCACATCATCTACACCGCCCGCGACTGGTCTAAGACCTGGCTGGGCTCCCTTTCCGGTACACTGTGGCCACTCAGCATCGTCGCAGTGTTCAACACCGAATCCGTTCAAAACAACCTGCTCTTCGCCAATATCAACGGAGTGCTCCTGCTCCTCGCCACGCTGTTCCTGTACTTCCTCCTGCGAGAAGGCACCACCTCCCAGGTGTTCAGCGGGCTCGCGCTGGGACTCGCAATCACGATCAAGCCACAGTTCGTCGTCTTGCTGTTTCTTCCCTTCTTTCGACGTCAGTGGCTAAGCCTCGTTGCGGCTCTCCTCTTACCTATCGCCTGCAATATCGTGGGCTGGACGTTGATGGCTGAGCCCCAGGGCTTCTTCGACAATCTTGTGCCCTATCTCGGCGAGGTCCGTGACTTCGCGAACTCCTCCATCGTCGGTGTCGGTGTGTACTTCGGGGCCAGCACCGTGACGATTTGGTTCTGGCGCAGTCTCGCCGCCGTCCTCGTACTCATCGGCGCTTTTACCCTGCTGCCGTGGCGCAACTCCACCCGGCCCGGGGATCGCGAGATGTGGGCATTCACCACCTCCTCGCTGCTACTGATCGGGGTGTTCCTCGTCAGTTCCCTCGGGCAGATGTACTATTCACTGCTCATCGTGCCGCTGCTCTTCACGGCCTTCCTCCGCCGATCGACGATGCATAATCCAGTCGCGTGGCTGGGCGTCTACCTGTGCCTAGCCATCGACAGCTGGTATTCGGATCAATGGTTCTGGGCCGGGCGAATCTTCGAAACTCTGCGCGGCACCGTAGGCTGGATGCTGCTGCTCATCAGCATCTCGATCAGCGCGCTGATCTGGTTCCTCAACCGCTCCACCCCGTCCATCTCCGGTGGACGGCACCGCAAGCCAGCGGAAGAGAACAAAACCCAAGCCTGGAAAGGTGAATAGTTTTCCAATGACCGAAGATTTCCAGAATCTTACTAACGAGCAGTGGCGCCAGCGCCTCAATCCCGAGGAGTTTCAGGTGCTGCGACTGGCTGGCACCGAGCGCCCCCACACCGGCGAGTACGTCGATACCGAAACCGAGGGTGTCTACCGTTGCCGCGGCTGTGGCTCCGAGCTCTTCCGTTCCTCGGAGAAATTCCACTCTGGTTGCGGCTGGCCGAGCTTCTTCGACCCAGCTGATAGCGATGCGGTTGTTCTGCGAGAAGATCTGAGCCTCGGCATGCGCCGCGTAGAGGTTCTCTGCGCGACCTGCCACGGCCACCTGGGACACGTCTTTGAGGGCGAAGGCTACGATACGCCCACCGACCTGCGCTACTGCATCAATAGCATCGCGATGACCCTCGAGCCCCGCCAGCTTTAGCCCAGCCACTCCCCGAAGAAAAGCCGGGTGCAGCCCCATCCTCAGGAGCTGCACCCGGCTTTGTTCGCTCACTGCCTTCGCGCAGCGTGGGCCTTAACCCAAGTCGGAAATAATCTTATCCGCCGCAGCGATCCCGGTCGCAACGGTAGCCGGCACCCCGACGCCGCGGAGCATCGAACCAGCGACCGCGAGACGTGGCACCCCGGCTACGTCATCCAGCACCTGCGACATCTTCTCGGCGTGCTTCACCCCGTAGCACGGGATCCCGCCATGCCAGCGCTGCACGAAGATCTCCTCCGGAGTCTTCCGCTCGCCCGTAACCCGCTCCAGGTCCTCCAGGGCGTAAGCCAACAGAGCCCGATCGCTAGCGTCGACGTACCAGGGCTCGTTCTTGGTACCGAAGGAGGCGCGGACGAAGGCCCCACCGCCCTGGGCGAGGTGCGGCCACTTCTTGGAGCTGAAGGTGAAGGCTTTCGCCGCGGTGCCCGAGTTGGACCCCAGCAGCACGCCGGAGCGCTCGGGAATACCGTGGTCAGAGGCAAAGCGCATACCCACCACCGCAGAGCTCGAGAGTTCCACGCTGCCCAATGCCTCCGCCGCCACCGGCGCAGCGTCCTCCAAGATGACGGACGCGGTCGGCGCGGAGGTCGCGACGACGACGGCGTCCACCGTCCCCAGTGGATCAATCACCCACCGGCCGTCCGAGGTCCGGCCGAGAGACTCAACAGCGGAGTTCAGGATCAGCTCGGGGTCGGCCTGGCGCATCATCTCCTCGATCAGGCTGCGGTAGCCCTTGTCGAAGGAGCGGAACGGTGATCCCCCACCGCCCACCGCAGTGGCCCGACGCTTCGCCAGCAGATCTTCCACCACGTCGAGCAGGAAGAAGCCCTGACCTCCCTCGCCTGCGCGATCCAGTGCCGCCGCCAGCTGTGGCAGGGTTGCCCGCACACCGAGATCGTAGGCGCTGCAGGAGTACACCCCACCCAGAAGCGGGGAGACCAGCTTATCCACCACAGCCTTGCCCAACCGGGCCTCAACGAGCGTGCCCACGGTGGTGTCGTCGCCCGCGTTCCACGTCATCGGCTGGCCATCGCGCTCAGCATCCAGCCGGGCAGCTTCCGCAGGGCTGAGGATCTCGGACACCGCATCAGCCGAGACAGGAATGCCCATCAGGGTCTCCCGCGGGATGTCAACGAACTTGCCATCCACCAGGAAGGACGAGCGCGCCGTAGAGGGGGTACGTAGCTCGGAGCTCATTCCCAGCTTGTCGATCAGTTCCATGAACGGCTGGTCGAAGCTCAGGAACGCCTCGGCTCCCATATCCACGGGACCGGTGGAAAAGCGCACCGTCTTTAGCTTCCCGCCCAGGCGCCCGTAGGCCTCGGCGAGCATCAGCTGGGCGCGATCCCCGAGCTGTTGGCGCAGCTGCCAGACCGCGCTGACTCCAGCGATCCCGCCGCCGATAACGGCAATGCGTGGCTTTCGCGCCGTGGTCATGAGTTGTGAACCTCCTCGAAGGCTGCGGTGATGGCGTCGGCGTCCGTGTGTGGCATCACACCGTGGCCAAGGTTAAAGATGTGGCCCCGGGAATAGCCCAATTCGATGGCCTCGTCGGCCTCGGCGGCGATCCGCTGCACGTGCTCGCGGATCACGTCACGGCCTGCAAAGAGCACCGCCGGGTCGAGGTTTCCCTGATAAACCTTCGGGGTCTGGTCTGGCAGCGCCTCCTGCACCCGCTTCGCGGCGACGTTCATTGGCACGCGCCAGTCCACGCCCACCACATCCGGGCCAACCTTCGCCAGGTCGACCAGCAACTCGCCAGTGCCGACGCCGAAGTGCGTCATTGGGATACCGTACGGTCGCACCGCATCGAGGATCTTCTGGGAGTACGGGGCAACGTACTCCCGGTAGTCGCGGGCGGTGAGGAAGCCTGCCCAGGAGTCGAAAAGCTGGATTGCGTCCACGCCGGCCTCGATCTGCGCCTGGAGGAAGTGCGCGATCATCGGGCTGAGCTTCTCCATGAGCGCGTGCCACAATTGTGGCTCGGCGTACATCATCGCCTTGGTGACCTCATGGTTCTTCGACGGCCCACCCTCAATCAAGTAGCTAGCCACCGTGAACGGAGCTCCCGCGAAACCAATGAGCACCTGGTCCGTGCGCAGGCGCTCGAGGATCTGCCCGATGCCCTCCACGATCGGGCCGAGTTGGTCGGGCTCGAGGTCCGGGATGTTCGCGATCTGCTCGGCGGTGCGCACCGCCTCCCCCACGACTGGACCGCGCCCAGGAACAATCTCGACGTCCATCCCGGCCGCCTTCAGCGGGACAACGATGTCGCTGAAAAGGATCGCAGCATCGGCATCGTGGCGAACGACGGGCTGCATGGTGATCTCAGCGAGCAGATCCGGCATGAAGCAGGAATCCAGCATCGGAATGCCCTCGCGAACCTTGCGGTATTCCGGCAGGGAGCGGCCGGCCTGGCGCATCATCCACACAGGTCGGCGGGATGGCTTCTCGCCACGCACCGCCGCCAGATACGGGGCGTCCGCATCGGCGCGTCGGGCGGCAGAGGCTGCAGCGAGATCGGGCGTCAACAACTCATTAGTCATGGCTCCCATTATGCCAGCTATCCCCAAATAACCGGCAGGTGGTAATGGCGGTCTTCTTGGGCTTCCCTCGGCGTGGCAACCCCCACCAAAAACCTTAAAGGCTAGGTTTAGACATTGTGAATGAGCTGAACAACGCGAAAGACAATCACCAGCGCCCGGGAGCAACCGCGCTCGGCGTCCGCACCCCCGAGGCGGAGCCTGAACAGACGCCGGAGTATTTCGAGCACGCCGTGAAGTCGATGTCGGAGGCACCCCTGCGCTCGGGCATCACCATCGCGGAGATTCGGCCACCGCGTAACCTCGCGCCACTGAGCCACGCGATCGGCCTGGAGATCAGCCAGGTGGATCTGGCCGATCGCATTGCCTCGCAGGAAGAGCCAGATGGCACGGTGGCCGCCGGGGACGCCTTCGGCCGACTCATTCTTCTCCACGACCCGCACGGCGAGGAGCCGTGGCAGGGAGCCAAGATGCGCATGGTTGCCTATATCCAGGCCGATATGGACGCCGACGTCGCGTCCGACCCGCTGCTGCCCGAGGTCGCGTGGGACTGGCTTACCGAGGAGCTTGGCGGCCCTGGTGCCGAGTACTCCGACCTCGGTGGCACCGTCACCTCCACGGCCTCCGTACGCTACGGTGAGATCGGTGGGCCACCGCGCGCCTTCCAGCTGGAGATGCGGGCGTCCTGGACCGCGACAGGCGTTGATCTGGAAGGCCACGTCCAGGCCTTCGCGAACGTCTTGGCGAACGTCGCTGGCCTTCCGCCGGAGGGTGTCTCGCAGCTGCCGCGCTTCTAGGCTCACCTCACGCTCGTTCTGTACGCGTCCACACGCGGCGCGAATGCAAATATTCAACCCCGGCCCCTGCAGGTTTGAACTGCAAGGCCGGGGTTGTCTTTATCCCATCTGTCTCTAGTAGTAGATGGCGGTCGGTCGACCGTGGATCCGCTCGACCTGAACGGGAAAGTCATAGAGGCTGCTGAGTGTCTCCTCGGTCATGACCTCCTCCGGCGTCCCCGTGGTGTGGACCTTGCCGTTCTTCATTGCAACAAGCCGGTCGGAGAACGCAGCGGCCATGTTGATGTCGTGAATGACGATGACGACGGTGCGGCCCTGCTCGTGGGCGGCAGCCTTAATCGTGCGCATCATCGACACGGAGTGCTTCATGTCGAGGTTGTTCAGCGGCTCGTCCAGCAGGATGTACTCGGTGTCCTGGGCGAGCACCATCGCAACGAAGGCGCGCTGGCGCTGTCCGCCGGAGAGCTCGTCGATGAACTTATCGGCGATCTCACCGAGTTCCATCGTCTCAATCGCCGCATCGACGGCTTCTTCGCACTCGGCCGTGAGCCGGCCCCGGGAATGCGGGAAGCGTCCGAAAGCCACCAGCTCCCTCACCCGAATTCGGCTCAAGGTGTGGTTTTCCTGCCGGAGGACCGCGAGAATCTTCGCGAGCTCTCGGGTGTCCGTGGCGTATACGTCCATTCCCGCGACCTCCGCGGTGCCACCGTCGGCGTCGATCAGGCGCGCGATCGCAGTCAGCAGGGTGGATTTTCCTGCTCCGTTGGCTCCGATAATGCTGGTGACTCCGCCCTCGGGGATACGAAGGTCGACGTGATCCAGAACCAGCGAATCACCGTAGCGTTTGCTGAGTTGCTTGGTCTCAATCACTTGAGTTTCTCCTTCCGCAAGAGCAGGAACAGGAACAAAATACCGCCCACAAATTCAATCAACACGGAGACGGTGGTGCCGTAGCTAAGAATCTGGCCCAGAATAAACTGCGCGCCCACGAGGGAGGAAACGCCGAACAGAGCAGCAACCGGGAGGGTCCAGGTATGCCGGGTCGTACCCGTCGTCCGGTAAGCCAGGTGCGCGACAATGAGCCCTAAGAACAGGATCGGGCCGACCAGCGCGGTGGAGGCTGCTACCAGGATGGTGATCGCGGCGAGCAGGAGCAGGCTTTCCTTGCGGTACCCCACGCCCAGGCCAATGGACGTCTCTTGCCCCAGCGCCATGACATCGAGCACATGGCGTTTATGCCAGATCCAGGCGCAGACAACGATCGTCACCAGCAGTGTAAAGACCAACAGCGGCCGGTCGATACCGGTGAAGGATGCAAAGAAGGCATCCTGCAGCACCTGGTACTCATTGGGGTCGATCATCTTCTGCAGAAGTCCGGCCAGCGACCTAAAGAAGATCCCGCACACCACACCAATGAGCAGCAGAACGTCCAGGGTCATCGTCGTCGATGTCACCAGGGGGCTGAACACGACTACGGCAAAAACGACCATGATCACCGTATTCAGCACGAAGCCCGCGATGGGGTGCATGCCACTCAGCGCACCGCTGCCGAGGAAAAACACGATCAGCGTGTTGATCAGCACATAAATTGAATCGAAACCGATCAGGCCCGGGGTCAAAATATGGTTCCGGGTCAGTGTGTGAAAGACCACGGTGGATACGCCAGCGGTAATCCCGGCCACAGCGAGCGCGCCGACGGTGGTCAACCGCATGGGCAGTACAAAACCCCAGGCGCGGGGAAGCTGCCACAAGATGAACAGGCCTACCAGCGCTACGGTAATGAGGAGTACCGCCACGAACGTGCGCCGTGGCCTCTTCGAATCATCCCGCTTCGTGCTCGATGCGTGTGTCACGCGTCCCAGCAAAAGCTAACCTTTCCTTACTATCGCTAGCCGCGACGAGCGCGACGGAACAGCTTTGGCTTCGTTGAGTTCTGGATGCGAGCCCCGCGAATCAAGATGTAGAGGAATACGGCAGCACCCAGCACGCCAAGAACGGTACCCACCGGGATTTCGTATGGGTAACGGATGACGCGGCTCAGAATGTCCCCGCCCAGCGTCATGACTGCGCCGCAGGCCGCGACCCAAGGCAGTGCCTTGCGAGCGTTGTCACCAATGCGTGCGCGAACCAGGTTCGGGACGATCAGCCCGATGAACGGGATAGCACCCACGACGGTGACGGTGACAGCCGCGATGACAGCCACGATGACGATGGCAGAGTACTCGACGAGCTTGACGCGGACGCCCACTCCCTTAGCCAGGTCGTGGCCCAGGCCGAGCAGAGTCAACCGGTCAGCGAGGACATAGGCTGCGAGGGCGAGCACTGCGACGAGCCAGAGGAGCTCGTAGCGGCCACGGAGCACACCTGCGAAGGATCCGAGCTGCCACGCACCGAGGCTCTGCAGCAGGTCGAAGGAGTATGCAAAAAACGTGGTGGCGGCGCCAATAATGCCACCGTAAATGATACCGACCAGCGGAACCGTGAACCCGGTTCGCACCTTGATGCGGGACACGATAAACAGGAATCCGATCGTGCCGATGAGCGCGGTGAGGCTGGCCATCCCGAGCTTCGCCCACATCGGGGCACCGGGGAGCAGTAGCGCGATGGCCAGCAGTCCTGCCATCGCGGACTCCGTGGAGCCGACGGTAGAGGCTTCGACGAAGCGGTTGCGTGCCAGCAGTTGCATAATCAGCCCGCCCATGGCCAACGCGGATCCGGCCAGCAAGGCAGCGAGAGTGCGCGGGATACGGGAAACTGCGACAACCGAGGAATCCGCATCCGCAGCCCCCAGCATCAGGCTGAGCAGCGAGAGCAGAACGAGAACGCCCGCGAGGATCATGGCATAGACGGGGCCGCGCGACCGAGGCGTTTTCCGATCTGCGGATTCGGCCGTTGCTGCGGAATTGCTTCCTGCAGCGGTGTCGGCAGCGGCGCGCTGAGCATCGACCTGACCCCGGTACGAGGTCTGCGGGGCGCGTGACAAGGGAGCCCCTGCCTGCCTCGTTAGGGTGCTCACGGAACCGTTGGTACCCATCTTGCTCGCTACTCTCCTACTACCGTCTCGCTCGCTAGTTACGTGATTGAACCGCGCCCCGGGTGCCCGTGGCGCGGTCATTGTTTTATTAGAGTGCCTGCTCGATATCGTCGAGCATGTTGTTCATGCCGTCGATGCCGCCACCGTTGAGGTACCAGTCAGCACCGCTCAGCATGTAGATCCGGTCTTCCTTGGCCGCATCCGTCTGCTTGACCAGCTCGTTGTCGAGGGTGGCCTTAGCGGAGTGGCCCTCCTGGCCGATCGCTGCGTCGCGGTCGAGAACGAACATGGTCTTCGGGTTGATCTTCTTCAGCAGCTCGAAGGAAGCGTTCTCGCCGTGGGCGCTATCGCTCTTGATGCCGCCTGCCGGGGTGAAGCCCAGGTCGTTGAAGACCAGGCCGAAGCGGGAATCCGCACCGTAGAGGCTGATCTCGCCACCGTTGGTCATCAAGACGGCGGCTTCCTTCTTATCAGCCGGAACGGACTCGGAGATCTTCTTCACGCGCTCGCGGATCTCGTCAGCCTTCTCCTTCGCTTCGGCCTCCTTGCCGAAGAGCTTGCCCAGGGCCTCGACGCGCTCCAGATTGCTCTCGATCGTGTAGTGATCGTAGTTGATCGTCATGTTCGCGGTCGGGGCGATCTTCTCGAACTCCTTGAGCATCTTCGCCTGACGACCGCCGATGAGGATCAGATCCGGATCTGCTGCGGCGATGGCT
The DNA here is from genome assembly GCF_030232315.1 of Corynebacterium sp. MSK039. NCBI lineage: Bacteria > Bacillati > Actinomycetota > Actinomycetes > Mycobacteriales > Corynebacteriaceae > Corynebacterium > Corynebacterium sp. MSK039. Next base: position 212,417 of record NZ_JASPJL010000001.1, read on the forward strand.
TCCATGTCCGGCTCCTTCAGAGAACCAGCGTTAGCCTCGATCCCCTCTGCAGCCTTCGGCATGGTAGCAGCCTTGGCGGTGGACACGACGCGGTCCTTCTCTCCCAGCGCTGCCAGGGTGTCCAGGGAAGCGTAGTCGAGGACGACGATGCGCTTCGGCTCGGACTCCAGCTCGACGGTGCCGTTTTCAGCTTCGAGAGTGTAGGTGCGATCCGCGTTATTCTGCTGGCTGGACGCGGAGTTATTCTCGCCGGAATTATCCTCGGCTGCGCAGCCCGTGAGGATCAGAGAGAATCCGGCAGCTGCTGCAACGAGTGCGTGGGAGATCTTCAATCTTTTGCTCTTCCTAGTTCGTCCCGGTCCGCATCTGCAGGGAGACACGGCCGGTATTATTCCGAAAGTTGACCGAACAAGCAAGGTTAGCTTGCCCTAAGTCCCCCTAGATACTGTCAAAGAGAGTGAAGATAGGCAAGCCTAAATTGAGCCCATCGCGGATTTAGGCAACATTATTGTTTCTAATTACCCCCGTTGCCGGGTGAACAGGGGGTAAAAGCCACTAGAAGCGGTCGAGCCACCCCGTCACGCGCTCCTCCACGGATGCCACATCGAGGCCCACTTCCTCGAGCACTTCTCCCCGCGATGCGTGCGCCAGGTACTCCTGTGGCACCGCGAGCAAACGCACCGGTGTATTAACCTCTGCAGCGCTCAATGCCGCCTGTAGCGCAGAGCCAGCCCCGCCGTGGATACCGTTATCCTCGACCGTCACCACTAGGTCGGCATCGCTGGCGAGCTCGACGAGCTCCTCGGAGACCGGGTAGACCCAGTGTGGATCCACGACCGCAGACTCCCAGCCCTTTGCCTTGGCCGCCTCAGCTGCCGCCCGGGACTGCCCCACGAGCGCGCCGTAGTTAATCACCAGCAGCTTCTTTGCGTCGCCTTGGTCAGCGGTGCGGTGCTCAAACAGGACGTCGTAGCTCTCCTCCTGCCGCAGGGCAGGAATGTCTGCCGGAACGCTGCCCTTCGGGAAGCGCACGACGGTCGGGGCGTCGTCAACATCGAGGCACCGGTCCAGCGCCGAGCGCAGTTGCGCTCCGTCGCGAGGAGCAGCGACATGAATCCCCGGCACAATTCCGGTGATGGACATGTCCCACATACCGTTGTGGCTTGCGCCATCTGGGCCGGTAATGCCAGCGCGATCCAGCACAAAGGTCACGCCTAGCCCCAGCAAACCGACATCCATCAGCATCTGGTCGAAGGCGCGGTTGAGGAAGGTCGAATACACCGCAACAACCGGGTGCAAGCCGCCCAAGGCAAGGCCAGCCGCGGAGGTGACGGCATGCTGTTCTGCGATGCCGACATCGAAGGTGCGCTGCGGAAAGACCTCACCAAACTCAGCGAGTCCAGTGGGGCCGGCCATCGCGGCGGTGATAGCCACGACGTCATCCCTCTCCCCCGCCTGCTCGATGAGATGGGAGGAGAACACCTGGGTCCAGCCAGGCTTCGAGGCTTCCTTCGGCACACCGGTGACTGGGTCGATCACACCCGTGGCGTGCATCTGATCAGCTTCGTCGTTCTCCGCCGGGTCGAAGCCCTTGCCTTTGTGGGTGATCGTGTGGACGATGACGGGGCCGCCGTAGTCCTTGGCGTAACGCAGTGCGTTCTCCACCTGGCCGATATCGTGGCCATCAACCGGGCCAATGTACTTCAGCCCCAGGTCGGAGAACATTTCCTGCGGGAGAATGGAGTGCTTGACCCCTTCCTTGAGACCGGAAATCAGCTGGAATGCACGGTCCCCAACCCAGCCCATGCGGCCGAGGGTGTTTTTCCCGGACTCCATGACCTTGTCGTAGGCAGGCTGCAAGCGAAGTGCAGCGAGGTTCTCCGCCAGCCCACCGATGGTCGGCGAGTAGGAACGCCCATTGTCGTTGACGACGATGACGATCGAGCGCTTCTTGCCGGTGGCGATGTTGTTCAGCGCCTCCCAGCACATGCCACCTGTGAGTGCCCCATCACCAACGACAGCCGCGACGTGACGGTGAGACTGGCCGCTGAGCTCGAAGGCCTTGGCTAGCCCGTCGGCATAAGAAAGGGATGCCGAGGCGTGGGATGACTCGGTCCAGTCATGCGGGCTTTCCGCGCGGTCAGGGTAGCCCGACAGGCCGTCCTTCTGTCGCAGCGTGTCGAAGAGATCGCGGCGCCCCGTGAGGATCTTGTGCACGTACGCCTGGTGTCCCGTGTCGAAGATCAGGGGGTCGGACGGCGAGTCGAAGACACGGTGCAGCGCCATCGTCAGCTCGACGACACCGAGGTTCGGACCCAAGTGTCCGCCGGTCGCGGAAACTTTTTCAATCAAAAACTCCCGAATCTCCCGCGCCAGCTGATCCAGCTTGCCCTCATCGAGCATCTTCAGATCCGCTGGTGAGGAAATATTTTCAAGGATTCCCATTGAACTCAGTTTCTCTCCATCCCACATTGAATTCGCTGGCCCCATCTTAGTGGGGACACCGCCTTCAGCGTTATTCGCCCGCCGCCTCGAAGTACATCAGTGTTTCGACGTGATGGGTCAACCCGAAAGCGTCGACGATCTCCATCTCGCGCAACTCATAACCCGCGTCTCGCCACAGACCCGCGTCGCGGGCTGCCGTGGCGGGGTCGCAGCCGATGTGAATCACCCGCGGTGGGCGGTGCTGCGCGATGTTCTGAATGACAGCGGCCCCCGCCCCCGCACGTGGCGGGTCGAGAACGACGGCGTCCAGGTCCGCGACCTCCTCGAGGTCCTCCAGCCACGCCCCAACGTCGCTGCTGCGGAACCGAACGGCCGTGTCCGTCCCTTCTGAGCCAGCTTCCCGGGCTGCAGCGAAGGCTTCCTGTCCAGCACGAGTTGCGCTGCTCGCGACGTCCACAATCTCAACATTGCGAGCGGAGCCCAGCAGGCCCGCGGACAGAGCACCGCAGCCACCGTAGAGATCCCACACGGTGTGCAGCTCCCCGTTCAGCCGGTCGGCGACCCAGCGGGCGTAATAAGCGCTGGCTTGGATGTGAGACTGCCAGAACGCGTCCACCGGCACCTTCCAGCTCACGCCGAGGTGCGAATGCAGCACATCGCCATCGCCGTCGAGAACACGGCGTTTCCGGCCCCGTCGGGTCTTCTTGAGCTCCACGACGGAGCGCTTACCGTCGCGACCGACACCCACAACAACCTCGCTGTGTGGGCTGGGATTGAGCCCGGCAACACCGTCGGTCAGCCCGGGCAACCATTGGGAGCACTCCACCTCAGCCAGCGGGACGATCTCATTGCTCTTCGGCTTCCGCAACCCGGCCTGCCCTTCCGCGTCGACGCCGAGGCGTACGCGGTGGCGGTAGTGGGTAAAAGGCCATAGGCTCGTCGCGCGAACATGAGCATCGAGGAATTCCTGCGGCAGCTCGAACTTGGCGAGGCGGCGGAACTGGTCGATGACCACCGCCTGCTTAAATTCCAGGGAGCCGTGGGCATCAACGAAGTCGAGGTCGCAGCAACCAGCTCCGGCCTCAGCAGCGTCGCATTGCCCAGCCACCCGGTGCGGGCTCGGCTGGTCAATAGCTAGCGCTTGACCAGTACGGAACCTTTGCTTGCCGTTCTTTTTAGCCGGGTCCAGCGCAACCTCGACCCCCTTCTCCCCGGGCAACCCGCCACGAACAAAAACGATCTGTCCGTCGTGCTGGCCGATGACCACACCTCGGTGGCCGGGTTGATCCAGATCCAGAGTGACGGTCTCCGGGCTAGTCATTGCCGCCCTCGTTGGGATCCTGCTGCTGTGCCGGGGCATTCTGCTGCTCCTGCAGGTGTCGCGCCAGCTCCTCAACCATGGCCTGCGGCAGCTGAACCGGCAACGGATCGCCGGCAGGGATCGGGTCCGTGCCGCGAACAACGAAGGTGCGGGCGATGATCTCGCGGCCCAGCGCCGCCATCTGCTCAGCTGCCTCCTGTGGGCCGGCGAGCGTCATGCGCAGCATCCATCGCGGGCCGGTCGCCCCAATAACTCGGAGTGTGCCCTCACCGGACTCTGCAACGATCTCCGCGCCCCAGGGGCCTTCCTCGGTGGTTGCCTCCAGCCCGTCGGCTGCCATGCCCTCGATGAGGGTCGGCACCGTGTTATCCCAGAGTTCGCCGGTGGTTGGGGCGGCGAAGGCCACCGGGGTGACCCGGCCAAAGGGGGTGAGGATGTGGAGCATTTGCGGGCCATCATCGCCCATCTCCACCTGTACCTCGGCCTCGTGTGGGACCGGGATCATCATGGACCCCAGGTCGAGCCCGCCCTTGGCGAAATCGCTGAAATTGTATTCACGGTAGTCCAGCGTGTCCCCGTCGAAGGGCCCAAAGTCCTCACCCTGGACGGGTTGGTCAGCGTCTCCCGGTCCGCCTGCGGCGTTTTCCGCCGCGTCGGAGACCTCCTGCTCGGCCTGGCTCTGAGGTGCGCTTGGATCTGCACCGCTGGGTTCGTTTTTCTTCTTAGAAAATGGCCACATTTTTAAACATTCCTTCCGCACTTGCCAACGCGGCGCTGGCTAGCGCCACCGTTGGGGTTTAAAAGCTGGAAATTAAACTCAATCGGCTATCGGGACCGGCTGCCCGACCCCGCATCAACGCGTGCCGGTGGAGCCGTGGCCACCACTTCCGCGGGCGGTCTCCCCGAGTTGCTCAATGCTGTCCACAGCCACGACGTCGCAGAGGCTGACCTCCTGAATGAGCAGCTGAGCGATGCGTTCACCCCGGCTGATGCTGATTGTTTCTTGCGGGTCAAGGTTGATCAGGTTGACCTTGACCTCCCCCCGATATCCCGCATCGATGGTGCCGGGCGCATTAACGATCGACAATCCCTTCTTCACCGCCAGTCCGCTGCGCGGGTGAACCAGACCAACCTTGCCGACCGGCACCGCCATCGCAATGCCCGTCCCCACCAGGCTGCGCTGCCCGGGGTTCAAGGTGATGTCCTCGGCGGAGTAAAGATCGATGCCCGCATCTTCGGGGTGTGCCCGGTTCGGTAGCGGGAGAGATGGATCAATCTGAAAAATTTCCAACGGGCTGCTCATGAGGCTCCACTCTACAAGGTCGTTCCCATCTCGTTATTGGCCCGCTGCAGGAAAGTCTCCTCCTTGGTGGGAGCCACGGCGGCTTCGGAACACCTGGTGGTGTGTGGGTAAGATGGTGGCCGGTAATTGCCACCCAATAACGGCTCGGTATGGCGCCTCACCGCCTGCGAGGCCGGGCCCGGGTAAAGATCCACATGTAGACGAGGAGCACTCTGCGAGTCATGGACGCTGCGAACGGAGCATCGACCCCACCGGCGAAGACCGACGAGGCGGCGGGCACGCGGGTGCTGTACAGCGAGACCCAGCGCGTTCCGCTGTCCTGGTGGCTCGTCGCCGCCGGCGTGGTGGCTATCATCGCTTGGCAGGCTCAAATGGGACGTGACTGGTGGTGGTCGATCGTGGCGGGCGTGATCGCGGCTGCCCTCGCGTCCTGGGGGCTCATCGCGCTTTCTCGGACGAAGGTCGAGGTCGTGGAAGACTCCCAGGGTGGCAGGATCATCCGCGCGGGAGACGCCCAGCTACCGGCCTCCGTGGTCGACCGCACGCTGGTCATCCCGCCCACCGCGAAGCAAGCTGCGTTGGGACGCCAGCTCGATCCTGCCGCTTTCGTCATTCACAAGGGCTGGATTCCGACGATGGCGATGCTCGTGCTCGATGACCCGTTGGATCCCACCCCCTACTGGCTGGTCTCCAGCAAGACCCCCCAGGAACTGCTGGAGGCGCTGGGAAGGCCCATTTACTAGGGTTCCCAGCGCCTCCGCGCTCCCGGTCTGCTCGGTGTTACACCCACAGGCCGGGTCTTTTTATGTCTTAAGCGCAGTCGATGCAGATGAACTCGGTATCGCTGATCTTCTCACCGATACGGCTGCGGTGCTGCACGAGGAAGCACTCGGAGCAGGTGAACTCGTCGTTCTGCTTTGGCGTGACCGTGGTGGACAGTTCCTCGCCGGAGACTTCCTCCATCGGCAGTTCGAAGGGTTCCACGATTTCGCCATCGTCGGTGTCCGAGATCGCTGGCTCCGCCTTCTCAGCGGCCTTCAAGCCTTCGAGAGAATCGGTCTCCAGCTCTTCCTCGTCGCTTCGCCGTGGTGCATCGTAGTCCGTGGCCATCGTTGTCCTCCCACACTCCTCGGATGATGCTCATCAGTTCTTGGGCGGGATCCCCGCCACCTGCCGTATCGCGGGCCACAAGCCCATTCTTCACGGCAGCCATTCGGCCCCTAGTCGAGGGCGCCTCATGTGTGCTGAACGCGGATATTAGGCCATGAGGTGCACACTTGTCACCTCCCCCATACTCAGGGCAAAGAAAGTTGCTCGATGCTACCCCCTGCACCCTGGCTCAGCAGCATTTTTTCGAGTTCTTCCTGCACCCCCGGCACTCCAGCGATGATGGGCAGCCCGCTCTCCGCCGTGTAGTTCAGCGTGGGGGTAACCACGGTTGCGCCCGCTCGGGCAGCAATCAACGCACCGGCAGCGAAGTCCCACCCGTTAAGCCCGTGCTCGTAGTAGCCATCCACCTGACCGCTGGCCACCATGCAGAGGTCGAGCGCGGCGGAGCCCAGGCGTCGGATGTCCCGCACGTGGGGCAGTACGGCGCCCAGCACGCGTGCCTGCCGCTGACGGCGTTCAGCGTCGTAGGAAAAACCGGTCGCCACGAGCGCCTGTGCAGCGTCCTTTCGTGCCTCCTGCCGGCTGATGTTCTGGCGTTCACCGACGACTGCCTCCTCGCTCCTGAAATCAACGGGAGCGACTGTCGCGGGGCCGCCGACACAGGCGCCGAAGACATGGCCATGGGCGGCGTCTACGACCGCGCCAGCTACCGGCACCCCGTCGAGGGCAGCTGCCACCGACACAGCGAAGGCGGGAATCCCGTAGACGAAATTGACGGTGCCGTCGATCGGATCCACGATCCACTCCAGCCTTGGCCCTGCAGAGTCCCCAGGATCGGCACCCAAGGATCCTGCAGCGGGGGCGGAACTATCCGCTCCCTCCTCCTCGCCGATCACGGTGGCCTGCGGGAACCTGTGATGCAGCCACTCGCGGATGAACGTCTCCGCGCCGCGGTCTGCTTCGGTGACGGGGTCGACTGCGGAAGACTTGGTCTGAGCCACCGGCATCGCCGAACCCATCAGCTCGATGATGGAGCCCGCCACCGCCTCACCATCGGTGCGTTCCCGGCGAGTGCGCAACACCAAGGCAGCGGCGAGTGCCGCGACCTCTTCAGCCGCGGCTTGCAGCTCGTGCACGCTCGCCCCGCCGGGGATTACCGCCGGAGCGTGGTCGGTGGTGGTTTTATCAAGCAACAAGGTCTCGGTCATGCCTCCACAGATACCACTGATGTGTAGCATTCAGACCCATGAGCACCGAGCAGGCTAGTAGCGCCGAATGGGCCGGAATCACCGTGGGAATCGACGTCGGTGGGTCCGCGATCAAAGCAGGCTTCGTCGACACCCGCTCCCACTGCCTCGTCGGGGAAAGATTCACCGCCCCTACTCCCCAACCGGCCACGCCCGAGAGGGTTGCTGGCGCCGCCGCAGCTCTCGCAACGCAGGTACTCGCCCAGGAGGTGGGCGCGGAGCTCACCACGCCTGCTGGCCCAGGCGGGTTCCGTGCGCTGCGGATCGGCGTCGCCATTCCCAGCGTGGTCACCAACCAGGAGGCACGCACCGCAGCGAATATCGCACCGTCGTGGGTCGGTACGCGTCCCGCTGCGCTTTTCGACGACGCCCTGCGACAGGCGTTATCGGGTGGCACATCGGGGTCTTCCTCCCTCCAGGTGGAGTGGTTCTTCCTCAACGACGCCGACGCTGCTGGGATCTCTGAATGCGGTCCGTTTAGCGCCGACGAGGCGGCCGACACGGAATACAGCCGGCTTTTCCTAACCTTGGGCACTGGGATCGGCTCTGCTCTCTTCCGCGGCGCGAGGCTGTACCCCAATACCGAGCTGGGTCACCTGACCGTGTTGACCGACGACGGCTCCCCCAGTGCTGCGGAGCATTGGGCCTCGGCCGCGGTGAAGGCGCGCCAAAACCTCACGTTCCCCGAGTGGGCGGCCCGGTTGAGCACAGTACTCAATACCTATGTCGCACTGCTGCGCCCCCAGGAGCTGATCCTCGGTGGCGGAATTTCCGCCGAGGCAGAACGGTGGCTGCCGATGCTTAACCTCGAGGAGTCTTCGGTCCGGGTGAGCATCGCTCGCCACTTCAACAGCGCCGGGGTCATTGGGGCAGGGCTCGCCGCTGCCTGGGACCTACGCCCCTAGACGGCATGAGTAATAAAGCTTGGCTATAATGGTCGGCCGTTGGGCGCTTGAGCGCCAGAGGCAGCCTTTCAGCTGCTCAGAGAAACTGCTCCCCCAGTAGAACGCCGTCCGGTGAACCGGGTCGGTTGTACGCCACCGACACGAACTCGTTGGTGAACGTATGCTGGCGAGTAGAACTGAATGCGTCGTTTCCTGGTCGCTATCCACCAGGAAACGGCGAGCAAACGTAGTTTGGATAGCGACTGGTAGGAAAACCCCCAAGCGGGTGACCTTCCTAAACGTACAGCGCGCTCGTCGGCTTTTCCCGGCGGTCGCACCCGTACGTTGCAACAATCCCCGACCGAAAGGGCTTCTGTGGCTTCTCAAGACTCGACCACCAGCGGTGATAGCGTCCAGGACGCAAGCGGGACGTCTGGCACTGCTGCACGGAAAGTCGCCAAGAAGACGGCCCGTAAGGCGGTCAAGCGCACGGCCCGTAAGGTAACGAGCGCGACCGCCGCGAAGAAGACCACGGCTACAGCTGCCACCGCAGACACGGCGGCGTCTCCGTCGGAGGATGCAGCCGAAGAGCCGAAGAAGGTCGCGAAGAAGACCGCAAAGAAGGCGGCCAAGAAGACTACCCGCAAGGTCGCGAAGAAGGCGGCGAAAAAGACCGCCAAGAAGGCTGCTAAGAAGACCGCTAAAAAGACGGCGAAGAAGACAGCCAAGAAGACCGCACGGAAGGCGACCAAGGCGACGGCTGCTGCGAAGAAGCAGGAGCAGATCGAGGCGAAGAGTAAGGACGCCGAGGTCACCGCCAGCGAGGATCCGGAGGACGTCGACGACGAGTTCGACCACGACGTCGAACCGGATCTGGAGGACATCGACGAGGACCTGGATGAGGATCTCGACGAGGATCTGGACGACGACCTCGAGGATGAGGACGACGCCGACGACGAGGAAGAAGACGAGGACGACGACGAAGAGGAGTCCTCGACCTCGAAGGACGGTCGCGACGACAGCGTGTGGGACGAGGACGAGTCCGCCGCCCTGCGCCAGGCCCGCCGCGACGCAGCCCTGACCGCCTCGGCAGACTCCGTCCGCGCCTACCTGAAGCAAATCGGTAAGGTCGCGCTGCTGAACGCAGAGCAGGAGGTCTCGCTGGCCAAGCGCATCGAGGCTGGCCTGTACGCGAACTACCGGCTGAAGCAGATCAAGGAGTCCGGCGAGCGCCTCTCCCCCATGAACCGTCGCGACCTGCGCGAAATCGACCGCGACGGCCGCAAGGCGAAGAACCACCTGCTGGAGGCGAACCTGCGCCTCGTGGTCTCCCTGGCCAAGCGCTACACCGGCCGTGGCATGGCCTTCCTGGATCTGATCCAGGAAGGCAACCTGGGCCTGATCCGCGCGGTGGAGAAGTTCGACTACTCCAAGGGCTATAAGTTCTCCACCTACGCCACCTGGTGGATCCGCCAGGCGATCACCCGCGCGATGGCTGACCAGGCGCGCACGATCCGCATCCCGGTTCACATGGTGGAGGTCATCAACAAACTCGGCCGCATTCAGCGCGAGCTGCTGCAGGACCTTGGTCGCGAGCCCACCCCAGAGGAACTCGCCCGCGAGATGGACATCACGGTCGACAAGGTGCTGGAGATCCAGCAGTACGCGCGCGAGCCAATCTCCCTGGACCAGACCATCGGCGACGAGGGCGATTCCCAGCTGGGAGACTTCATCGAGGACTCCGAGGCGGTCATCGCGGTAGACGCGGTCTCCTTCACGCTGCTGCAGGATCAGCTGCAGGACGTCCTTCACACCCTGTCCGAGCGTGAGGCCGGCGTGGTGAAGCTCCGCTTCGGCCTGACCGACGGCATGCCGCGCACCCTGGACGAGATCGGCCAGGTTTACGGCGTGACCCGCGAGCGCATCCGACAGATCGAGTCGAAGACAATGTCCAAACTGCGCCACCCATCCCGCTCCCAGGTTCTGCGGGACTACCTGGACTAACCCACACGCCGAGCCCGCCAATAGCGGGGCCGGAAAAGAAAACAACCGCCGGGAAACCCGGCGGTTGTTTTTATCTCTATCTGTCCCCTAGTTTTCGCGGTGCTCCTTGACGCACTGGGTCAGCTCCTCGTCGCTGAGTCCCTGGCACTGTTCCGGAAACTCGGTGGCCACCTTCGTGGTGATCAGCGCAAGACCCATCGCGAGGATCGCGAGCACGAGGCCTGCGATGGGGTAGGTTCGCGCCGTGCCGTGGCGGTTCGCGCGGATGAGGGCGACGATCGCCACGACCAGCGCAATCATCGCCACGAAAATGCCGATCAGCGGGAGCAGGCCAGCCGGGAGGGCAAGCACACCCAGGATCAGTGCGGCCAGCGACATCCGGCTGGCTACCTGGGGTGCGCGGGCCGGTACGGCCGGCTGGCCACCAGCTGGATTCTTCTTCGCCATCTCGCCTCAACGATCCTTTCTCGGAATTTATCTAATAGCCCTTCCCGGGCTGCGGTGTACCCGGCATGAGGGCATAGCCTACCAGTCGCGCAGGTAGGCGATGCGGTCTCGCAGCTGCTCAGCAGTGCACAACGCCGTCGGAGGGCCACCGCAGTTGCGGCGCGCCTCGTTGTGAATCGCCCCCTGTGGTCTACCGGTTCGTGCCGCGGTCATGTTCACCAGCGCGTTGAGCTCCTTGCGCAGGGCCGGCAGCTCCTCGCTGGCCACGCGGCGACGGTGCGCCTCTGCACCGCTCATCCCACCGGCAGCCCCGCCGTTGCGACGCTCTTCGGCCTCCCGACGCTTGCGCTCCTCAGCTTCGCGGGCGCGTGCCTCGACCTGGTCGGCCTGGCGCTGCTTCAACAGGGTGCGCATCTGCTCCGCATCCAACAGGCCTGGAAGACCAAGGTAGTCCTGTTCCTCCGCGGAACCGGCCAGGGTGGTCGTGCCGTAGGTCGAGCCGTCGTAAATCAAGGAGTCCAGCTCGGCCTCCGCGCCGATGGACTCGTAGGTCGTCAGCTCGTCCGGCTCGTTCTCCTCGCGATTAGCCTGGGCCAGCAGCTCATCATCCCAGCCTTCCTCGCCCTTCTTCGGCGCGCCCAGCACGTGGTTGCGCTGCTTTTCCAGCTTGGACGCCAGGTCCAACAGCACCGGCACGCTGGGCAGGAACACGCTGGCGGACTCGCCCTTACGGCGGGAACGGACGAAACGACCGATCGCCTGGGCGAAGAACAGCGGCGTTGCAGCGCTCGTGGCATAAACACCCACCGCCAGGCGGGGCACGTCCACGCCCTCCGAAACCATGCGCACCGCGACCATCCATTCGTCCTGGCTGGCGGAGAATTCCTTAATGCGGTCGGAGGCACCGACCTCGTCGGAAAGGACGACGGTGACCGGGGTGCTGCTGATCGTCGACAGGATCTTGGCGTAGGCGCGGGCGGTCGTCTTATCGGTCGCGATGACGAGACCGCCGGCGTCCGGGATGTGGGTGCGCAGCTTCAGCAGGCGGGTATGAGCAGCCTTTAAGACCGCGGGGATCCACTCCCCCTTCGGGTCCAGCGCCGTCCGCCATGCGCGGGCGGTCTGCTCCGGGGTGAGGGTCTCACCCAGCCGAGCCTCGAACTCCTCGCCCGCGCTGGAACGCCACCGGGCGTGGCCGGAGTAGGCCATGAAGACTACCGGCCGAACCACGCCGTCGCGCAGGGCCTCCGAGTAGCCGTAGGTATAGTCCGCACGCGATTCCAGCGCGCCGTCTGTGCCCGGCACCTCGATGTAGTCCACGAAAGGGATTTGCGCATCGTCGGAGCGGAACGGGGTACCGGTCAGCGCCAGTCGGCGCTCAGCGTGGGCATAGGCCAAGCGAACGCCGTCTCCCCAGCTCTTCGCGTCACCTGCGTGGTGGATCTCGTCGAGGATCACCAGGGTCTTTTGGGCGGTGGCTACCTGATAGTGCTTGGTGGGCTTCATACCAACCTGGGCATAGGTCACGGCCACGCCGTCGAAGGCGTTGTTGAATGGCGAGGAGTTGGAAAACTCAGCGTCGAGAGCAATCCCCATGGCAGCGGCGGAGAGCGCCCACTGGACCTTCAGGTGCTCGGTGGGAACCACGATGACGAGTCGCTGGACAACGCGTTTCTCCAGCAACATCGACGCCAGCGTCAGGGCGAAGGTGGTCTTACCGGCACCCGGGGTTGCGACCGCAAGGAAGTCCCGTGGCTGCTGCTCCTGGTAGAGGTCCAGGGCCTCCTGCTGCCAGGCACGGAGGGTTCTTTTCACCTTGTATCGGACCTACTTCTTACGCAGGCTCTGGTAAATTTCCTCGCACTCTGGGCACACCGGGGAGCCCGGTTTTGCCTGCTTGGTCACCGGGAAGGTCTCACCGCACAGTGCAACCACCAACCGGCCCATGACCGCTGACTCCACGATCTGGTCTTTCTTGACGTAGTGGAAAAACTTTGGGGTGTCGTCCTGGGTCTGCTCCTGCTCATCGACCTTCGGACGTTCCAGCGTGCTGGTGCTCGTGGCGCTCACAATCCTCCATCTTGCCCCTGAGGGCTTCCCACAGTTGACTCTCGTACTACCGTAGACGGTATGTCAGCAGCAGAGAAACGTGCCGGTCGCGCCCGGGGCAGTTCAGCCACCGGGGCGCGCCGTTTCCGCCGCCCTGGCAAGCGGGTCGATCGGATCACCGACGCGAGGAAGTCGCAGCTGGAGGACTGGCACCACCGGCGTCGCCTCTATTTGGGGCTACAGATTGCACGCATCCCGGTGCTTGTCCTGGCCGTGATCCTGCTGTGGGTCACCAATAACATCATTGTGGGTGCGGTCGTGGCGTTCATCAGTGTTCCGCTGCCCTGGGTTGCGGTCATGCTCGCCAACGAGTCCGGGGAAGCCACCAAGGAGTCGGAAAAGGTCTATAAGCCTGGCCTCGTGCGGGCCAACCGGGCGGCGATGGCCAATTCCCAGCTCTCCCAGGCAACGAGCCCACAGCGACAGCTGGAGCCCAACGAGGTGGACTCCACCGACCGCCACCCCGTCATCGACCACGATTCCGAGGACTAGCCCGGCCATCACCTGGGCGTACAGCTTGAGACTGCCCCAGCGCCCTTGAAGAGACCAATGCTGTACCGGCGGCACGCAGAGCCCGTTCCCCAACCACGACCGAGACAAGAAGGCACACCCCGCAGTGACAACCCACCCTTCCAGCATGCAGCTCACCTCCCAGCCCGCCCGCGAGGCTCTCGGTGGCCTGCTCGCCGTTGCCCGTGCACGCGGGCTCAGCACCACCCTGCTCGAGGACGTCCTCGGCGAGCCCGGTCTCCGCGCCCTCAACCTCGCCAATCCTGCCGGAGCGCTGCGCGCGGTCCGCACTCATGGCCGGGGCGACTCCCCAGACGCCACAGACGCAGCCCAACTGGTGGAGCTCTTCGTCTTACGGGAACCAGCTGCCCTTGCGACGTGGCAGGAAGTCATCGGCACAGACCTCACCCGGCGTGCCATCGACGCCCGCCTGATCACCTCCCTGCCCGGCAGTGCGGATGAGCTGCAGTTGCGGGTGGATATCCGCCCGTACTCTTTCCCTCACCTGTTCGGTGATGCGGATGGCGATGCATCAGGCCTGGGCGGAGAATTCCTGCTCGCGTCGGATCCGGACGCTGGCCTGTGGCCGCAGGAGCCCACCGCGGACGATCACGTACCGGGCCTGGGTAACGCTCCGCGGTCGTTGCTTCGGGTCATCCCGCCGGCGGATAATCCGTGGCTGCCCTCCCCGCGACGGATCCTGGACCTGGGTTGCGGTGGTGGGGCGCTGAGCCTGGCCTTGCAGTTGGCCTACCCCGAGGCGCAGGTGGTGGGGACGGATATTAGTGGCCGAGCATTGGACTTCGCCGCGGTCAATGGCGCTCAGCTGGGTCAGGCACGAGGCGAGTTCTCCACGGCTGAGGCAGCCCCCGCGAGCGGCATCGAGTGGCGAGAGGGTTCCTGGTTCGAGCCCGTGGCGGGTGAGCGCTTCGACCTCATCGTGTCGAATCCGCCTTTTGTGGTCCAGCCCCCGGAGGTCGGGCATGTTTACCGCGATTCTGGGCTGGGCTTGGACCGCGCGACCGAGCTCGTGGTCTCCCAAGCTCCTGAGCATCTCTCCCCCGGCGGCACGGCGCATATTCTGTGTTCTTGGGCGGTGTCCGCCGAGGATTCCGTGGCGTCGAAGATGGGGCGTTGGCTGCCGGCGGAGGGGGTGCGTGCCTACGGCCTCGTGCGAGAATACGTGGACCCGGAGACCTACGTGACGACGTGGCTGAGCGACGAAGGTATTGACCCACGCTCCCCGGCGGGCCGGCGGAAGGCTGGGCAGTGGCTTCACTACCTGGCTGAGAACGGGGTCAGCCATATTGCCTTGGGTTTCGCCCATCTGCGTGCGATTGATGGACCCACTGAGGTCACCGTGGAGCAGTTGCCCGACACCATGGTGCCGGGTACCCCGCTGGGTGCTGACGTGGCGGAGTGGTTCATCCGTAGTCAGTGGCTGGCCGATGTCTCCGCCGAGGATGTCCTGGGCGAGCGTTTTGCCGTGCGCCCGGGGGTGGCCACCGAGTTGGTTCGGCAGGCCGATGCGGAGGCCGGGCAGGGGTTCCGGGAGCTGTGTCTGCGCCTGGCCAGGACAGACGGTCCGGCGTGGACGCATGAGATCGATGCCGCGGTGGAGTCGATTCTCGCGGGTCTGAATCCGGAGGGCTTGGCCCTGGAGGATGTGCTGGGTCTCTATGCGGCTGTGACCGGGTCTGCCGAGGGCGAGGACCTGGCTGCTGCAGGCGAAGATTATGAGGAAGTCCTGGCGGAGAGGATGCTGGGGATCATCGTCGACCTTGTGCGCCACGGCATCGTATTGCCGAGCGGTCTGGTCGACTGGGCAGAAAGTTAAGAGGAGGACCATGAAGGCAGTTATTAGCACGGTGAGTCAGGCCAGCGTCGACGTCCGGGATGAATCCGGTGAGGTCCGTCGGGTCGGTGAGGTCTCCGGACCGGCGTTGCTTGCCCTCATCGGCAGCGGCAAGGACGACGACGCCGACGCCTGGGAGACGATGGTGCGCAAGATCGCCGAGCTGCGGTTGTTCCCCGCCTCGGGTGAGCCGTGGGGTGGTCAACGGGATCTGTCGGTTGAGGAGGTAGGCGGTTCCGTGCTGGTGGTCAGCCAGTTCACCTTGATGGGCAAGACGAAGCGGGGGCGGCGCCCCAGCTGGTCGGAGGCGATGCCGGGTCCGACTGCGGAACCGGTGATTGAGAGCATCGTCCAGGGGCTTCGGGACCGTGGGATCCACGTTGAAACTGGCGAGTTCGGGGCTGATATGCAGGTCAGCTCGGTCAACGAGGGACCTTATACCGTCTTGGTCGAGTGTTAGGTCGGCGATGCTTGGGGTAGCTAGCCCCGTTTGTGGGGTGCAAGCGTTCTTCGCCCCGACCATGGAGTTGGGTCTGGGAACAAAATCCGCGTTCTGGCCGTTGGTTGTATTAGCGCCTCAAAAATAGCGCCCCGTCGGATGCCCATCGTGAGCTCAAGAGGAGACCTAACTGCATGAGCAAGTCCACCAGCGGCAGTGATTCCGCCCGCGCGACATCCGCCAAGGATGATGCCTCGCAGCCGGAGCAGAATACTGACCGCCGTCGGCGCCGAGGCAATAACGAGAACCCTTCGGCCGACCTCGTCCGCGTCTACCTGAACGGCATTGGTAAGACTGCCCTGCTGACTGCTGAGGACGAGGTTGAACTCTCCCAGCGCATTGAGGCCGGGCTGTATGCGGAGCAGCTGCTCAAGAGCGGCGAGCCGTTGACTCGTGCGAAGAAGCGCGACGTGAAGATCCTGGCACGCGAAGGCAAGGCCGCACGTACTCACCTGCTTGAGGCTAATCTGCGCCTCGTGGTCTCGCTGGCCAAGCGCTACACGGGCCGTGGCATGCCACTGCTGGACCTGATCCAGGAGGGCAACCTGGGGCTCATCCGCGCGATGGAGAAGTTCGATTACAAGAAGGGCTTCAAGTTCTCCACTTACGCCACCTGGTGGATCCGCCAGGCGATCACCCGCGGCATGGCGGACCAGTCGCGCACTATTCGCCTGCCGGTGCACCTGGTGGAGCAGGTCAATAAGCTTTCCCGCATCAAGCGCGAGATGTACCAGCACCTGGGCCGTGAGGCGACGTACGAGGAGCTGGCTGAGGAGTCGGGGATCCCGGAGGACCGGATCGAGATGCTGATGAAGCAGTCCCGCGACCCGGTGAGCCTCGACATGCCCGTCGGCACCGACGAGGAAGCCCCGTTGGGCGACTTCATCGAGGACTCCGAGGCAGAGGACGCCGAGGCTGCAGTCGTCGCCAGCCTGCGCCACTCCGACATCCGCTCCGTGCTGGCCACGTTGGAGCAGCGAGAGCAGGATGTCATCACCCTGCGCTATGGCCTCGATGATGGCCTGCCCCGCACGTTGGACCAGATCGGCCGTCAGTTCGGCCTCTCCCGTGAGCGGGTGCGCCAGATCGAGCGCGAGGTCATGGCTAAGCTGCGGGAGGGCCAGCGCGCGGACAAGCTCCGCGAATACGCCGTATAGTGCGCCACTCCCCAAGACCGGGGATGTATGGTTGAGGCATTGATTTTTTCGAGGCTTCCATCAGCTCGAAAGGTGAGAAAGGGCGAGTAGGGTGCGTGACCTAGTAGACACCACGGAGATGTATCTCCGGACGATTTACGAGCTCGAGGAAGAGGGCATCCCGCCGCTGCGCGCCCGGATCGCTGAGCGGCTTGAGCAGTCCGGCCCCACGGTGAGCCAGACGGTGGCCCGCATGGAGCGCGATGGTCTACTCTCCGTTGAGAAGGACCGTTCCCTGAAGCTCTCCGACGAGGGTCGGGCACTCGCGACCGCCGTGATGCGCAAGCACCGCCTTGCCGAACGCCTGCTGACCGACGTGATCGGCCTGCCGTGGGACAAGGTTCACGACGAGGCCTGCCGCTGGGAGCACGTCATGAGTGACGAGGTCGAGCAGCGCCTCGTTGAGGTTCTCGACGAGCACGACACCTCCCCCTTCGGCAACCCCATCCCGGGGCTGAATTTCCTGACCGAACAGGCGGCGGACGGCACGGATATCTCCCAGACGGCCGTGGCGGAAGACCCGAATTCGGTCCGCGCCGCCGACCTGGCCACCGGCGAGGAACACGAGGCCGTGGTCACCAGCTTTAACGAGATCGTGCAGGTCGAGGGCTCGTTGATGAAGCGGCTGCGCGAGGCGGGCATTCTCCCAGGTGTCGCCGTCTCCGTCATCCCGACTGAGGATCACCTCATTCTGCGTGGCGAATCCGCTGAGGTCGTCATCCCCAGCGAGCTGGCGCACGCGGTCCGCGTACGCAACGTGTCGAACGCTTAACCGCCTCGACGCCTCCTGACCCCGCCAGACCTCGCATTCCTCGATTGAAGAAAGCCCCCACAGTGACTGAATACAACGCAATTGAACCTGGCAGCAACGTCCTCGTCACCGGTGGTGCGGGCTACGTGGGTAGCGTGTGCACGGCTGTCCTCGTTGAAAACGGATTCCACGTCACCGTCGTGGATAACTTGAGCACCGGCAATCGGTCCGCGATCCACCCGAAGGCGAACTTCGTGGAAGGCGACATTGCCGATGTGGCCAGCGAGGTTTTGGCGGATGGCAATTTCGCCGCCGTCTTCCACTTCGCCGCGCGATCTCTCGTGGGCGAATCCGTGGAGCAGCCGGATGCCTACTGGCACCACAATGTCGTCACAACCCTCACGCTGCTGGACGCGATGCGCGAAGCAGGCGTGAAGAACATCGTCTTCTCCTCCACCGCTGCCTGCTACGGCGAACCGGAGCAGGTGCCCATCACGGAGGACATGCCCACGGCCCCGACGAACCCCTACGGCGCCTCGAAGCTGACGATCGACTACATGCTCTCCTCCTACGCCAAGGCTTACGGCCTGGCGGCGACGAGCCTGCGCTACTTCAACGTCGCGGGCGCCTATCAGCAGTTCGGTGAGAACCGTGAGGTGGAGACGCACCTGATCCCGATCGTCCTGCAGGTCGCTCTGGGGCACCGCGAGTCGATCAGCATCTTCGGCTCCGATTGGCCCACCAAGGACGGCACAGCAGTGCGCGACTACATCCACATCAAGGACCTCGCGGATGCGCACGTGCTGGCTGCGACGTCCAACGTGGCCGGCGAGCACCGGATCTTCAACCTTGGTAGCGGTGACGGGTTCAGTGTCCGGGAGGTCATCGACACCTGCCGGGAGGTCACCGGGGCCAACATTCCGGCGATCGAGGCGCCTCGGCGCGCCGGAGATCCAGCAGTGCTCATCGCCTCGAGCGCGAAGGCTATCGCTGAGCTGGGATGGGAGCCGAAACTCTCGGATCTGAAGACGGTGGTGTCGGACGCTTGGCGGTTTACCTCCGCCCTGGGCGATGCGGCCCACTCCGCTCCCCGTCCTTAAGGTTTCGCGAGCTCACCTCCCTCGGTGTCGAGGTGACGTAGGTGTTCAACGGCGTCCCAGTCAAGCACCCGCATGAGGGCCTCCCGCGTGTCGGCCGGGACGTGTTCACGCGGGTTCTTCCCGTTCAGGACCTCTGTGGCGATTGCGACCTTATCCTTGACGATCTGGAGCGCGAGGCCGGTTTTCAGGGCTATGACGAGCACCTGGTTATCTTTCCATCCCATGGTGCTGGTCGCCTCGCAGACTGCCCGGCGCGCGGTGTGGAATGCGACCACTCCTTCCCCATTCCCGACGAGTACCTGGGTGAGCACGTAGAGCACATTGCTTCTCACGTCGCCGGCTGTGTGGCGCGCAGTTGCCGCGAGCAGTGAACGGATGACGGGCGAGGGCATGCCGATTGATGTGGTGATGAGAAAGGCCTGGCTGCGGGGCTCGCCACAGAGCTCGGCGATCGCGGTCAGCAGCGCCAGGTCTGCCATTGCATGCTCCACCGTGGTGAGCCCATCGAGTATCTCTTCTGTTTTGGCCAACAGGTGACGGAGGGCAGCATCCAGGCACCGCGGGTTCGGCGGCCCTGCCAGGGATGGGTTCTGTTGGTCCAGCCAGCATTCCATGTCCCCGCGAGCTGCGAAGTTCAGGGCATTGGTCACCCCCGCGTGGAGGGCTACTGGGTTGGCGCTTTGTACCGGGATGGTCCCCTCGTCCACCCATAGTTGGGTGTGGAGGTCGTATGTCGCCCACTCTTGGTGGTCTGCGATCTCCTGAGCCCAGTGGCTGGTGTGCACGGGGATTCCGGCCAGGGCGAGTTGGGTGCGTGTGTCAGTGAATACGTCGACGGCGCGGGCCGGGGTGCCACCGATAACGAGGATGATCGCCTGCGGGCATTGATCCGTCGGCACGGTGTCCGAGATGGGAGCCCCCAGTGCGGCACAGAAGGTGTCGAGGGCCTCCACGGTGCTATCGCCGTCCAGGTCGGCTCTCACGACGGGGCCTACCTGAAAGGTGACGGTGGCGTGTGTGGTGGCGCGGTCACCCGGGTTGCTGCCTCGAGGTGGCCCGTCCTTGCTGACCGGTTGGAGTCCGATGAGCACCAAGGAGTCCTGCGGTGTGAAACCGAGCATGGCTGGTAGGCCTGCGAGCAGAGCCCCGGGGTCGGCTCCCAGGGAGATGCTGCGATGCCCAGCTGGTGCTGTGCTGTGCCCTTGGCAGCCCCGTAGCCTGTTGTCGGATGGTGGGGCCTGCGCGGCGGTTGTCTCGTGGGGAATATTGCGATGGTCGTTGTGGTTGGAATGACGTGAATCGTGTGATCTCATGAGCAAAGTGTGCTCGATCACCCGGTCAGCCCCAGCGCAGCAGCGTTGGTCTGCGGAGGAGAACCGCCAGGGCCCTGTGGACACGCAGTGGACTGTGGATAACTTCCCCACGCCGGAGCCCGCCACGTGTTTTGGCTGGCCTGAACTCGGTTAATGCCGAGATCTCCGGCCCGCTGCCCCGCAGTCGTTGTAAAGAAAGGGAGCGCAAAGACGATGCCTCAGGACAATTCTTTTAGCCGCCGTCCCCGGAACACCATGTATGAGATGGAATATCCCGTTCCGCTGGAGGCGGATTCGCCGGACGAAGGTATTCCGATGCTGATCGCGCTCCAGGGCTATGCCGATGCGGGCCAGGCCATCGCAGTCAGTGGAAATCACCTCCTGGAGGCTCTGGATAGCTCGGTTGTCGCCAGCTTCAACCTCGATGATCTACTGGATTACCGCGCACGGCGCCCCAGCATCACGATCGACCAGAATCGTATCACCAAGTCCGACAAGCTCAGCCTGGACGTGCGCATCGTCAAGGACGTCAACGACCAGCCGTTCCTGCTGGTCGCCGGCCCAGAGCCGGACCTGAAGTGGGAGGCATTCGGGCACGCGATCATGGAGTTGGCGCAGCGAGCGAATGTCTCCCGGGCGATTTCCTTCTATGCTGCCCCGATGACGGTGCCGCACACCCGCCCGCTGGTGATTTCCGCGCACGCTTCGGACCCGTCCCTGGTGCGGGATTACCACACGTGGGACGCACGGCTGGTGATCCCGGGGGCCGCTGCGCTCGAGACCGAGATGCAGCTGTCTGCCGCGGGATTCGACGCCATTGGGCTCACGGCCCATGTGCCGCACTACATCGCGGGTTCAGAGTACCCGGAGGCCAGCTACGCGCTGCTGAAGGCCTTCGGCGACCTTGCCGACCGCGAGCTGCCGTTGAAGGCGCTGGAGAAGGATATGTCGCGCGTACAGCAGCAGCTCGCACAGCAGACGGAGGAGTCCCACGAGATCGCTACCGTCGTTGGGGCCCTCGAGCAGCAGTACGACAAGGAAGTCCGTAGGCTTCGAAAGAAGAAGAGTTCGTTGCTCGAGCCAGGACAGGACATCCCTACTGGCGAGGAGCTGGGCGCCGAGTTCGAGGCATTCCTGGCCCGCATGAATGACGCGGCGGATACCGATTCCGCGGCCGGCGGGGAGGATCCGGCGGATCCCACCCATAGCAACGACCCACACGACGACGATGAAGGAGACTCACAGTAGTGGGAATCGCTGCCCAGCTGGCCGACCTACTCCCCGACCTCGACGAGGTCCCTGAAGGGCTCGTTGACGACGCCGTGTTGGCGTCCTTCCTGCGGTGGACGGAAGACCGCGGGATCAGCCTCTACGAGGCGCAGAAGGAGGCAGCCACGGCGTTGGTCGCCCAGGACCACGTCATCCTGGCGACCCCCACGGGGTCCGGGAAGTCGATGGTGGCCCTGGCGGCCCACTTCGTGGCGCTGGCGCGCGGGCAGCGCAGTTTCTACACCGCCCCAATCAAAGCCCTGGTCAGCGAGAAATTCTTCGACCTCTGCGCAACCTTTGGCCCTGAGAATGTGGGCATGATGACCGGTGATGCGACCGTCAATGGTGGTGCCCCCATCATCTGCGCCACCGCCGAGATCCTCGCCAATATCGCGTTGCGCGACGGGAAGGACGCGCAGGTCGACCAGGTGGTCATGGATGAGTTCCACTACTACTCCGAGCCCGACCGTGGCTGGGCCTGGCAGGTGCCCCTCCTGGAACTCCCCCACGCCCAGTTCCTGCTGATGAGCGCCACGCTGGGAGACACTGCGTGGCTGGAGAAGGATCTGACCGACCGCACCGGCAGGCCCTGCACCCACGTTTCTGGCTCCGTCCGCCCGGTTCCGCTGAGCTTCGACTACGTCTACACCCCGGTACACGAGACGATCGAGGAGCTGGTCAAGGACGGCAAGGCCCCGGTCTACGTCGTACACTTCACCCAGCGCGAGGCCATCGAGCGCGCTCAGGCGCTGACGAGCCTGAGCTTGGTCAGCGAAGAGAAGAAGAAGGCGATCGCCGAGGCGATCGGGAACTTCAAGTTCACCACCAGCTTCGGCAAGACACTATCCAAACTGCTGCGCCGCGGGATTGGTGTCCACCACGCCGGCCTGCTGCCGAAATACCGGCGCCTGGTGGAACAGCTCGCCCAGCAGGGCCTGCTGACCGTCATCTGCGGCACCGACACCCTGGGCGTGGGAATCAACGTCCCGATCCGCTCTGTGCTCATGACGGAGCTAGCGAAGTTCGACGGCGAACGCCACCGCATCCTGAAGTCCCGGGAGTTCCACCAGATCGCCGGACGAGCAGGACGCGCAGGCTACGACACGGAAGGCACCGTCGTCGTCCAGGCGCCGGAACACGAGATCGAGAACTTCCGGCTCCGCCAGCGCGCTGGGACGGACCCGAAGAAACTCAAGCGGCTGCGCAAGAAGTCCGCACCACAGGGCCGAACCACCTGGTCCGAGTCCACGTACGAACGCCTGCTCACCGCGGAGCCAGAGGAGCTGGTCAGCCAGTTCACGATGAGCAACTCGATGCTGCTGAACATCGTCGCTCGCAAGGAATGGACCTTTGCTGCCCTCAAGCGTCTGCTCCGCAGCAGCCACGAGACCCGCGCGAAGCAGAACACTCACATCCGCACCACGATCGAGCTCTACCGTGGCCTGCTTCGGTCCGAGGTGGTCGAGGAGTTCGCGGCGGACACGCCGTCCGGGAAGGACGCCCGACTAACCCAGGAACTGCAGCGAGACTTCGCGCTCAACCAACCGCTGGCCCCGTTCGCGCTGGCTGCTCTAGACCTGCTCGACCCGGAGTCCCCGGAGTTCACCCTGGACGTGATCTCCACCTTCGAGGCGGTTCTCGACGACCCCCGTCAGGTACTCAGCGGCCAGCAACGCGCAGCCCGCGATGAGGAGCTCGCCGCGCTCAAGGCGGAGGGCGTCGACTACACCGAGCGGATGAACATCCTCGAGGACGTCACCTACCCGCAGCCGCTGGCCGAATCCCTCGACAATGCCTTCGACATCTTCTGCGAATCCAACCCCTGGGCGAAGGACTTCGACATCTCCCCGAAGTCCGTTCTGCGCGACATGATCGAAAAGGGCATGACCTTCTCGGACATCATCGCCACCTACCGTTTGGGGCGTTCCGAGGGCGTGGTGCTGCGCTACCTCACCGACGCGTGGCGCACCCTGGACCATTCGGTGCCACAGAGCTACCGCACGGAGGAGCTCGAGGACATCATCGAGTGGCTGGGCGAGCTCATCCGCCAGGTGGACTCCTCCCTGCTGGATGAGTGGGCCACCCTCTCCGACCCGGATGCTCCGCTGACCGAGGAGCAGGTCACGGAGCATGCCTTCGGGGTCACCGATAGTTCCGCGCTCTCGGCCAACAAGCGAGCACTGCGGCGGATGGTACGCAACCACATGTTCCGCCACGTGGAGCTCTTCGCCTTCGAGAAGGAGGAGCAGCTGGCGGAGCTGGATTCCTACCTGGAGGACGCCCCCGATTGGCCCGCCGCCATGGACGATTACTTCGAGGAGTATGCGGACCTGGGGGTTGACGCCGACGCGCGTTCCAACTCAATGGTGCTCATCGACGAGAACCCGGAGGCTGCGCCCGGCCAATGGCGGGTGCGCCAGATTCTGGATGACCCGGAGAAGGACCACGGCTGGGCCTTCGAGGGCATGGTGGACCTGGCCGCTACCGACGAAGCCGGAGAGGTGCGCCTAGCCAGCCTGGTTATTCACCAAGGCTAGCGGCCAGCTCCGCCCGGGCGGTTTCCTGCACCGCTGCAAAGGACTCAGAGAGGATGCGGCCGAGCTCCTCATAATCCTCGGTACGCACGCTGCTGGAGCGGTGGGCAATCCCCACCGTGCGGCCAGCCGCCTTCTCCTCGGGGTGGAAGGTCGCCAAGCCGATGCCCGGGCGCTGGCACTCACTGGGCACCGCACTCAGCGGAACAAGGGTCGCGCCCTGCCCGGCGGCAACGAGGTGAACCACGGTGGACAGACTCGTTGCCCGGGTCACCGCCAGCCGGGGGTCATGGCTCATATTCACCCTGCGGCACAGGTCCATCACCTGGTCCCGCAAACAGTGCCCCTCGTCGAGAAGCAGGAGGTCGAGTTTTTCGAGGTCGGCGCCGCGCAGGTCGCGGCGACCGGCCATCGGATGGCCTTCTGGGACGACCACCACGAACTCCTCCTCGTAGAGGGGAATCGTGGTCAGCCCGGCGTCCTCAAACGGAAGCCCCAACACCGCGACGTCGATGCGCCCCTGCCGAAGGGCATCCACCAGGTGGTGGGTCTTCTCCTCCACGATGCGGGGGGCATCCCCAGCCTGCGGTTCGTCGAGGGCGCGCAAGAAATCCGGGAGCAGGAATGGGGCGATCGTCGGGATCATGCCCACGACCAGGGCACTGCCCAACCCTCCTTTCACAGAATTGGCGTGATCAACGAGGGCGTCCACGCTCTCCAGCGTGGCGTGGGCGAAAGGCAGCAGCGAGCGCCCCATCGGCGTCACGATGACTTTTCGGGTGGAGCGCTCGATCAGCTGCACTCCGAGCCCCTGCTCGAGGGTCGCGAGAGCCTGCGAGAGCGATGGCTGGGAAATGCCCAGGTGCGCCGCGGCGGTGCCGAAGTGGCCGTGTTCCGCGATCGTCGCGAAGGTCCGGACCTGCGCAATGGTCGGCCGATACTCTTTGTGGGTCACAGCTACCTATCAATGTTTCAACAATGCTGAAGCCTTATCCTACGCGAGCTGGCCGGGTGGTTTTAGCCAAAAGCTATGAATGGCTCCCGGCTACAGGTGCCAGCCACAGAGTTGTTAAGCTGGAGCCCTAATGAGCAGGGAAAATAGCGATAAGAGCACGCAAAAATCAGCGCAACAGCCGTCGCGGCACGCCAGAAACGGGCGTCACCGCAACCGCGGGGGCAAGTCGCGCCGCCGGGGACGCAGCGGCCGACAGCGCCGGGAGCGCACGGCCGGCGTCAATCTGCCCCAGCAGGACCGGGTCTTCCCTCAGATCCACTTCCCTAGCGAGCTGCCCGTCTCGGAGCGCCAGGCGGATATCGAAAAGGCTATCGCTGAAAATCAGGTCGTCATCATCGCCGGTGAGACTGGCTCCGGTAAGACCACGCAGATCCCGAAGATGTGCCTGAACCTGGGTCGCGGCAAGCGGCAGCGCATCGGGCACACCCAGCCCCGGCGCATCGCCGCCCGCAGCGTGGCGGACCGCATCGCCGAGGAGCTCGGATCGAGCACGGATAAGCCGGATTCCCTGGTCGGTTACAAGATCCGCTTCGACGATAAGACCAGCGAGAACACCGCGGTCAAGCTCATGACCGACGGTGTGCTTCTCAACGAGATCCAGCGCGACCGGCTACTCCGCGAATACGACACGATCATCATCGATGAGGCGCACGAGCGCAGCCTGAACATCGACTTCCTGCTGGGCTACCTGAAGAATCTGCTGCCGAAGCGCCCGGATCTGAAGCTGATCATCACCTCCGCGACGATCGATCCCGAAAGCTTCGCGGAGCACTTCGCCAGCGCCGATGGCACACCCGCGCCGATCGTCGAGGTCTCGGGGCGAACCTACCCGGTCGAGATCCTGTACCGCCCGCTGGAGCGAAGCTATACCGACCCGGACAGTGGGGAGATCACCACCCACGTGACGGACCCGTTGGACGGGCTCATCGAGGCCGTCGACGAGCTGTGGAGCTTCGGCAGCGGCGACATCCTGTGCTTCTTCTCCGGGGAACGCGAGATCCGCGACGCCGCCGAGGCGCTGGATAAGCATCTGAACCGCGACCGGCGCGGGGCACGCGTCGACATCCTCCCCCTGTTTGGGCGACTGTCGAATGCGGAACAGCACCGCGTGTTCAACCCTGGCCAACGCCGCCGGATCGTGTTGGCCACGAATATCGCCGAGACGTCCCTGACCGTGCCTGGCATCCGCTTCGTCGTGGATACCGGCTATGCGCGCATCTCCCGCTACTCCAATCGCACGAAGGTACAGCGACTGCCGGTCGAGGAGATCAGCCAGGCCTCCGCGAAGCAGCGTTCGGGCCGTTGTGGCCGTGTCGCCGACGGTATTGCGATCCGGCTGTATTCGGAAGAAAACTTCGAAGCCCGACCGGAGTTCACCGACCCCGAAATTCTGCGCACCCACCTGGCCAGCGTCATCCTGGCGATGCTTGCTCTTGGCCTCGGTGATATCCAGAAGTTCCCCTTCCTGCAGGCCCCTGACTCTCGCGCGGTGCGCGACGGCGTGGCCCTGCTCAGCGAGCTGGGCGCGATCTCCGGAGGCGACCGGCACGCGTTGACGGACGTGGGACGGGACATGTCTCGCATCCCGACCGACCCCCGCTTGGCGCGCATGATGGTCGCCGCCCACCGGCTGAACATCCTGGATCAGGTCACCGTCATCGTCGCTGCGCTATCCATCCAGGACGTCCGGGAACGGCCGCTGGAGAAGCAGCAGCAGGCCGATGAGCTCCACGCGCGTTTCAAGGCGAACTCGGACTTCATCTCCACCTTGAAGCTGTGGAGCTACCTGCAACAGCAGCGCGCCGAGCTCAGCGGTAACCAGTTCCGCAAGCTCTGCCAGCGGGAGTTCATCCACTACTTGCGTGTCCTGGAGTGGGCGGATCTGGTTCGTCAGCTGCTCAATATCGCCAAGGAGCTGCGCTGGTCCGTGCCGAATATTCGGCATGTCCGGCAGCTGACCTTCGACGGCGAGCCCATCGCCGAAGATGATGTCCACCGAGCCCTGCTGGCCGGGCTGATCAGCCACATCGGCATGCGGGAGGGCGAGAGCCGCCAGTTCACCGGCCCCCGCAATTCGCACTTTGTGGTACACCCGAGCTCCCATGTGGCGAAGAAACCACCGCAGTGGATCATGGCCGCGGAGCTGGTCGAGACATCCCGGATTTTCGCCCGAACGGTGGGGCCGATCCGCCCGGAGTGGGTGGAATCAATCGCGCCCCACATGGTGAAGTACACCCACTCGGAGCCGCACTGGTCATCGAAGCGGGGTGCGGCGATGGTCTACGAAAAGGCCCTCCTGCTTGGACTCCCCATCGTCACGGAGCGACGCGTCAACCTGGGTCGTATCGACCCGGAGCTGGCGCGGGATATGTTCATCCGCAAGGCGCTGGTCGAGGGCGACTGGGAGACGCGCCACAAGTTCTACCGCCACAATCAGGAGCTTCTTGAGCAAGCCGAGAAGCTGGAGGATAAGGCCCGTCGCCGGGACATCGTGATCGACGATGATGCCCTGTTTTCTTTTTACGACGCCCGCCTGCCCGCAGACATCATCTCCAGCCGACATTTTGATTCCTGGTGGAAGAAGGCACGCCACAAGAAGCCAGACCTGCTGGATTTTTCGCTCGACGCGCTCATCGATTCGCACGAAGGGGCCGCGGAGGCCAATGAGTTCCCGGATACCTGGCGGCAGGGCAGCCTGGAGTTCGACCTGGAGTATGTCTTCGACCCCACCGATCCGCGCGACGGCATCACCATGCAGGTTCCACTGCCCCTGCTGGCGAACATCGACCCCGAAATCACGCAGTGGTTGGTTCCGGGCATGCGTCACGAGCTAGCGGTGGCGCTCATCCGTTCCCTGCCCAAGGCGATCCGCAAGTCGGTGGTCCCGGCAACGGATTTCGCAGCACGGGCGCTGGAGGCCATGACGCCCTACGACGGGGCGATCGATGAGTCGCTGGCCGATGCGCTGCGCTCGCTGGGCGGTCGGGGCATCAACGCCACGGACTTCGACTGGACCAAGGTGCCCGACCACCTGCGCATGAATTTTGCGGTTATTGACCGCCGCGGCAATGTGGTGCGCACCGGCCGGGACATCGTCGCACTCCAGCGGGAGCTGGCCGGTGATGTCCGCCAGGCAATTGCGGCGGCGAGTGCTCGGTCCCTGCGTGGTGGCCAGGGTTCTACGGCTGCCAGCCCGCTGGACGCCAAGGTGCACCAGAAGGGTGCGGGCGCAGCTGGCAAGAAGGGCCGTGGCACTGGCGGGAAGCAGAAGGCACCTCAGGGCGGGGCCGGCGTGGGTGGCGTGCTTCAGCACGCTGACGAGTGGTCGGCCGAAAGCATCGGCGATATCCCTGAGTCCATCGAGACCGTCGTCGACGGCCAGGCCGTGAACGCTTTCCCCGCACTGGTTGCCAGCTTCTCCGCTGGCAAGACGGGTCACCGCAGCACGCGTTTCGAGCTCAAGGCCTTCCCCACCGAGCACGCGGCGAAGGCTCAGCAGTTCTCGACGGTGCTAAGCCTGATGGCCGAGGCCACCCCGATTTCCGCCGGACAGATGCTCAAGGGGCTGCCGTTGCGCCAGCGCGTGGCGCTGGAGAACTATCCGAACGGTGGTATTGAGGCGTTGGTGGACGATGCGCGCACGGCGGCGTGCCGCCAGCTTCTGGAGAAGGTTGGCCCGGTGATCAGAACCCCTGACGAGTGCGAACGGGCCTGCCAGACGGCCCGCCAGCAGGCTCCTGGTCTGGTGCGCCAGATCCTGGTTGCATTCGCCCCTGCTGCATTAGCCATCCAGGACATCTCCTCGGAGCTGGAGCAGTGGGATGGTCCCGCGATTGCGGAGATGAAAAAGCAGGTGCAGTTGTACGCCGCGGACCACAGTCTGGTCACGTGGGGCATTCAGCGCCTCCGGCACGTCCCCCGGTACGTCGAGGCTATGAAGGAGAGGCTGGCACTGCTGGAGCGGGATCCTGATCGCGAGGCGGAGCTGGCGGAGGAGCTGGCGGAAGCGATGAAGATTTATCAGCAGACGGTGGATCGCCTGCCCAGCGCCCGGCAGGCTTCGCCCCAGGTCAAGGACCTGCGTTGGCTGATCGAGGAGCTCATGGTGGCTCTGTTTGCCCAGAATTTGGGCACTGCACGCAGCGCATCACTGCAGCGGGTTCGCAAGGCTGCCGGTCAGATCCGCTAGTCCGTGGTGCACCGGGAGCGTGAGCGCCGGGGACGGCGCTATGGTCTCGGTTTTAGTTGCCCGGGTGCGGAGGGTTGCCCTGGTGCTGGCTGCGCAGCAATGCGATCTCTGCCTCGAAGTCCTCGGAGGAGCTGAAGGACTTATACACGGAGGCGAAGCGGAGGTAGGCGACTTCGTCGAGTCGGCGCAGCGGAGGCAGGATCGCCAGGCCAATGTCGTGGGCGTTAACCTGGGATCCGTAGTCCGCACGAACGCTCTGCTCAACCTCGTGGGCGAGCAGCTTGAGGTCGTCATCTGACACATCGCGTCCCTGGCAGGCTTGCCTTACACCCTTGATGACCTTCTCGCGGCTGAATTCCTCCGTCACCCCGTTGCGCTTCGTTACGAGAAGGACCGAGCGCTCCATGGTGGTGAACCGAGTGAGGCATTGCAGGCACTCCCGGCGGCGGCGGATGGCAATTCCGCCTTCGACAACTCGGGAGTCCACAACACGGGAATCTTCACAGCGACAACTTGGGCACAGCACGCCACTAGTTTATGCCCAGCACGCAGAAAAAGCGCCCCCGCGGATTCCACAGTTCCCCCCAATTCGATCGCCACGGCACTACTCCGCCAACCCGAGCGGAAGATGGCTAGTCCGCCGCCTCGGCTGACGCGATCTCAGACACGGCCGCGGTGGCGGCAGGAGCCTGCTCGTCACCACCCTGGCCCATCGCCAACGGAGACAGTCCAAGGCTGAGTACCAATGCAATTCCACTCAGCAGCACCCCACCCCGGGAAGTGGCCACCCGGTTGGCAATATCCATTCCACGGCGAAGTGCAGAGGCCTGCGAAGCCATGACCCGCTGGGAACGAGCATTCGCTACCGGGTGAGCGAAGCGACGCTGCTGCACGAAGTTCGGAGTGAAGGCCCGCCCCTCACCATGAGTATTCGAACGTACATTCTTGCCGACGCCAGGTGAAACGACCCCGGAAAGCGACTCGGAACCTTCGAACAGGACCCGCTCAGTTGGAATAGCGACGCGTCGACCGGCGCGAGACGCAGCCGCAGGGGCGTGGGAAACGTTCTTAACGAGAGTCATAGTAGATTCCTTCCTCGTTCGAATTCCGATCATCAGCGCTGATCTTTCCGATGAATCACCGGTAACCAGCCGTTGGATAGGAGTGAATCATCCGCTAGGGACAGCGCCCCAACACCGCCTCACATGTATCGAACGGGTGTTCTAGGCGGCCACATCGAAAATATAGCACGCACGTTCGAAGAAAGTCGAGCGTTTTACCCCAAATATCGAACATGCAGGTGATACAGTGGGTGCCAGCGCGGTCGAGGCCTCCCTCGAACGCGGGAGCATAAGTTTTCAATCACAAGCCAGGTGGCACACGCAGCTGACTGCCGCCCGGGCCGCAAGGAGAGTTCACCGTGACGACGTCCCCCGAGTCCCCCCGTCGGCGCCCAGGCCGCCCCAAGAAGAGCGCTGCAGATGCGAAGATCAAGGGCAACCTGAGCTCCCGCCAACGCCGCATCCTGGAGGTCATCAAGGACTCCACGGTTCTCCGGGGCTATCCCCCAAGCATCCGCGAAATCGCAGATGCTGTCGGTCTCCAATCCACATCCTCGGTGTCCTACCAACTCAAGCAACTTGAGGAGAAGGGCTACCTGCGCCGGGAGGACAACAAGCCTCGCGCATTCGATGTTCGAGGCTACGAGGACCACACCAACCCCGGCCTCGTGAAGCCCGTGCCGCGGAAGCAGCCCAAGACCACCCCCGCTCCCGTCTCCGACGACCGCCCCGCAGCGACGTACGTGCCCGTCGTCGGCCAAATCGCCGCCGGCAATCCGATCCTGGCGGAGCAGAACGTGGAAGCGCAGTTCCCACTCCCCGCCGAGCTGGTCGGTACTTCCGACGAGCTTTTCCTCTTGCAGGTGGTCGGCGAGTCCATGCGCGATGCGGGCATCTACGACTCCGACTGGGTTGTGGTCCGCTCGCAGCCGACCGCAGATCAGGGTGACTTTGTCGCCGCCATGATCGACGGGGAGGCCACGGTCAAGGAACTGCACCACGATGAGGACGGTGTGTGGCTGCTCCCCCACAACGATCTGTTCGAACCAATCGCCGGCAATGAAGCGCAGATCCTCGGTAAAGTCTCCGCGGTCCTGCGCAAGATCTAACCCAAGTTTTTGGATTAAGTGGGTATCTAAGCGTGCTTTCAGCTCAGCGTCGTCGACAAATCACCTCGCTTGCCGCCGTGCAGGGCAAGGTCACCGTCACCGAACTCGCGGCCCAGTTTGGGGTCACGGCCGAAACCATCCGTCGGGACTTAGCCCAGCTTACGGCCGAGGGCAAGCTCTACCGGGTCCACGGCGGGGCCGTCCCGGCACGGCAGTTCCAGACCGACTACGTCCCCCTGGAGACGCGGAAACACTCCGCCGCGCTCGCCAAGCAGGCGATCGGCAGGGCCGCAGTGCAGTTCGTTCCCCTCGACGGCGGAACCATCTTCCTGGACTCCGGAACCACGACGGCGATGATCGCCGAGGCCATCGTCGAGCATGCCGAGAGCATCGACAAGAACTACTCCCTGTCCGTCGTGACGAACTCGCCGCACAACGCACTGCTACTTTCTACCGACCCCCGCATCAAGGTGCAGCTGCTGGGTGGCAAGATCCGCGCCCAGTCGCAGGCGGTGGTGGGAGATGTTGCCCTTCAGACATTGGCGCTGTTGCACGCCGATGTGGCGTTCATCGGCACCGACGCCTTCACCCTCACGCACGGGCTGTCCACCCACGACGCGGCCGAGGCCGCCATTAAGCGCGCGATGATTGCCTATTCGGACAAGGTGGTCACCCTGTGCGATTCGACGAAATTCGGCCTGGACTACATCGTGAGCTTCGCCGAACCGGAGAAGATCGATGTGGTCATCACCGATAGCTCCGCCCCCGAGGGCTTCATGGCCCAGCTCAATGACACTGGCATTCAGACGGTGGTCGTCGACCAGCAGGGGTAGCTGCCGGGCTCCCGAACTCCCACACGCACCGGGGTCGGCAGCCCCGCCCCCTGCTTCGCCCAGGCCAAGCCTCCGCCGCAGGCAGCTCCCATCCGTTCCGCAACGACAGGCACCCTCTCACGGGACTTAGCGCTACGAGATGTAGCGCCCCTCGCCGAAGTTGTCGTAGAGGTAGCGCAGCACCGGGTAGCCCAGGATGATGCCCACCGAGCCCCAAGCAATGCCCTCCATCGGGATGGAGCCCACGTTCAGAGTCAGGTTGCCGATGCCGACGATCATCGCCACCGCAGCAGCGGTGAGGTTCACCGGGTCCGTCAACGAGACCTCGTTATCCATCCAAATGCGCACCCCGAGCAGGCCGATCATGCCGTAGAGCACGAGCGTTGCCCCGCCCAACACGCCCACCGGGATGGTAAGAATCGCGGCGCCAAACTTCGGGATGAAGGCCAGCACGATCGCCGTTGCGGCCGCCACCCAGTACGCGGCCGAGGAGTACACCTTCGTCGCCGCCATCACGCCAATGTTCTCCGCATAAGTGGTGGTACCGGAGCCACCACCGGATCCAGCGAGCACCGTGGACATGCCGTCGGCCATCAACGCCTTGCCTGCAAGATCGTCGAGGTTACGGTTAGTCATCGTCGACACGGCCTTCACATGGCCGACGTTCTCAGCGATGAGGACGACCACCACTGGCAGCGTGATCGTCACGGCGGTCACCGTGAATTCCGGGGTCTCGAAGTGCGGGAAGCCGATCCACGCGGCCTCACCCACGTGCTGCCGCGCCTCCTCAGAAACACCGCCCGAAAGGAAGGCGAAGCCCCAACCGGTCAGCACGCCCAAAAGAATTCCGAGTCGCGCCACCATTCCGCGGCCCATCACTGTGAACAGGAGGATCCCCAGCAGCGTCACGCCGGCGATCAGTGGCTGCTCCTGGACGTTTCCCGTCGAGGTGGGAGCGAGGTTCAACCCAATCAGGGCCACGATCGCACCAGTCACGGCCGGTGGCATCACGGCATCCAGCACCTGGCGTCCGGCGAGCTGGACCACGAGACCGATCACGAACAGCAGCGCACCGGTGGCCACAATCCCGCCGAGCTGTGCTGCGAAGCCCTCCGCCTGGGTTGCCGCCAGCGGGGCGAGGAAGGCGAAGGAGGAACCGAGGTAGGACGGCAGTCGGTTGCGGGTCACCAATAGGAAGAGGATCGTCCCGAGTCCGGAGAACAGCAGGGTGGTGTTCACCGGGAAACCCGTGATCGTCGGCACCAGGAGGGTCGCACCGAACATCGCGATGACGTGCTGCATACCCACGCCGATGGTGCGTGGCCACGAGAGGCGCTCCTCAGGCTTAACGACCCCACCCGGTTCGATGTCGCGGCCGTTGCCGTGCAAATCCCACCCGAAGAACGAGCCGCGGTGCTCCGCCTTCTCTCCTGGCCCGGGCGTGCCCGGCTCCGAACTACCTGCTTTGTTCTGCGCGTTGAGCGCCCCATTGTCCTTAGTCACGGCCATAACACTACTGCAGCTAAGGAGGGTTCAGTGCGTCAGCTCCGCGTCCCGCGCGCTGCGGGCGGATTAGCTGGTCGCGGCGCCGTTGACGTCCAGATCGTCGTGGTGTCGGTCAGTCACGCGGAAGGCGTCCAGTTCCCGGGCGAGCTTCTTCGGGACGCGAGCGGTGAGGACGGTGCCGGTGGCGTCGTATTCCTCCTGTGTGACGGTACCCAGGTCGTGAATGCGGGAGACGACGTCGCCCCGGTCGAACGGGACCGCGAACACTCCCGTCTCGTCCAGTGAGTTTAGGAAGAGCTCGAGCCTGGTCTCCAGCTCGTCGATGCCCTCCCCGGTGTGTGCGGAGACGAACACCACGTCGTTGAGCTTGTGGCGCAGCTCGGCGAGGACCAGCGGATCCGCCTTGTCGATCTTGTTGACCACCATGATCTCTGGCGGGGCGTCCTGGCCACTCTCGGCGACGATCTCGCTGATCACCGTGTTCACCGAACGGATCTGTTCGAGTGGGAAGGGGTCGGAGCCGTCGACGACGTGCAGAACGACGTCCGCGGCCATGACCTCCTCCAGCGTGGAACGGAAGGCTTCGACCAGCTGCGTCGGCAGGTGGCGGACGAAGCCCACGGTGTCGCTGAAAATCACGCTGCGCCCATCGGCGAGTTCCGCCTTGCGGGTCGTGGGGTCCAGGGTGGCAAACAGCGCGTCCTCGACGAGCACACCCGCGCCAGTCAGCGCATTAATCAGCGAGGACTTTCCTGCGTTGGTGTACCCGGCGATTGCGACCTGGGGAACCGCAGAGGCGTCGCGGCGCTGGCGCTTGGTATCGCGGGAGGTCTTCATCGCCGCGATTTCCTTGCGCAGGCGTGCCATCTCGGCACGCAAGCGGCGACGGTCGGCCTCGATCTTCGTCTCACCCGGGCCACGCAGACCCACGCCACCATTGGAGCCAGCCCGGCCACCGGTCTGTCGCGACAGCGAAGTACCCCAGCCGCGAACCCGGTTGATGAGGTACTCCATCTGAGCCAGGGAGACCTGGGCTTTGCCCTCGCGGGACTTCGCGTGCTGCGCGAAGATATCGAGAATCAGCATGGTGCGGTCGATGACCTTCGCGTTCAGCGCGTTCTCCAGGGCGATCATCTGTCCGGGGCTCAGCTCACCATCGCAGATCACGGTATCCGCACCCGTGGATTGGATGATCTCTGCGAGCTCGCTGACTTTGCCGCGGCCGATATAGGTGCCCGGGTCCGGCTTATCGCGCTTCTGGTAGACCGTCTCCAGGACCTCGGAGCCAGCGGTCTCAGCAAGGGCAACTAGTTCCTCCAGGCTCGCTTCGATCTGCGCGATTGTTCCCTCGGTCCACACCCCCACGAGGATCACCTTCTCCAGGCGCAGCTGGCGGTACTCGACCTCAGTGATCTCGGATTGATCGTCCGTGTAGCTGCTGACCCCTCTGGTCAGCCGCCGGAGGCTGGAACGCGCCTCCAGATCGAGCTCACCGATGGTCGGACTCTGCTGAGATTCGAGGTCGAAATCCGCGCCTTCCGACGGGTCTGAAAAAAGATCGACAACATTATCTGAATTTGAAGCCATTGCCTTCCAGTTCTACACTGTCACCTGCATAAAAGAAAGTAAATAGCGGGCTTATCCGGGGCGTAAACCCCGGCGGTGTCCCCACTCGCTCATGCTCCTTTCACCGGCTGTGGGCCGGGACGCTGAGCACGTGTCAACCCCGCTATCCCGCTCCCCGATTTTTAAGGCGTTGGTTCCCCATGGCTACTGCATCCCACAAGGAGATTCCCGAACTCAGCAGCGTTGGATTGGCCTATCCCCAGTGGCAGGATGCCCTCGAGGCTGCTTATGCTTCCGGCCAGCTCTCGGTCATCGGAGAGGTATCGGGCGGCCAGGTCCTCCAGTACGCGGACGCCTCCGGGGCGACGCTCACGATCCTCGCTGCCCCGCCGTATGGCTCCTTCGTGGGTCTGCACCCGGCTGGTCAGCTGTCCACAACGGGGCACGTGACGATGGTCAACGACCTCATCGGGATCGTGGACATCGTCGCCGATAGCCCGATGCTGCAGGTCAGCGGGGCAAGCGCCCCGGTCATCGCCTCCTTCACTGCGACGGTTGGTCAAGGTCCCATGATCGCTGAGCAGGAGCCGCTGGAGTACCAGCCACTCTCGATCTCCGCGTTGGCCACGGATGTCCGCATCTTCCCGGACGCTGTCGCCTTCGCCGAGTCCGGCGGCACCGAGGTCGGCTCTGTGAGCTCCCGGGGACTATCCGAGCTCAACAACGGCTCTACCACCCCGCACGCCCAGGCCACGGTCGCGGTCGAGGTTTCCGAAGCGGAGTTGAAGACGAATGAGCTGAACGGCCAGCAGTTCTGGGCGTTGACCTGCCGCCGCCCGTTCGAGTTCTGCCTCGCGGTCGCCGCGGATCACCCCGACCTTCCGACGGACGCCACCCGCCCACCGTTCGCCACCCCTGGCGCTGTCATCAGCGGGGACGTCCAGTTCGCCATCAGCATTAATGATCCTGGTGCCTGTAGCCCCGACGGCTGCGGCAGCGGGGATTGTGGCTGCGGAGGCCACTAGCTTTAGGTGTTTCCCCGCAGCTCGTCGATGACCTGGTCGGCGAGCAGGCCAGGGTCGGCGAGAGTCGCATCCAACCAGTGGATCCGCGGGTCACGGCGGAACCAGCTGCGCTGGCGGCGGGCATAGCGACGGGTTCCCACGACCGTATCCTCCCGGGCCTGTTCCATGCTGCACTCGCCCGCCAGCGCGCTTAAGACCTGGGCGTAGCCAATCGCTTTGCCGGCCGTGGATTCCCGACTCAGCCCAGCTGCGGCCAGTCCCTCGACCTCCGCGACGAGACCAGCGGCAAACATACGATCGACGCGAGCCTCCAGCCGGGGGTTGAGCCAATTCCCCGGGGCGTTGAGCCCGAAGATCCTCGTCCCCCACCGGGTTGGGACATTCTTCGGCGGTTGCGAGGCCGCGAAGGGTTTGCCCGTCAGCTCGATGACCTCCAAGGCGCGGACAATGCGGCGCGGGTCCTTTTGCTCAATGATGTCTGCCGCATCGGGATCCTTGGAACGCAACACCTCATGGAGCGCTTCCACCCCGATGCGATCCTGTTCGGCCATCCACTTCGCCCGCACCGCCGGGTCGGTCGGCGGGAACTGCCAGTCGTCGACCAGCGCCTGCAGGTACATCATCGAGCCGCCGACGATGATCGGACGGGCACCGCGGGCCTGGATCTGTTCCACCGTCTCCCCCGCCATCGCGCGGTACGCAGCCACGCTGGCCGTGTCGTCGACGTCCAAACAGTCGAAGAGGTGGTGCGGGAATTCGGCGCGTTCAGCGCGGGATATCTTGGCGGTGCCGATATCCATGCCGCGGTACATCTGCATCGAATCGCCGTTGATAATCTCCACCGGCTGATCCAGTCTGCGCGCGAGTTCGAGGGAAAGCTCGGATTTACCGGAGCCTGTGGGCCCCACGATCAATAGTGGACGCAGGCTGTCCGCTGCGGTTACCCCGGCGGGTGCGGTGAGCGGCGAATCTGTTTGAGAGTTATCCATGGCTATCACCGCCAAATCTTAGTCTCCGGACGCCTTAAAGCCTCAGTTGGCCGCGGTCTTGGCCGGGGCATCTGCCATAATGAGTCCGCAACGAGTATTTCCGCTCGCGGAGCCGGTGACTGACGTGCAAAGGAAGAAAGCATGACCGACAAGCAGCAGAGTTCCCAACCCCAGACCGGGGCTGCCCGCCCGAAGCCGGGCCCACGCCCAGGCCCGGGTGCCATGCCCAAAAAGGTGAAGCCCACCCCGGGGATGAAGGCGCAAGCTCCTGTGTCAGTACACCCGGTCAGGTCCAATCCAGCGGACTTCGGGCGAGTCGACGCCGACGGTGCGGTGTGGCTGCGCCGCGAAGGCCATGAGAACCGCGTTGTCGGGCAGTGGCAGGCTGGGGCTCCCGAGGAGGGGCTCAAGCACTTCGGCGCGAAATTCGATGACCTCGCCACACAGGTCGCCACGCTCGAAACGCGGCTGAGCACTCAGCCGGAGCAGGCTGCAACGATCAAGGCCTCGGCCACCGAGCTCCTCGACGGACTGGATGATGCGGAGGTCGTGGGTGATCTCAATGCCCTGCAGACCAAGCTTGAGGCGTTGCTGCGGGACTGCGACAAGGCGCACCAGGACGTCGCGCAGGCCAAGGCGGAGCGCAAGGACCGGGCCCTCCGGGGTAAGAGGGCACTTGCCGAGGAGGCTGAGAAGCTGGGCGAAAGCTCGACCGAGTGGAAGGCAACGGGAGACCGTTTCCGCGCGATGGTCGACGAGTGGCGAGGATTCCGCGGCCTTGATAAGAAGACCGACGATGAGTTGTGGGAGCGTTTCTCCCGGGCTCGCGAGCAGTTCAATAAGCGCCGTGGGGCTCACTTCGCAGACCTCGATAAGCAGCGCGAGGTGGCACGCCGAAAGAAGGAAGAGCTCATCGTCGCCGCGGAGGAGCTCCAGCACTCCACCCGCTGGGCGGAGACGTCGGCAGCCTACCGCGATCTGATGGACCAGTGGAAGGCCGCCGGGCACGCCCCGCGCAACGTCGACGACGAGCTGTGGGAGCGCTTCCGCGCTGCGCGCGAGGTATTCTTCAACGCCCGCAAAGCGGATCAGGATGCCCGCGACGAAGAGTTCGAAGAGAATGCGACCAAGAAGCAGCAGCTGCTCGACGAATACTCCTCCCTGATCGACCCCAAGGCTCACCTCGAGAACGCCCAGCGCCTGCTGCGGGAGCTGCAGGAGAAGTGGGACGAGATCGGCTTCGTGCCGCGGGCTAAGATCCGCGAATTCGAGGACAAGATCGGGGCGATCGAAAAGCGCGTCACGGACGCGGTTGAGGAGAAGTGGCGCCAGACCGATCCGGAGCTGCAAGCTCGCGTCGACCAGTTCTTCGCCAAGGCGAAGGATCTGCAGCAGCAGGCCAATGAGGCCAAGGAGGCTGCGAAGGATAAGCTGGCCGCTACGCTGCAGGAGCAGGCCGATCAGTGGCGGCAGTGGGCGGAGACCGCACAGGCCTCCACGAAGTCCGAATCCGACTCCGAATCCGAGGAAAACTAAAAGAGGGGGCTCGAAGCCCCCTAGCCCTAGCTCTTTGTCAAGAGCTAGGGCTTGTCTTTAGCCTTCTTGGCCACCGATGTTCTTATCGCCGTCGGTTTTCCGGCGGCGCTGCTTAGCGCGAGCGCGGCGATCATCGACGATGTCCTCGAGCTCAGCCTTGGGCCATTCCTCGACGCCCGTGCGTAGGCGCTGCTGGGCGGCCTGAGCCTCCGCAGAACGGTGCGCCTCCTCGCGACGGGCGGCCGCGAGCGCGCGCTGCAATGGATTACGGCGGAACAGCACCCACGTGATCATCACGAACAAGATCGTCATGCCGATCGCACCAATGACCAAGCCATAAGAAGGCGGGCCGGCCGGGTCGGTGACCGGGCGAGATTGGCGCATCCAAATCGCGAACACGCTATACCACCAGCCCACGCCTGCGAAAGCCCAGTTGACCCACGCAACCAGCCAGGATCGCGAGACGATCGTTCCGATGGTCAGCATGACGCCGCCCAGGACGGCGAGGGTGGCGTACACCCGTTCCGGCATGGTGATTTGGAACCTCTGTGCGGTCGGCGAGTTGAAGAGCACATCGATGCCCAGCACGTCCCGGGAGTGCGGCAGGAAGAGGGAGACGAGCACCAACATGAGACCGAGAGCCATGAACGGCAGCTGCTGGCGGTAGTCGACCATTTTCGCAGCCTTCTCCTCGGCAGCGGTGAGGTCACCCCGGTAGGCGGCCAGCGGATCCTTGCCCTGCTTGTCCTCGGTGGCGCCGGCTACGCCGGGCTTGCTTTCCTGCGGCGAATCGGCGGGATTCGCGTCGTTCTTTTTAGTCACAGCCACACCCTTCGTGGACGTTCTTGGGCGCCGCGGTTGCATCAGCCTGGGGCCTAATACCGATGGTTGGCACGCCGAGGCTCACCCCGATCGGCGCGGTGGTCGGGGTCTGGCCAGCACCCGACATGTCGCCGGCCTTGGTCAACCGGTGGTTGACGAGTGGGCCGTCCGCAATGAGGAAGAACGGACGGGCGTCGGTAATCGTGACTTCCACTATATCCCCAGGACGAACGTCCTCGCTTGGGGTGAAGTGCACGAGCCGACCGTCCCGAGCACGGCCCGACATGCGGTGGCGCTGGGCGTCCTTGCGGCCACCGGTCTCCTGGACCAGCAGTTCCTGGGTCGTTCCCACCAGCTCCTGGTTGTCCTCGGCCTGGATGCGCTCCTGCAGCGCGATGAGGCGTTCGTAGCGCTCCTGCACGACGGCCTTGGGGATCTGGTCTGGCATGCTAGCTGCCGGGGTGCCGGGGCGTGGCGAGTACTGGAAGGTAAATGCGCTGGAGAAACGCGCCTTCTCGACGACGTCGAGGGTCGCCTGGAAGTCCTCCTCCGTTTCGCCGGGGAATCCCACGATGATGTCGGTCGTGATGGCCGCGTGTGGAATGCGTTCGCGGACCTTGTCCAGGATCCCCAGGAATTTCTTCGAGCGGTAGGAGCGACGCATCTCCTTGAGGATGCGGTCGGAACCCGACTGTAGCGGCATGTGTAGCTGGGGGCAGACGTTGGGGGTCTCTGCCATCGCATCGATGACGTCGTCGGTGAATTCAGCAGGATGTGGGCTGGTGAAGCGCAGCCTCTCGAGACCTTCGATCTCGCCGCAGGCGCGCAGCAGCTTGGCGAATGCGCCCCGATCTCGTTGCAGGTCCTCGTCGGCGAAGTTCACGCCGTAGGCGTTGACGTTCTGGCCCAGCAGGGTGACCTCCTGCACGCCCTGGTCCACCAGCGCCTGAACCTCAGCGAGGATCTCCCCCGGCCGGCGGTCCTGCTCCTTGCCTCGGAGAGAGGGCACGATGCAGAAGGTGCAGGTGTTATTGCAGCCCACGGAGACCGATACCCAACCCGAGTAAGCGGATTCCCGCTTTGCCGGGAGCACGGAGGGGAATTCCTCGAGGGAGTCGAGGATCTCGACCTCTGCCCGCTGGTTGTGGGCGGAACGCTCCAGCAGAGTGGGCAGCGAGCCGATGTTGTGGGTGCCGAAGACGACGTCCACCCAGGGGGCGCGGTCGACCACCGCGTCCTTGTCCTTCTGCGCCATGCAACCGCCAACGGCGATCTGCATGCCGGGATTGCGATCCTTCATGGGCTTGACCATGGCGAGCGTTCCGTAGAGCCGGTTATCCGCGTTCTCCCTCACCGCGCAGGTATTGAAGACGAGGACGTCTGGTTCCTCACCGTCCGCCGCAGGTTGGTAGCCCGAGTCCTCGAGGAGCCCGGAGAGGCGCTCGGAATCGTGAACGTTCATCTGGCAGCCGAAGGTGCGGACCTCGTAGGTGCGCTGTTCGGGCTGCTCAGATGCGGAAGTTTTCTTCTCCATAGCGTGAGTCACGTGTGCAGATCCTACCCCCAGGGCGGGGGCGAACACGAACCGTGTCACGTTCGTCACTGCCCCGCCCGCCGGCACCCCGCGCTAACTAGATTTGAGCTCGGCGAGCTGCTGATCCAACGCCTCACGGGCGTAGGCCAGGCTGGTGCCCGCGGGAAAACCGCGGCGGGCGGCGACCCCCACCACTCGCTTGAGGAATTTATTGTATTCCGCGCGGTCCGCAGGAACGGCCCGAATGCTCGCGGCCTTCTTGTCGATCAGTCCACGCATGATCGCGTCCTGATCCTCCTCGTCGACGAGCTCCACAGCAGCCTCGATGTGTTGCTCGGCGACCCCCTTATCCCGCAGTTCGCGGCGCAGCACAGCGACAGATTTCTTTTGATTCCTGCTTCTTTGCTCGACCCAGAGCCTCGCGAACTCGCCGTCATCGAGTATGCCGTTGCGCTGGCAGCGCTCGACGACTTCCCTGACGAGTTCCGGGGCATAGTCCTGCTTGAGTAGCCGCTCCTCGAGCTCCGCCACCGAGCGCGGGCGATGGTTGATGAGGCTTTGCGCCCGGTTGACCACCGGGGCGAGAGCCTCCTCCTTCTCCCGATCGACGAGCTGGCTACCGCTCCCCTGCGTCCAGGACTCGATTGCCCGCCGCAGCGCGGCAATCTTCTGCTCCCGGCTTTCCGGGGCACCCCCGGCTGTAGCCCAATGGTCGGCTGCGTTGCCTTCAGTCACAGCGGGGCCTAGTTCTCCGGCTCGCCGTCTGGGTCATCGAAGTTGGGAACCACGTCGATGGGCTTATCCTCATCGGCGATGGGCTCGTCCTTCGCCTTGGCGTAGGGGCCAACCTTGAGCTCTTGCATGATGCGATCCTCTAGCTGTTCGGCCAGCTCGGGGTTGGACTTCAGGAACTCGCGGGCCTTTTCCTTGCCCTGGCCGAGCTGTTCACCCTCATAGGTGAACCAGGACCCCGACTTCTTGATAATCCCGGCGTCTACGCCGAGGTCGAGGATCGAGCCCTCCCGAGAGATGCCCTCGCCATAGAGGATGTCGAATTCCGCGATCTTGAAGGGTGGCGAAACCTTGTTCTTCACGATCTTCAACCGGGTGCGGTTACCCACCACGTCCTGGCCGTCCTTCAGTGCCTGGATGCGGCGGATGTCGCAGCGAACGGAGGCGTAGAACTTTAGGGCCTTACCACCGGTGGTGGTCTCCGGAGAGCCGAACATTACGCCGATCTTCTCACGCAGCTGGTTAATAAAGATCGCGGTAGTGCCGGTCTGGTACAGCGCGCTGGTCATCTTGCGCAGCGCCTGGCTCATCAGTCGAGCCTGGAGACCCACGTGAGAATCTCCCATTTCGCCGTCGATCTCCGCCTTGGGGGTCAGCGCCGCCACGGAGTCGATGACCACCACGTCGATGGCGCCAGAACGCACCAGCATGTCCGCAATCTCAAGGGCTTGCTCGCCCGTGTCCGGCTGGGAGACCAGCAGCGCATCCGTGTCCACACCCAGAGCCTTGGCGTACTCCGGGTCCAGCGCGTGCTCGGCGTCGATGAAGGCTGCAATGCCGCCGCCCTTCTGGGCTTCAGCAATGGCGTGCAGCGCGACGGTGGTCTTACCCGAGGATTCCGGCCCGTAAATCTCTACGACACGGCCACGCGGGAAGCCTCCGATACCCAGAGCAACATTGATGGCGATATTGCCCGACGGGATTGCGCTAATGGGTGGGCGATTGTCATCGCCCAGTCGCATGATCGCCCCCTTGCCGAAATCCTTCTCGATCTGGGCCATCGCCAGATCAAGCGCCTTGGAGCGATCCTTCTGTGCCGCCGTGGTGGCCTTCTTCTTTGGTGCCATGACACCCTCCTCGTTTTCGCGTCTGTGTTTTCGTTCTTGTCTTAATCAGTTCAAGCCGACAACGTGGCGTCACCTCGCCGCGCGGACGCGGGGCGAGGGCGAAAGCTATTGTCTTCCGCTTGGGGCTAGTTCTATCACCCGCAGCGGACACCGACCTCGCCCACCGGCGCTCGCTGTGGGCAGTTGTCGTAGCTATCCACAGGAACATGAGGTACTGGCACGTTGTTCGGATTTAGTTATAGGACACCGGGCAGACACGCAGCGCGCCACCCACTACCTCGAACCACACTACACGAACCTTTGTTCGATTTATTCGAACGGCGCGCCGCGATCTTTCGCGGGTTCTCCGCACCCCTTAATCCCCCGTTAAGCAACGCACATGAGCCAACAATCTTCCCCCTCCCGAAGGCTCAGTCATCCTCCCCGAGCATCCGCTCTTCGGGAATGTCGAAGTCGCGGCAGAGCTCCCACCACACATTTCGTGGCTCTTCACCAGCCTCGATCGCCTCCTCGGCGGTCTTCCCCAGCCTGGACAACACGTGGCTTTCCACGATCCAGCCACCGTAGGTGGCGCCAAACTCACCCGCGATAAGCCGGTCAAACTCGGTTCTCCTCATGCTCGGACGCTAGCACAAAAATAGTTGAACAAAATGGGAAGCTTTGTTCAATGACTTGTTAATATGTCCATCGATGAAAACTCTCAATGTTCGCGATCTGGGCGCGATCGTCGCATTCGCCGCCCTGACCATCGCACTAGGCGCAGTAACCATTCCAGTCGGCTTCACCGGTGTGCCGATCGTCCTCCAGAACATGGGCGTGATCCTCACCGCCATGATCCTCGGCTGCCTCCGTGGCGGGCTATCCATCAGCCTGTTCGTCGGC
Source organism: Corynebacterium sp. MSK039 (assembly GCF_030232315.1). Classification (NCBI taxonomy): domain Bacteria; kingdom Bacillati; phylum Actinomycetota; class Actinomycetes; order Mycobacteriales; family Corynebacteriaceae; genus Corynebacterium; species Corynebacterium sp. MSK039. Next base: position 256,240 of record NZ_JASPJL010000001.1, read on the forward strand.
GTCGGCCTCGTGGGCGTGCCGAACCTCGCTGGGTGGAGCCCGACGATTTCCGCGATTTCCGGCCCCAGCATCGGCTACATCGTGGGCTATATCTTCGCAGCCTTCATCGTTGGTGCAATCTCTCAAGCAATCCTCGGCCGCTGCAACCGCACTGATCAACCCGGACAGAGCTGGTCTTCCATCGTCGGGCTGACAATCGCGGGTGTGATCGGTATGGCCGTGATGTACCTTTTCGGTTCCGTCGGGCTGATGTTCCGGCTCGGCCTGGATTTCCCGGGCGCCCTGGTGTCCAACACTCCGTTCATCCTTCCCGACCTGATTAAGTGCGTCGCCGCGGCTGTCATCACCTTCGGTGTCTTCCGCGCGGTACCTCACCTGGTTCCGGCCGCGAACCTGCGCTCCCGCAACTAGATTTCCCTCCCCCATGCCTCTCATCGAGTTCCGCGACCTTACCTTGCGGGGTATCGGCCGCTCCCCCGACGCCCCGCCCATTCTCGATTCGATCAGCCTCCGGCTCTCCGAACACCGCATCGGCATCATCGGCGCCAACGGCTCCGGGAAGTCTTCGCTGGTGCGGTGCATCAACGGGCTCAACATTCCCGACGAGGGCGAAGTCACCGTCGATGGACTCTCCACCGCCAAGCGCGCCGGCGAGATCCGCCGCCAGGTGGGCTTCCTGTTCTCCAACGCGGATAACCAGATCATCATGCCCACCGTTGCTGAGGACGTCGGGTTCTCCCTGCGCGGCAAGAAGCTGAGCCGCCAGGAGAAGCGCGCCGCGGTGGCCGAGATTCTCGACCAGCTTGGGCTGGCGGGCAAGGAAGAGCAGTCGCCCCACACCCTCTCCGGCGGAGAGAAGCAGCTCCTTGCGCTGGCGTCGATCCTCGTGATGAACCCACGTCTCATCATCGCCGATGAGCCGACCACGCTACTCGATCTGCGCAACCGCCAACGTATCGCCCGCACGCTGGCGTCATTGGAGCAGCAGCTGATCGTGGTGTCGCACGACCTGGAGCTCTTCGAAGGCTTCGATCGGGTCATTTGGATCGACGATGGTCGCATTCGGGCCGATAGTGCCGACGAAGATTCCGTCACCACTGTGCTCTCGGATTACCGGACGTGCATGCTGTGAGACTGCCCCGCATCAATACCGCGGCCCCGGTTCTGTACATCCCGACGGGCTCGGTCATTCATAGGCTTCCCGCCGGAGCGAAGCTCACTGGTCTCATTGCTTTTCTCGTGCTCGCCGCCATCTTCGCCAAGACTCTGGTGGCTGGCGCGGGCTGTGTGGTGGCCGCGGTTGTCGCTTACGCTCTGGCGAAGATCCCCTGGCGCACCGCGCTACGCCAGCTCATCCCGATTCTCATCATTCTGCTGGCTTTCGGCGCGCTGACGTGGTGGCGCAGCGGTCTGAACGAAGCCCTGGTGCGTTTCCTAGTGCTGTGGGCCTCGGTCTCCGTAGCCATCCTGTTGACGATGACCACCAAGGTCTCCGACCTCCAGCGCGCCGTGGAACGGGCACTCGCCCCGGCTGCCGCCATCGGCCTGCCGGTGGACAAGATCTCCCTGGCCATCAGCCTGACGATCCACATGATCCCCCTGCAGCTGCGCACCATCAACGAGGTCGTAGAAGCACAACAGGCCCGTGGCGGAAAGTTTTCCGCCCGAGCCTTGGGCATCCCCCTGGTGATCCGCACCCTGCTTCGCGGCCGGGAAGTCGGCGAGGCGCTGCAGGCGCGCGGGGTGGGCGACTAAGCGCCCACGAGGAAGGGTTTAGTTGCCTTCGCGCAGCTGGCGCATGCGCTCGGCAACGGCGTCCGCATTCGGCTGCGCCTGCTGGTCGGCAGACTGTGCAGTGCCAGCCGACCCGGAAGTGCTGGCGTCGATGGACTTCTGAGCCGAACCGCTGATCTGCCCCTGCTCCTTGCGCATCTCCGAGCGGATCTGTTCCAAACGGGAGTGCCCCGCGAGCTGGGTGCTGGCTTGGTTGATGTCCGCCATGCGCCCCTGCACCGAGTTCTGGGCGAGTTCCGCCTGCCCCAGCGCACGTGCGTAGCGGCCCTCGATCTTCTCCCGCACCTGGTCGAGGTTCGGCGAGGAACCGGATACGGCCTGGTTCATCGACTGCAGGGATTCCGCGACCTTCTCCTGCATCTTCGCCTGCTCCAGCTGGCTGAGCAGCTTGGTGCGCTCGGCCACCTTCTGCTGCAGCTGCATGGCGTTGCGCTCAACTGCCTGCTTGGCCTGGTTGGCCTGCTGCAGCGACTGGTCGTGGAGGCCCTTGAGATCCTCTACGGACTGCTCCGCTGTCACCAACTGGGCGGCGAAGGCCTCAGCGGCGTTGTTGTACTCCGCAGCCTTGGCCGCGTCGCCATTGTTCTGTGCATCGTCCGCCAGCTTCAACGCCTGGCGAGTATTGTCCTGGAGCTTCTCCACCTCAGCCAGCTGGCGGTTGAGCTTCATCTCCAGCTGGCGCTGGTTACCGATGACCGCTGCTGCCTGCTGAGACAGCGCCTGGTGCTGGCGCTGAGCTTCCTGGATGGCCTGCTCGATCTGGATCTTCGGATCCGCATTCTCTTCAATCTTGGAGTCGAAGAGAGCCATGAGGTACTTCCACGCCTTAGTGAAGGGATTTGCCATGCGGCCTGCACTCCTTGGGGATAACTATCGACAAAATTTTTGCCCGCCCCGTGGGAGACGAGCCTCATCTGCGCTAATTTTAGCAGCATCCGCGCTGCCAATAGTGCTTAGTTCACGCGCACCATCGACGAAGCCAGCTCTGCCGCTGCCGCGTCAAGGGTCATCATGGACGCCGCTTCGAGGATCGCCGAAGCAACGCTGATTCCCATAGCGTGGCACACGCTCGCGAGCAGCTCGGAGGAAACTTCCTTACGCCCCCGCTCCAGCTCCGAAAGATAACCGGGGCTGACGTTGGCGAGCTTAGCCAGCTCGCGGAGGGTGAATCCTGTCTGCCGACGCGTATCCCGCAGCGTCGCGCCGAGAGCTTCGCGCAGCAGCGGCTCGTCACTGGGTGCCATCGGCATGGAGGCATCCCAGTTCTGCTCCAATACGTGTTCCGCGCTGAAGTCATCCAGCTTGTCCGCCGAGTGGGCTCGCTGAGCGCTCCCGCGGGAAGTCTCTGGACTGCGCGAGGGGGAATCTAGCAGCAAAATATTTTCTACCATCATTACCTCTAACGATCCTGGCGAACTATTTGTTCCCGTCGCCGGCGATCCCGAGGATCATCTCCAGCGCACCATTCACAGCGAGCTGTCGGATCACGGCGCGTGACCGGGTTCCGAGATCCAGGGTACGTACGGTCGTTCCCCCGGCTCCTGCGGGCGCTGACAACCCGATATGCACCTCGCCGACCGAATGGCCGTCCTGCCCATCCGGCCCCGCCACACCGGTCAGCCCGATGCCAATGCTCGCCCCGCAACGCTGCGCCGCACCCTTGGACAGCTGGACCGCCACCGCAGGGTCGACGGGGCCGCGCTTGCGCAGCAACTCCCGGTCCACCCCCGCCAGCGTGGCTTTGAGGTCTGTCGCGTACACCACCAGGCCACCGCGCAGTACAGCTGAGGCCCCCGGAGTATCGGCGATGCATGCGGCGAGCATTCCCGCAGTGAGGGATTCAGCGGTGGCCAGTGTCCAGCCTCGTTCCCGGCAGGTGTCGATCACCTGGGCGGATAGCTCCGCCGCCTGCGCGCGGAGCGCTTCCAGCGAGTTTTTCCCAACCTGCTGCACGATCCTGCCCAGCCCTCTCGACTAGTTCTGTTTCCGGGAGTCCACCATGTACTGCAGTCCAGTCACCACGGTGACCGCGACAGCCACGGCCATGACCCCGTGCCCGATCCAGGCGACGGCACCTGCCAGCGGCATGATGTACAGCGCGACGGCAAGCGTCTGCAGCACGGTTTTGAGCTTCCCACCCTTGGAGGCCGGGACCACCAGCCCGCGCCGGGCGAGAACCAGCCGCCACAGCGTGATGCCGAGTTCGCGGACGACGATGACCGCAGTGACCGTCCACCACAGTTCGCCCAGCAGGTTGAGGCTGATGAAGGCCGCAAGCATCAGCAGCTTGTCGGCGATCGGATCGGCAAGCTTTCCGAAGTCCGTGATCACCTCATACTTGCGCGCGAGGTACCCGTCCAGCTGGTCGGTCACCATCAGCAGCAAGAAGACGACAAGCGCCCACCAACGGTCCGCCCGAGCGGCGGCCTCGTCCGGCCACGCCCCTGTGCCCGCGATCGCCCACAGGAAGATGGGGATCAGCAGGATGCGAATGGTCGTGAGAACGTTCGGCACGTTAAAGCGACGCACAAAACGACCAAATGCGCTCAGCGTATCTGGTTGCGTGTTCCGCTCCACTGTTGTCTCCACGCTGGTAATTCTACCTACCTGCGGGATCTTTACCGAAACCGGCATCGCTTGCATGCGTAGGTGCTGGCTCCTCGGTCACCCCGGCCTGTTTCTGCTGGGCCTTCTTCCCCACCGTGAGGCTCAGCACCGTCGTAATGGCCAGCGTCAACACGATGAAGATCAAGGAGAACTCGACCGACACCTCCGGGACGGAAACGTTGCCGCCACCGTTGATGAACGGCAAGTTATTTTCGTGCAGCGCGTGCAGTACCAGCTTCACGCCGATGAAGGCGAGGATGATGGACAGCCCGTAGGAAAGGTAGACCAGCTTCTCCAGCAGCCCATTCAGCAGGAAGAACAGCTGTCGCAGCCCCATCAGAGCCAGTGCATTGGCGGTGAAGACGATGTAGGGCTCGCTGGTGATGCCGTAGATCGCGGGAATCGAATCCAGCGCGAAGAGCACATCGATGAAGCCGATGGCCAACAGCGCGACGAACAGCGGGGTCACCACGAGGCGCCCCTTGCCGGAAGACTTCTTCTTTCCTTCGACGTCGCCGGTCGCACCGCCCTCCCGAACGAAGAGGCGGTCCGAATGAACCTTGTCCGTCACCGGCACTGCCTTGCGCAGGATCCGGATGATCTTCATGTCGTTGAGGTCGGTCTCCTCGGCGCCGGTGACCTCGTCGTAGGCCAGCTTCGCGGCGGTCCACAGCAGGAAGATGCCGAAGAGATAGAACACATCGGACCAGCGTGCGATCGCAGCCGCGCCAAGCCAGATAAAGATGCCGCGCAGGGCAAGTGCCATAAGGATGCCGGCGAGCAGTACCTTCTGCTGGTACTTCCGCGGAATCTTAAACGTGGTCAGGATCAGCGAGAAGATGAACAGGTTATCGACGCTGAGCGCCTTCTCGGTGATGTAGCCGGCGAAGAACTCCAGCCCGTGTTGGTGAGGATTGCCCGGCTCGCCCCAGGTGAACCACAGGAACACCCCGAAGGCCATCGCCAGGCCGACGTAAAACGCCGACCAGAGTGCGGACTCCTTCAGCGTCGGCTCGTGCGGTGTGCGCACGTGCGTAAGAAAATCGAAAACAAAGAATCCGAGCACCACGACAATCGTGATGATCCAGGTTAAGGCGTTAACTTCCATTGGTTCCTCCGGCCCTTAAAGCGTGTTCAATGACCGGAGGTCTCCCCCGCCAGGCGTCAACGCGACCTGACCGGAGTGGCCGGGTGAGCGCCACGCCGGCAGGGTTGAGGCCTGCTCGCCGCCGCTCCGCCGTGTTGACGACCGACTCCGTGGATTGGGGTACTCCCCTCCATCGGGAGCAATGCTACACCAGCGAGCAGACAAGGTCCGCACCACCCGCCGGGGCGTCCCCGCAGGCGTGCCTTAGAAAGCCCCCGAGGGCGGGCTGGCGGGAATGACGCGCGTCTGAGTGTCGTCGTCGCCGTCGTTACCAGCCGAATCCTCGCCGGACGTCGTCGGCGGTGCCGCGTTCTCGGGGGCCTCCGCACCTTCGTCCTCGTCGAGCACGTCCTTCGGGGCATCCTCTGGGTCGGCGCCCTTGATCATCCAGATGATGGTCTCGAGCTCCTCCGGCTTGACCAGCACCTCACGTGCCTTCGAGCCCTCGGATGGCCCAACGACACCGCGGGTCTCCATCAGATCCATGAGGCGGCCGGCCTTGGCGAAACCGATGCGCAGCTTGCGCTGCAGCATGGACGTCGAACCGAACTGCGACGTCACGACCAGCTCGACTGCCTGGATGAGGTCCTCGAGGTCGTCGCCGATGTCGGCGTCGATGTTCTTTTTTGCCTCGGCGGACTTATCCTCGGTGACTCCCTCCGTGTAGTCCGGCTCAGCCTGCGCCTTAGCTGCCTCGACGACAGCGAAGATCTCCTCGTCGGTGACGAAGGCTCCCTGCATGCGAATGGGCCGCGGAGCACCCTGCGGGATGAACAGCCCGTCGCCCATGCCGATGAGCTTCTCGGCGCCTGCCTGGTCGAGGATCACGCGGGAGTCCGTCAACGAGCTCGTCGCGAAGGCCAGCCGCGACGGCACGTTCGTCTTGATCAGGCCCGTGACGACGTCCACGGACGGGCGTTGGGTCGCCAAAACCAGGTGGATGCCGGCGGCTCGCGCCTTCTGGGTGATGCGGACGATGGCGTCCTCAATCTCGCGCGGGGCGGTCATCATGAGGTCAGCGAGCTCGTCCACCACACAGACGATGTACGGGTACGGACGGTATTCGCGCTCCGAGCCCAACGGGGTGGTGATCTCCCCGGACTTGACCTTGCGGTTGAAGTCCTTGATGTGACGCACGCGGGTGGCCTTCATGTCCATGTACCGCTGCTCCATCTCCTCCACCAGCCAGGTCAGCGCGGCGGCTGCCTTCTTCGGCTGGGTGATAATCGGAGTGATGAGGTGCGGGATGCCCTCGTATGGAGTCAGCTCCACCATCTTCGGGTCGATGAGGATGAGGCGGACATCCTCTGGCGTGGCGCGGGTGAGCAGGGAGACCAGCATCGAGTTCACGAACGCGGACTTACCCGAGCCGGTGGAACCGGCAACCAGCAGGTGTGGCATCTTCTGCAAGGAGTGCCCCACGAAGTCGCCCTCGATGTTCTTGCCCAGGCCGATGAGCATCGGGTCCTGGTTGGCCACGACGTCCGCGGAACCCAGCACGTCGCCGAGGCGAACCATCTCGCGGTCGGAGTTCGGCACCTCGATGCCGACGGCGGATTTACCCGGGATCGGGGTCAGCAGCCGGACGTTATCCGTGGCCACCGCGTAGGCGAGGTTGGACTGCAGATTCGTGATCTTGGAGACCTTCACGCCGGGGCCGAGCTCGATCTCGTAGCGGGTGACCGTCGGGCCTCGCTGGAAACCGGTGACGTGGGCGTCGACGTTGAATTCCTCGAAGACCTCCGTGATCGCGTCGATCATCCGGTCGTTGGCGTCGCTGCGTTCCTTCGCCGGCTCGCCCGGGATCAGCAGTTCGGTGGACGGCAGGACGTAGCTGCTCTCTGCCCCCTGCGGTGCGGCTGGGGACGAGGACGCCTCCGACGCGGTGGCGTCCCCGTTTTCGTTCTGCTCCTCGGTCTTACCCGCAGCCAGTGCGGCAGCGTCGATGCCGGAGCGAGCGACGATAGCCTGGCGCATGGCCTCGCGGGACTGGTTGACAGCCTTGTCTCCTGCCTCGCGCTCTTCGGCGTGGCTGCGCCCGGCAGCGGGCTCGGCCTGCGGAGATTCCTCGCGCGCCGCGGGGATCGCGGAACGCTGTTGGGCACGAGCGGGCTTGCGGCGTGGCGTGCCCTCCTCCGGGCTAGCGGCGACATCGAGCACCGCGGTCTCATCCGTATCGGAGACCAGTGGGAGTGGCTCATCGATATCATCCGGCACAGCTGGCTCGGGCTGCCGTGGCGCGGCGGCGCGCGGCGCCGGGGCACTGCGGCGGCGGGCTCGGCGGGCAGGCTGCGCGGGCTCCTCCTCCACCGGGTAGTTAGCCGCCGGGGATTTCTTACGGCTGCGGGTTGGCAGGAAGTAGTCGTCTTGATCCACGGCCTCATCGAGGCGCTGGTCGATTTCGCCGTACGGATCGTCGTCGTACTCCTCCGAATCCCGGGAGAAGCGTTCACGCAGCGCGTCGAACGTGCCCTCGAGCCCCAGCCAGGAAACGGATCCGGCGAAGAACTCGGCGACCGTGCGGCCGGTGAGCTGCAGGGCACCGTAAATCATGATGAGGAACAGCAGCGGAACGGCAACGTAATTACTGAAGCCCACGGACATCGGCGTGCCGATGAACTGTCCGACGATGCCGCCCGCTCCAGCCTTATCCGCGGTGCTGGTCGGAAGACCAGCGAAGATGTGAATGATCCCCAGCAGGGATCCGGCGACAAGACCCACGCCGAGGCCGCGGCGCAGGTCAGAGCTCTGCGTCGTGCGAACTCCGAACATCAGGATCCAGGCAAGCCCCAGCAGGACGACCGGGACGATGTACGCCCCCACACCGATAGCCCAGGTCAGCGCGTAGGCGATGCCTTTGCCGACCGCGCCAGCAACGTTGAACCACAGGGTGGCGGCGAGAATGATCGCAACACCGCCGCTGACGAGCGCCGGGCCGTCGAAACCGCCGCCGATCTGGCGTGGCCCCTCCTCGTCGAACTCATCGCCGTCGAACTGCGTGTCCTCGACCGGCGCCATCTCCTTCGCCGCCTGCTTCTTGCGTCGGGGACGCCGCGGCTGGGTGCCGTCTTCGTGCTGCTGAGAGGCCAAACCTTCTACTTTCTTCTTTGACGTGCGGGCTTGTGGTCGGTGCGCGGCGAATTCGGCTGCGTCTGAGTCCTCGCTCTCATGCCGGGGGCGCCGGAGCGCGCCACCGATTCCGCTGGCTACCGAGTCCGCGATCGTTTTGATGCTTCCGCCCACGGCACGGTAGGCACTGCCCGTCCTACCAAACTCCATGTCGGAGGCCGAACTACCCGATCGCGCGGTCTTGGCCGTCGACGCACCGGGGTCGACGGAGAGGTCCTCGTCGATCCCCATGCGTGGGGCACGGCGCCTCGCAGCTGGGCGAGAATCCCGCTGACCGGGGCGGGAGGGAGAGCGCCGGGAGCGGTTGCGGGAGGGCGACGTGCCGGGACGGTTTCTGACAGACATGTCCGCCATATTAGTCCCAGTAGTCACATGTTTAACACTTTCAACACGCCTCGCAGTGGGTTTCCTGGCGAGAATCCCGGTTATCCGGGCACAGAGCTCCCCTCCCCCACCGCCCCGCGGGGCGACATAAGGACGGGGACGAAAAAGGAAGACCGGGCCGTGGGTCACCGCGTGTGTCACGGCGAGCCCCGGCCCGGTCAGCCAGTTCAGTCGTTATTGAGCAGGCACGGACGGTGCGTCCTCCAGCTCCTCAACGATCTCGCTAGTCATCGGAACCACGGTCGGAACGATGAGCGGCTTGCGGTTCCACTTATCGGAGACGTGGCGGGCGAGACGACGACGCAGGGTCTGAGCCATGCGGTAAGGGTTATTCTCCCCCTCACCGGCCAGATCCATCATCACGTCGTCGGCGATCTCGCCGAGCTCCTTGAGCAGGTCCTTGGCATCCCCAGAGAAGCCCTTGGCCTGGATGTGCGGGGCCTCCAGCGGACGGCCGGTGCGGTTGTCGATCACCACGGATACGGCGATGAGGCCACCCTCGGCCATCGCGGTGCGGTCCTCGAGGGTATCCGCGTCCACGTCGCCCATGCGGGTGCCGTCGACGTACAGGTTGCCCACGGTGATCTGACCCACGACCTTCGCGTGCCCGTTGTGCAGGTCCACGACCACGCCGTTCTGGGCGAGCGGGACGTTCTTCGGGTCCACGCCGGTGGAGATAGCCAGATCGCGGTTGGCGCGCAGGTGGCGCCACTCGCCGTGCACCGGCATCGCATTGCGCGGGCGCGCTGCGTTGTAGAGGAACAGCAGCTCCCCTGCCAGGCCGTGACCAGAGGTATGGACGTTGGCGTCGCGGCTGGTGACCACCGTCGCGCCGATCTGCGACAGCATGTTGATCACGCCGAACACCGCCTCCTCGTTACCCGGGACGAGGGAGGAGGAGAGAATGATCAGGTCGCCGCTGCGGACGGTGATCTGGCGGTGCTCCCGGCGTGCCATGCGCGACAGCGCGGCCATCGGCTCGCCCTGAGTACCGGTGGTGATGAGAACCACCTTGTGCGGAGCCATGCGGGAGGCCTCGTCCATGGAGACGATGGTGCCGCGCGGGGCGTTCAGGTAGCCCATGCGCTCTGCGATCTCCATGTTGCGGATCATCGAGCGCCCGGTGAAGGCCACCTTCCGGTTCGCCGCGACCGCCGCGTTCACGGCGGACTGAATGCGGGCCACGTTGGAGGCAAAGGACGCCAGAATCACGCGCTGCTTCGCGGCGCGGATCAGTCGGTTCAGCGTCGGGGCGACGTCCGCCTCGGAACCGGAGAATCCCGGGGTTGCGGCGTTGGTCGAGTCGCAGAGCATGAGGTCCACGCCCTCGTCGCCGAACCGGGACAGCGCCGGCAGGTCCGTCGGACGGCCGTCGATCGGGGTCTGATCGAGCTTGATGTCGCCGGTGTGGATCACCAGGCCGGCCGGGGTCTTCAGCGCGATGCCCAGGCAGTCCGGGATGGAGTGGTTGACGTTCCAGAAGCGCAGGTCAAACGGGCCGTAGCTCACGTGCGACTGGTCGTTGACCTCGACGATCTTCGGGCGCTGGCGGTGCTCCTGGGTCTTGGCCTGGATGAGCGCTGCGGTAAAGCGAGAGGCAACAATCGGGATGTCCGCGCGCTGCTTGAGCAGCCACGGGATCGCACCGATGTGGTCCTCGTGACCGTGGGTGATCACGAGAGCCTCGACGCGGTCCCACTTATCGTCCAGGTAGGAGAAGTCCGGGAGGATCAGGTCCACGCCCGGCTCGCCGCTGGATGGGAAGAGCACGCCACAGTCGATCAGCAGCAGGCGACCGTCGTACTCGAAGACGGTCATGTTGCGGCCGATCTCGGAGATACCGCCGAGGGCAACGATGCGCAGCCCACCCTTGGGCAGGGCCGGTGGCTCTGGGAGGCGCTTGGTCAGGTCTGCACCCTGCATGGCCTGCAGCGCACCGCGACGACGGTCGCCACCGCGGCCACGGCGGTTGTTGCCATTGCGGCCGCCGGACTTGGACTTGTTTCCGCCGCGACCGGAGTTGTTCTGGCCACCGCGGTTATCGCCGCCCTGCTTATCGCCGTTGTTGGAGCCCTTGGAACGGCCACGGCCACGGGAGCGGCGGTTGCGGGAACGGCTCCCGCCGTTCCCGCCGTTGTTATCGCCACCGTTGTCGCCGCCGGAGCGCTTGCCGTCCTTGCCGGAGCCCTCGCTGGCGCCGGAGTTCTGGGCTGCCTGCTGGCCGCCGTCGTTGAAGACGGTCGCGGCCTCAGCGTTACTCACGCGGTTCTTGTCGGCGCGTTCGCGCTGCTGCTCAGCGCTCGCGTTCCCCGCATCGGATTGTGCAGCAGTTTCCGCGCTCGGCGGAGCCGCCTTTCGGGTTACCTTGCGTCCCTGAGAACGATTTTCAGTCATATTATCCTTTTAAACCCCTGCGTCCTGCAGGTCTTGTTCCAGCTGATCCAGTTCGGCTGGGTCTACTTCCAAAATTGGTAGGCGCGGTGCACCAACGTCCTTGCCGCGCAGCTTCAGAGCCGCCTTCACCATCGTCACTCCCCCGAGGCGCCCCTGGGCCCGCTCCAGCGGGGCCAGGCTCGCCGCGATCTGCTGAGCGCCCGCCAGGTCGCCCTGGTCGTAGGCCTCACGCAGAGCCCGCAGCTTGTCCGCGGCCAGGTGCCCGATCACGGAGATGAAGCCCGTCGCACCGACCGAAAGGAACGGCAGGTTCAGCGGGTCATCGCCGGAGTACCAGGCCAGGTCCGTGTTCTGCAGCAGCTGCAGCGCCTCCGGAAGCTTGCCCTTGGCATCCTTGACGGCCTGAATATTCTCGTGCTCCGACAGCCGCTGGATGGTGTCCATCTCGATGGGGACGACCGACCGGGACGGAATGTCGTAGAGGCAAATCGGGAGATCGACGCTGTCCGCGACCGCAGTGAAGTGCTGAAACAGCCCCTCCTGGCTCGGTCGGGAGTAGTACGGGGTGACGACGAGCAGCGAATCTGCGCCGGCGTCCTGCGACAGCCGGGAGAGTTCGATGGTGCTCGCGGTGTTGTTCGTGCCAGTGCCAGCGATCAGCGTGACGCTATCGCCGAGTTCAGCGCGAACTGCCTTGAGTAGGTTGATCTTCTCCTCGTTGGTCGTGGTTGGAGATTCTCCGGTCGTACCAGCGAGAACGAGAGAATCGCAGCCTTTATCAACCAGGTGCCCGGCGAGCTCGACGCCCGCCTTCAGGTCGATAGTCCCGTCCTTGTGGAATGGCGTCACCATTGCCACAGAGACCGTTCCGAAGTGTTCAGCACCACGAATTGCTGCATTACCTGTACTCATAGGTGTAAAGATTACCTTTCTTCACCAGGTTTGTGGTTATTTGCCGCTCCCCGTGTCTCGTTTCGGGGAACACGTTTTCCTGTTTCCGACGACTCCAGCACCGCGAACTAGATATCGCTGACGTAGGGACTTGTGGCGATCTGGGTCTTATCCCGCAGCTCGGTGATCGAGAAGTCTTCGAAAACCTCCGGGGCGATCGACTGGAGCTCAACGAGGCACGCAATCGCCACCCGGCGAATCTCCGGATCGGCGTGCTCGGTTGCCCGCATGGCGATGAAGTGTCGCCAGCTGCGGAAGTTACCGGACATGACGAAGCGGGTTTCCGCCGCGTTGGGCAGGACAGCACGTGCCGCCTGTCGGGCCTGTTTGGCGCGCAGCGCGGCATTCACCCTCGCGCTCGCTCCGTCATCGAGATTCTCGTTGAGGCTATCCAGGATTTCGGTATAGGCGCCGTGCGCGACGTCCGCCGCCTGGAGAAAGAGTCTCTCCAGGTCGGGGTTTTCCTGCACGCTGCGTGGCACAACCACCCGCGCCTCGTCATCCGGGACGTAGCGCTGGGAAAGCTGGCTGAAGGAGAACATTCGGTGCCGCATGACCTCGTGGGCACAGGAGCGAGACACGCCACGCAGGTACATCGTGGCGCTGGAGTGCTCCAGCACCGCCAGGTGGCCCACGTCCATGATGTGGCGGAGGTAGGCGGCATTCGTCGCGGTGTGCGGATTGGGCTTATCCCAGGTCTCGTAGCACGCGCGCCCAGCGAATTCGAGGAGAGCGGACGGGCCATCGGTATCCGTTTCCCAGTCGATATCCGGCGGCGCGTGGAATTGGGTGTGCCCGATGAGCTGGACGTCGAGTTCCACCGGTGTTGCCATAGCGTTCGTCGCCCGAGCCCTAGTCCAGACCCAGGAACTTCTCGAGGCCGATCGTCAGCCCAGGGTTCTCGGCGATCTTCTCCACGCCGATGACCACACCCGGTACGAAGGACTCGCGGTCGTAGGAGTCCTGGCGGATGGTCAGAGACTGCCCGCGGGTACCGAAAATGACCTCTTCGTGCGCCACCATGCCGGTCATGCGGACCGCGTGGACGGGCACCCCCTGGACGTCGCTGCCTCGTGCGCCGTCGAGGGACTGGGCGGTGGCGTCCGGCTGCTCCTCCAGCCCGGCCTCGCCGCGAGCTCGGGCGATCCCCTCGGCGGTGTGCACCGCGGTGCCGGAAGGAGCGTCAAGCTTATTCGGGTGGTGGAACTCGATGACCTCGGCGGATTCGAAGAATGGTGCGGCGATTTCGGCGAACTTCATCGTCAGCACCGCGGAGATGGCGAAGTTCGGGGCCACCAGCACACCGACCTTCGGGGCATCCTGCAGCAGGCTGCGGACCGTCTCATAGCGTTCCTCGGTCCAGCCGGTGGTACCGACGACCGCGTGGATGCCGTTGCGGATGCAGAACTCCACGTTGCCCATCACGGAGTCCGGCTGGGTGAAGTCCACGACCACGTCGGTCTTGGTGTCCACGAGCTCCTGGAGGTCATCGCCGTGGTCCAGGGCGGCGGAGAGTTCCAGGTTCGGGTTCTGCTCCACCTCGGCGACGATGGTGGTGCCGACGCGCCCCTTGGCGCCAAGTACTCCTACGCGGATCATAACCTTTCCTTCCTGCCGAAGCGTGCTTGGCAATAGTGTCTGTGAAGCCCCGACCGGTGGCCGGGCGTTGCTGATATCAAGACTAATAAGACGAAGCGGGCACCGCGTGATGTGGTGCCCGCTTCAAGCGTCTAAGCGCTTAATCCTCGTCGACCGGAACCAGGGAGATCTTGCCCCGGTTGTCGATATCGGCGATCTCGACCTGGATCTTGTCGCCGACGTTGAGCTCGTCCTCAACCTTCTCGATGCGACGGTCGCCGCCGATGTTCGAGATGTGCAGCAGGCCGTCGCGTCCCGGCAGCAGGGAGATGAAGGCACCGAAGGCGGTGGTCTTCACAACCGTGCCGAGGAAGCGGTCCCCGACCTTCGGCTGCTGCGGGTTGGCGATCGCGTTGATCTTTTCGATCGCAGCCTCGGCGGCCTCGCCACCCACGGCGGAGACGAACACGGTGCCGTCGTCCTCGATGGAGATGTTGGCGCCGGTCTCCTCCGTGATCTGGTTGATGGTCTTGCCCTTCGGCCCAATGACCTCACCGATCTTGTTCTGCGGGATGGAGATCTTCGTGATGCGTGGCGCCAGCTCGCTCATCTGGTCCGGCGTGTCGATGGCATCTTCCATCAGCTGCAGGATCTCGAGGCGGGCGCTGCGCGCCTGGCCGAGCGCGGAAGCTAGCACCTCGGAAGGTAGGCCGTCGAGCTTGGTGTCCAACTGCAGGGCGGTGACATACTCGGAGGTACCGGCGACCTTGAAGTCCATGTCGCCGAAGGCGTCCTCCGCACCGAGGATGTCGGTGAGGCTGACGAACTTCTCCTTGCCATCGACGAGGCCGGAGACCAGGCCCATCGCGATACCGGCCACCGGCGCCTTCAGCGGCACGCCGGCGTTGTACAGCGAGAGCGTGGACGCACACACGGAGCCCATGGAGGTCGAGCCGTTGGAGCCCAGAGCCTCGGAGACCTGGCGGATGGTGTACGGGAACTCCTCGCGGGACGGCAGCACCGGGGTCAGGGCGCGCTCCGCCAGGGCACCGTGGCCGATCTCGCGGCGCTTCGGGCTGCCCACGCGGCCGGTCTCGCCGGTGGAGTACGGCGGGAAGTTGTAGTGGTGGATGTAGCGCTTGGAAGTCTCCGGCCCCAGGGAGTCGATGGTCTGCTCCATCTTCAGGGTGTCCAGGGTGGTCACGCCGAGGATCTGGGTCTCGCCACGCTCGAAGAGGGCGGAGCCGTGGGCACGCGGCAGCAGCTGCACCACGATGCCCAAGTCGCGAATCGAGGTGTGGTCGCGGCCGTCGATGCGGAAGCCGTCCTCCAGGATGCGCTGGCGCACGATGGTGCGGGTCAGGTCATTGTGAGCCGCACGGATCTCAGATTCACGCTCCGGGAACTGCTCGATCAGCGCATCGACGGTCTCCTGCATGTTCTCTGCGAGGGACTCGTCGCGCTCCTGCTTATCGGCGATCGTCATGATCTGCGCGACGTCAGCATCGCACTCGGCCTCGACGGCAGAGTAGACATCCTCGTCGAACGGTGGGAAGAGCTCGAACTCGCGGGACTCGGTGTCCACCGCGTCACGCAGCGCGTCCTGAGCGGCGCAGAGGGTCGCGATGAACGGCTTAGCGGCCTCAATGCCCTCGGCCACCACTGCCTCGGTCGGCGCCGGAGCACCTTCGGCGATGCGCTCGACGACATTGTCGGTAGCCCCTGCCTCGACCATCATGACGGCGACATTCGGCTGGGACTTCTTACCCCGGCCGCCCTTCGCCGGTTCGGTCACGCGACCGGCGACGACCAGCTCGAAGACGGACTGGGACACCTGCTCGCGCGTCGGGAAGGCCACCCACTGCCCCTCCGGGTGCTCCTCATCGACGACCAGCGCCATGCGCACGCCACCGACAGAGCTGGACACCGGCAGGCCGGAGAGCTGGGTGGATGCGGACGCGCCGTTGATGGCGAGGACGTCGTACATCTCGTTCGGGTCGATGGACATCACGGTGATGACGACCTGCACCTCGTTGCGCAGCCCCTTGACGAAGGTCGGACGCAGCGGGCGGTCGATGAGGCGGGCAGCGAGGATGGCGTCCGTACCCGGGCGACCCTCGCGACGGAAGAAGCTGCCCGGGATGCGGCCAGCGGAGTACATGCGCTCCTCGACGTCCACGGTCAGCGGGAAGAAGTCGATGCCCTCGCGCGGGGAACGGGAGGCCGTCGTCGTCGACAGCAGCATCGTGTCCTCGTCCAGGTACGCGGTGACGGCGCCGTCCGCCTGTCGAGCCAGCAGGCCGGTCTCGAGGCGGAGGGTGCGGGAACCAAAGTCGCCGTTGTCGATGGTTGCGGTTGCTTCCCAGATCCCTGCGTCCGGGTCGACCATCTCAACGGAGACGTTCTTAGGAAGATTATTTTTCTTGGAGCTCATAGCGTGTGTGCCACGGCCTTTCATCACAAGTAGCGCCCGTTGCAGTCTTCAGATCATCGGTGCCGAAGGGGCGCTTAGAAGTCGGTCAATATTTCACCGACGAGCCTAGCACGCGCGCAGCAAAAACCCCGCCCGCGTGTGACACGCAGACGGGGTCGGAAAGCTACTGAGAGCCTCGGGGGCGGAAACCACCTCCGGATGCGATCGCTCTTAGCGACGCAGGCCCAGGCGCTCGATCAGGGAGCGGTAGCGCTCGATGTCGGTGGAAGCCAGGTACTTCAGCAGACCCTTGCGGCGACCGACCAGCAGCAGCAGACCACGACGGGAGTGGTGATCGTGCTTGTGGTCCTTCAGGTGCTCGGTGAGCTGGGAGATGCGGGCGCTCAGCAGAGCAACCTGCGCCTCCGGGGAACCGGTGTCGGTCTCGTGCAGGCCGAACTCCTTGAGAGTTGCTGCCTTCTCGTCCTTGGACAGTGCCATGGATAACTCCTTGTTATTTCAGTCCGCGCTAAAGATTCTTAAAGACTGCCCGAAGGCAGTCCGCGCGACTACCGCGAACCGCAGTCGCTGACCGAGTTACCCTAGCACAGCCTTGCGGGTAGCTGCCACATCGCGGTCAATGGCGGCGATGAGCTCGTCGAGGGAGTCGTACTTCTCTTGGCCACGGATTCGGGAGACGAAGCTGACGCGGACCTCGAAGTCGTAGAGATCGGCTTCGTGGTCGAGAACGAAGGATTCGACGCTGCGCGGCTCGTGGCCGAAGGTCGGGTTCGTGCCCACGGAGATCGCCGCGGGAAGCTTGGTCCCCACCGGCATGGTGCCCACCTTGTCGCTCAGCCCCTGGTGGGACAGCTCTGCTTGATTCGGCAGGATCTCCAGGTAACCGGCGTACACCCCATCGGAGGGCAGCGCGTAGATATCCGGGAAGTACAGGTTGGCGGTAGGAAAGCCCAGCGCCCGGCCGCCCCGGCCCGCGCCGTGGGTGACCACGCCCTCCACGGAAAACGGACGGCCCAACGCCTCCGTCGCGGACTCCATGTCCCCCTCGGCGATGCGCTGGCGGATCCAGGTGGAGCAGACCGTGTGGTCGTCCTCCGAAAGCAGCGGAACCACGTCTACCGTGAAGTCCCGGTGCTGGGAGACCTCACGGAGCGTGTCGGGGGTGCCGGAGGCCTTGTGGCCGAAGGTGAAGTTCTCCCCCACCACGACATGCTTGGCCCGCAGCGTGTCGAGCAGCGCCCGGTCGATGTATTCCTCTGGGGACCAGGAAGCGATTTCCGGGGTGAAGGCCTGGACGACGACGTGGTCGATTCCGAGGTCCATCGCCAGCTGGGCGCGCTCCTCCACCGTGCCCAGCAGCTTCGGAACGAATTCCGGCTGGAAGACCACGGTTGGGTGCGGGTCGAAGGTAAACATCACCGCGGGGACGCCGAGCTCCTTGGCCTTGGCCACGGCTCGGTTAATCAGCTCTTGGTGCCCGCGGTGCACGCCGTCGAACACGCCGATTGTCACGGCTGCGCCTTCGAGGTTGTGGGGAACACGATCAAGCCCGTACCAGATACTCACGTTGGGGATCTTAACCCATAGACTGGCGCCATGGCTCAAAAGCACTCCCCTTCCGAAAGCACCCAGGGTTCTGGCGACGAGGCGGCCCGCGCCACCGACCGGCCGTCGGGATCCCCTAGCCTGCTCGACCGTTCCGGTTTGATCATCCTCGATAAGCCCGCTGGGGCGAGCAGCCACGACATGGTCGCGAAAGTTCGCCGGGTCATGGGCACCAAGAAGGTCGGCCACTCCGGCACTCTGGATCCCATGGCCACCGGTGTGCTGGTGCTGGGCATCGAGCGGGGCACGAAATTCCTCGCCCACGTCGTCACGCACGACAAGCGTTACGAGGCAACGATGGCCTTCGGGGCTAGCACCGTCACCGACGACGTCGAAGGCGAGGTGCTGAAGACCGCGGACCCGACAAAGATCGATTCATTCACCGTCGAGGCAATGACCACACGGCTCGGCGAGATCTTCGCAGATTTCCAAGGGGAGATCATGCAGCGGCCGACCTCCGTGTCCTCCATCAAGATCAATGGACGCCGAGCCCACGAGCTGGTTCGGGAGGGCAAGGAGGTCGACATTCCTCCTCGCCCGATCACCATCCACTCGTTGAGCTTCTCCGATGTCCGTCGCGAAGAGACCGCCGAGGGACCTCGCTGGCTGGTCGATGTCAGCGTCCACTGCAGCTCCGGGACGTATATCCGCGCCATCGCCCGCGACGTCGGCGAGGCACTAGGGTTGGGCGGTTATCTCACCGCGCTGCGCCGCACCAGCGTGGGGCCGTTCGATATCGCTGAGGCCGTCACCCTCGAAGAACTTGCCGACACCCCGGAGCTGAGCTTGAGCCTCGATACTGCAATGCAGGTCTGCTTCCCCACCCGGCCGATCACCGAAGAGCAGGCAGCGAACCTAGCCCTGGGTAAGTGGCTGGAGCCAATCGGGTTGAAGGGGGTTCACGCTGCTGTGGATCCGCAGGGCCACGCGATCGCACTGATTAAGGAGAAGGGTCGGCGTGCGGCCAGCGAGTTCGTCGCCCGCCCCCACGGGTTGGTTTAGGCGCGCACGCCCGCCATCGTCAGCGCGTAGCCTTCAGCTGCTGACCACAGGCCCTCAATGGCGGGAACCGGAGCGTTCCCGACGAGCAACCGGGCCTTAAAGCTCCCGTCCTCGCGGAGTTCGATGCGTGCCTGGTCGAAGTCCAGGAACTGCTGGGTCAGCGGGTACCAGGCCTTGTACACCGCCTCCTTCGCGGAGAAGAGCACCACTCCCAGGGATCCCTGGCCACCGTGGCCGCGGCCCAGGCGGCGGGACAGTCGCCGCAGGCCTGCACGCTCCTCCGGGCTCGCGATCGTTGCGAACACTCCCTCCGGGAGCGGAGTGAGCGGCTCGGCGTCGATGCCTAAGGAACTCCAGCGGCTGGCGCGCCCCACCACGGCCGCCCGGTAGCCGGTGGTGTGCGTCATCGAGCCGACAACCGGGGCTGGAAACTCCGGCATCCCCCGGTGGCCACGAAGAATCGGTTGGTCCGGGATGAACTGCTCCATCGCGCGGTGGGCACACCACCGGGAGTCCCCGAATTCGGCCTTGCGACGGTCCACCGCGGTGGCGACGAGCTCCTGCTCCACGACGGGAAGACCGTGGTAGTTGCGCAGGTTTTCGGCCGAGGAGTGGTACTCGACGCACCGCACCCCGCTCAGCAGGCGCCCGGGTTGGAGCAGGGAGGGCACCCGCTGGAACTGGTGGTCGTAGGCCTGAATCGGCTCCGTCTGATGCGATGAGATCACAACGTCATTCCACATTGCCTACTTCCCTCCTCGCCTTTCCTCGAAACCAGCTTGTGGACCAGATGTGTGCGGGACGCGGATGACTGGATAGGGCCACAGGTCAAGCTTTTGCCGCGGGGGCAAGCTGCGCTTCCGTTCCCTCGGATAGCCCAGGGAAACTTCCACATGAGGCACACCATCAACTTCAACACCTAAAGGTATGTGAAGATGCCCGTGAATGACAGCTGCCGCGCGATAACGCCTACCCCACTGCTGGGTGTGCCGGGTGCCGGAGAACAGCCCGATCTCGGGGTATCGCACGCGCCGCAAGGATTCCTGCGCCAAGGGCCAGTGGTTCACGAGCACGGTGGGGCCAGTGACCTGCCCCAGGCGGCGCACCGAATAGGCCAGGCGCTCCCGGCACCACAGCGGGACATCCACGAAAGGCCGGATCATGTAGTAATCACTCAAGACCAGACCTTGCGCGTGCGCCTTGGCAATCGCTTCCTCCGGGGTGTCGATCAGATCGCGCCAGGAGTGATCGTAGAGAGTGAACAGGGGGACGATGGTGTGCCCAGCGAACTGTTGGTACGGATCCTCCGGAGTGTAGATCCCAATGCGCCGGCAACGACGGATGAGCTCCTCGTATTTCGCTTTTCCCACCGGCCCGTGCCCTGCACGGGCGTAGAGCTCATGGTTCCCGGGCGCGTAGATCACCTTGGCGAAGCGCTGCCGAAGCTCGGCCAGCACGTCGATCACCACGTCCAGGTCTTCGGCGATGTCGCCTGCCACGATCAGCCAGTCCTCGGGGTTGCGGGGCCGCACCAGGTCGACGACGAGATCGCGGTTGCCGCGCGCACCCACGTGCAGGTCGCTGACGGCCCACAGAGTCACCGCATCCCGGGTCTCTTCCTCCCCCGCACCGCCGGCGACGGCGGCGGTGTAGGCGAGCTGCGCTGCCAGCGAATCATCTGCGCCCTGCATGCCCACCACCTTCATCGTCCGTCGTTATCCGGCCCGCGACTTTATCGTCGTCCAGCCACGCTTAAATCATATTGCCGAGGAAAGTTCCTAGAAAACTCAACCCTACGTTGCCTCACCGTGGCTTCAAGAAAGAGCAAGGTCAGCCGCTTGGGCCTCTCTCCCCTCCCCTAGGCTGCCGTGGCGCCCTGGGTGCCTCGCTCCTCCCGCTGATCAGCGCTCACCGTCCAGGCGTCACCGCGGTAGCGCCACAGAACCGCGCCGAAACGGATCAGCATGAAAGCAGCCAACCCTGCCCATACCCCGATCAGGCCGACGTCGAAAGCGAGGCTCAGCCAGACCAGTGGAATGAAGCCAATGACAGCCGCCGCGATGCTGGCATTGCGCAGGAATGCCACGTCCGCGGCTCCCAGCAGCACCCCGTCCAGTGCGAAGACGGCTCCGCCGATCACGATGATGGAAACGAAGACCCACCACGGTCCACCGATCTGATCGAGCACGGGAGCGTCGGCCGTAAAGAGCTGGGGAACCGCCCGCGACCCCAGCCCGAAGAAGACCGCCAGCACCACCGAAGCCCCCAGCGAAAACTTCAACACCTGGCGTGCCACGGAGCGGGCCGCTCGCGCCGAACCAGCGCCCAAGGCGGCCCCCACCAAGGCTTGGGCAGCAATCGCGACGCTATCCAGCAGCAGAGACACGAGGTTCCACAGTTGCAGCAGAATCTGGTGAGCGGCCAGCGCCGGGGCTCCGATCCGCCCGGCCACCGCCGCTGCGGAAAGGAATGCCGCTTGGAAGGACAGAGACCGGGCGATGAGGTCACGCCCCATCGCCAGCTGCGTGCGGATCACCCTCCCGTTGGGGCGCATCGAGCGGTGATCCCCGAACTTGCGCCAGTGAAACACCAACGCCCCCAGGAAACACGCGGCGATGATCAGCTCACCGGCGACGTTCGCGATCGCGGATCCCACAAGCCCCCAGCGGCGTACGGCCAGTGGGACAGTCACAGCCATGGGGATGACCCCGGCCAGCGTGAAATAGAGCGGGAGCCGCGTGTTGGACAGTCCCCGCAGCCAGCCGTTACCCGCCATGATGAACAGCGCGGGAATCACCGACAGGCTGGTGACTTTAAGCCAGTTGGTGGCCTCGGCCGCCACCTCGGCGTCTCCGGATAAGGCAAGGGAAATGGTCGGGGAGAAAAAGAACAGGCCCACCGCGAGCACCGCCCCAACGCCGAGTGCGATCCAGGAGGCCTGAATGCCCTCGTAGACAGCATCGGTGGTGCGCCCTGCCCCGAAGTGCCGCGCGGCGCGGGCTGTGGTGCCGTAGGAAAGAAAGGTCAGCTGCGTGGTGACGGTGCTCAGCACCACCGCACCCGTCGCGAGTCCAGCCAGGGAGGTTGCCCCCAGGCGCCCGACGACGGCGGTGTCCAGCAGCAGGTACAGCGGGGTGGCTGCCAGCACGATGAGCGCCGGCCAGGCCAGCGCGAGGATCTTTCGGGTTCCGACGTCCTCGAACTCCCGCAGCGTTGTGGGCTCCTGCACCGTGGCTTTCCTTCAGATCCTCTTCTCGGCGAATTTTCTTCCGCGCGCACCCGGCACCCGGTCAGGGCGCTGGGGCTGCGCAGGCAGCGCTAGTTGCGCTCCTTATAAGGGTTAGCCTCGCCCGCCGGCTTGGCCTGGGCAGCCTGGGCACGCACGGCCTCGTCCTTCGCGCGAGCCTCGGCGAGCAGCTTCTCCATGTGAGCGGACGCCTCCGGGACGGTGTCGTGCACGAAGCTCAGGGTCGGCGTGAAGCGGACGCTGAGCTGGTCGCCCACGATCTTTCGGAGCTGCCCCTTGGCGCTCTCCAGCGCGGCGGCAGCCAGCGGAACATCCGGCTCCTCGTCGATGGATGCGCCACGGACGGTGTAGAACACGCTGGCGTCGTGCAGGTCGCCGGTCATCCGGGTGTCCGTGATGGTCACGTACTCCAGGCGCGGGTCCTTGATCTCCCGCTCGATGGCGACGGCGACGATCTGTTGGATGCGCTTGGCCATGCGCGCGGCGCGAGCATTATCAGCCATGATGTGGCACTCCTTTTCGGGCGGGGCCTTCACGGTCCCGCCGGGTAGTGATGTAAAAACGGCAAAAGCCGGGCGCTGCCCCGCCGCCCCCGTTTCCGGGATTGCGGCGGGCTAGCAATCGCCCAGCTTAGCTAACCGGTGTTGACCAGTTAGTCGCGAGGGACCTCGACCATCTCGTAGGCCTCGATCCGGTCGCCGACCTCGATGTTCGGGTAGGACAGCACCATACCGCACTCGTAACCGTGCGAGACCTCGGTGACGTCGTCCTTCTCCCGGCGCAGCGAGTCGATCGTCGCGTCCTCGGAGATGACCTTGCCATCGCGGACAAGGCGAACCTTGGCGTTGCGGCGAACCTTGCCGGTCTCCACCATGCAGCCTGCGATGAGGCCGACGGCGGAAGCCTTGAAGATCTGGCGGATCTCCGCGGTACCGATCTCCTTCTCCTCGTAGATCGGCTTGAGCATGCCCTTGAGGGCAGCCTCGATCTCCTCGATCGCCTTGTAGATGATCGAGTAGTAGCGGATGTCCACGCCTTCGGCGTTGGCCGCCTCGGTGGCCTTGCCCTCGGAGCGGACGTTGAAGCCGATGATCACAGCGTCGGAGGCCGCAGCCAGGTGGACGTTGGTCTCGGTGACAGCACCGACACCACGGTCGATGATGTTCAGCGCGACCTCGTCGTCGACCTCGATCTTCAGCAGGGCGTCCTCCAGTGCCTCGACGGTACCGGCGTTGTCGCCCTTGAGGATGAGGTTGAGCGTGCTCGTCTCCTTGAGCACCTCGTCCAGGTCCTCCAGGGACACGCGCTTGCGGGAACGGGCTGCCAGCGCGTTACGACGGCGGGCGTCGCGGCGGTCCGCGATCTGGCGGGCCGTGCGGTCCTCGTCAACAACGAGGAGGTTATCGCCGGCACCGGACACGCTCGTCAGGCCGAGAACCTGGACCGGGCGGGACGGGCCAGCCTCCTGGACGTCGTTGCCGTGCTCGTCGATCATGCGGCGGACGCGGCCGTAGGCATCGCCGACGACGATGGAGTCGCCGACGCGCAGGGTACCGCGCTGGACGATGATCGTCGCGACCGGGCCGCGGCCACGGTCGAGGTGCGCCTCGATGGCGACACCCTGGGCGTCCATGTCCGGGTTAGCGCGCAGATCCAGGGACGCGTCCGCGGTCAGCAGGACGGCCTCCAGCAGCTGGTCGATGTTCTGGCCCTGCTTCGCAGAGATGTCAACGAACATCGTCTCACCGCCGTACTCCTCCGGCACGAGGCCGTACTCGGTGAGCTGGCCACGGATCTTGTCCGGCTGTGCGGTCGGCTTATCGATCTTGTTCACCGCGACCACAACCGGGACGTCCGCAGCCTTGGCGTGGTTGATCGCCTCGACGGTCTGCGGCATCACGCCGTCGTCAGCAGCAACGACGAGGATCGCGATATCCGTGGACTTCGCACCACGAGCACGCATTGCCGTGAAGGCCTCGTGACCCGGGGTATCCAGGAAGGTGACCGGGCGCTCGACGCCCTCCATGTTCACGCTGACCTGGTAAGCACCGATGTGCTGGGTAATGCCACCGGCCTCGCCGGAGCCAACGTTCTCCTTACGGATGGTGTCCAGCAGGCGGGTCTTACCGTGGTCGACGTGACCCATGACGGTGACGACCGGCGGGCGCTGGGCGAGGTCTTCGTCGTCGCCCTCGTCCTCACCGAACTGCAGGTCGAAGGACTCGAGCAGCTCGCGGTCCTCGTCCTCTGGGGAAACGACCTCGACCTTGTAGTCCATCTCGTCGCCCAGCAGCTGCAGGGTCTCGTCGGAGACGGACTGGGTGGCGGTCACCATCTCACCGAGGTTGAACAGCGCCTGCACCAGTGCTGCTGCGTCAGCGTTGATCTTGTCCGCGAAGTCGGCCAGGGAGGCGCCGCGAGCGAGGCGAATCTTCTCACCGTTGCCGCTCGGCAGCTTAACGCCACCCACGACCTTCGGTGCCTGCATTGCCTCGTACTCATTGCGCTTCTGGCGCTTCGACTTGCGGCCACGGCGCGGTGGACCGCCCGGACGGCCGAATGCACCTGCGGTGCCGCCACGACGTCCGCCGCGACCGCCACGTGGTCCCGGACCACCTGGGCGGCCTGGACC
This sequence comes from Corynebacterium sp. MSK039, assembly GCF_030232315.1. Lineage (NCBI taxonomy): Bacteria > Bacillati > Actinomycetota > Actinomycetes > Mycobacteriales > Corynebacteriaceae > Corynebacterium > Corynebacterium sp. MSK039. Next base: position 281,144 of record NZ_JASPJL010000001.1, read on the forward strand.
GCCTGGGCGACCGCCACGGCCACGACCGCCGCCGAAACCGGCTCCGGACTTGGCGGGCATCTGACCCGGGCTCGGGGTGGCTGGCATCATCGCCGGGGATGGGCGACGGCCGCCGCCCTGGCGTGCTGCCCCCGGCTTCGCGGTGCCCTGGCCACGGCCCTGACCCTGGCCCGGGCGAGCGCCCGGGCGTGGTGCCTGGCCACGGCCGGCGCCGCCACGGGTGCCGCCTGGGCGAGGCATGTCGCCAGGGGTGGCTCCGCCACGCGGGCGCGGTGGGCGCTCGGTGGTGGAGGAGAACGGGTTATTAGCAACCCGCTGCGGGCGCGCGCCCGGCTTCGGACCCGGCTTCGGGCCCGGCTTGCCTGCGGCGCGAGCTGGCTTCTGTCCCGGCTTCGCAGCCGGCTTCGGTGCAGCCTGGCCCGGCTTTGGCGCAGCCTCAGCCGGGGTCGGGGTCGCCTTCGCGGCCGGTGCAGCCTTCGCTGCAGCAGCAGGGCTTGGCTTCGCGCTTGGCTTGGCTGCCGCGGTACCCGGCTTCGGTGCAGCCTTCGGCTTCGCCGCAGGCTTGGCACCCGGCTTCGGACCACGCTGGGTGCTGTCCGGAACACTGCCAGCCTGCGCCAGCGGGGACGGCGGCGTCGTCGGCTTGGACTCCTGCGCGACGCCGTAGAACTGCTTCATCTTCTTGACGACAGGGGGCTCCACGGTGGAGGAGGCTGTCTTAACGAATTCTCCCTGTTCCTTCAGGGTTGCAAGGAGTTCCTTGCTGGTCACACCGAGCTTCTTCGCAAGCTCGTGTACACGTAGCTTTCCGGCCACTACTCTCCTTCGATATCTCGGAGCCGGTGGCCTTATGCGGAAAGGCTACGTCCGGCTCCCTTTAACGTTTCTGGTTCATCGCTGATGCCGCTTCATCGTGCGCTCATCAGTTCAGAGTGCTTTCAAACATGTCGGGCTCCGTCAACTGATAAATCGTTAACTGTCCATGGAACGTTCAACGCGACGGGTCAATGTTCTTGAGATCCCTCGCGTCCCAGCACCGCCCATAACTCCTCGAAGTCCGGCGTCACTGAGCCCAATCGCAGGGCGCGGTGGAATCGCCGTTGTTCGATGGCCTTCTCGAGGGCCTCTGCGGTGGGGCTAAGCCACGCGCCGCGGCCCGGGAGCCGACCGTGAAGATCTGGCACGATGCGGGTTGTCCCGTCGTCGCTGTGCTGGGCTACACACCGGAGGAGCTCGGCGGTGGGCTTCACCTTTCGCGTGGCGATGCACGTGCGCAGCGCGACGTGCGCCGTGGTCTTCCGCGCGAGCGCCGGGTCCGCAGCCGATTCGGCGTGCGAGCCTTCGCGTTTCGCTCGGTCCTCCACAAGCTCACTTTCTCTCGAGCACAACAAATGCGTGGTCCAGCACGTTGACCAGCCCCCAGTCTACGTGAAAAGCCTGTTAGGGGTTAACCCACCCCCATTTCAGCGTTGTGACAGCTCCCTGCGCTGATCCCCGTTATCCCACCCCTCAATGACTCGTGGCC